>CAYSGC010000051.1:0-15506 GCA_964430145.1 uncultured Fusobacteriaceae bacterium | reverse complement strand
TAATAGGATTATTCCTGCTGAGCATGTATATAGCAGCTCCCATGGTGGGGCTGAACCTGAAAACCTCTATAAGTGATACCCTTGTAAGGGTGGGGATGAATATTATTCTGGTGCTATCCCTTGTTCCCATGATCTATTCGGGAACCGGACTGAACTTTGGACTTCCCCTGGGAGTAGAGGCAGGGCTACTGGGAGCTACTATAAGTATGTCCCTGGGGCTTCAGGGAATGGTTGGTTTTGCAGGAGCTCTTCTGATAAGCCTCCCGTTTTCTGTACTGCTGGGATGGGGATATGCTCAGATCCTGAATAAGGTAAAGGGTGGGGAGATGATGATCGCCACCTATGTTGGATTCTCCTCGGTGGCAGTGATGTGCATCATGTGGCTGGTACTTCCCTTTAAGAGTGAGGACATGATATGGGCCTATGGAGGAGAGGGACTCCGTACAACAATTAGTATTGAGGAGTACTGGCAAGGGATCTTAAATAAAAGTCTTCCCCTTTCAAATGGGGAGTTTGTAGTACCTCTCGGAGAGCTTGCCTTCTTTGCTCTTCTAGGTTTCCTTGTGTGGGGATTTTTCAGAACCAGATCTGGTATGGCCATGAAGGCTGTGGGGTCCAATATGGAGTTTGCCCACTCTACAGGAATATCCATAGACAAAGTGAGAACAAAGTCTGTAGTTATGTCTACAATTCTGGCGGCCTTCGGAATAATTGTTTATCAGCAGAGCTTTGGTTTTATTCAGCTCTACCTGGCTCCATTTTATATGGCCTTTCCGGCGGTAGCCTCTATACTTATAGGAGGAGCCAGTGTAAACAAGGCAACCTTAACCAACGTAATAGTGGGAACCTTCCTGTTCCAGGGGATACTTACTATGACACCGTCGGTGATAAACAACTTAATTCAAACAGATATGTCGGAGACACTTAGAATTATAATATCCAATGGAATGATACTGTATGCTCTTACAAGAAAAAGGGGTGGTGTAGTTGCAAAATAAAGTGAAAAAATTTATGGTGAGTAATATAGTTCCCCTTATAATGATAGCTTTGATTATTTGTGTAGCTCCAATATCTAAGCTAAGTCCTACCTACCTTATCCAGGAGATGATCCTAAGACTTTCCAGAAACTCCTTTCTGGTACTGTCTCTTATTATCCCTGTAGTGGCGGGAATGGGACTGAACTTTGGAATAGTTTTAGGGGCCATGGCAGGGCAGCTGGGGCTTATCCTTGTAACGGACTGGCATATAGTGGGGATCCAGGGGCTTTTCCTGGCTATCCTTCTATCCATCCCAGTGGCAATCCTTCTGGGGGTTATGGGAGGAACTATCCTCAATAAGGCCAAGGGTAAGGAGATGATAACCTCTATGATCATGGGATTCTTTATAAATGGGGTCTATCAGATGGTTGTTCTCTACGGAATGGGAAGTATAATCCCTATGACCAATAAGAAGATAGTGCTAAGCAGAGGATATGGTATAAGGAATGCCATAGACCTAAAGGGGGTCAGAAGAGCCTTTGATACCTTTATAAGCCTAAAGATAGGTGATTTTGAGATGCCTCTATTTACAGTGCTTATAATTATCCTTCTCTGCGTATTTATAATCTGGTTCAGGGGAACTAAGCTGGGTCAGGATATGAAGGCTGTCGGTCAGGATATGGAGGTAGCTAAATCCTCTGGAGTGGCAATAGAGAGAACAAGGATACTTTCTATAGTTATCTCAACTGTCCTTGCAAGTATCGGTCAGATAATATTTCTTCAGAATATAGGTACCATGAATACCTATAACAGCCACGAGCAGATCGGAATGTTTTCCATAGCTGCTATCCTCATAGGAGGGGCTACCGCATCTAAGGCAAGTATTCCAAATGCCCTTGTGGGAATTGTTCTGTTTCACCTGATCTTTGTCATATCCCCAAGAGCAGGTAAGGAGCTGGTGGGATCAGCCCAGATAGGTGAGTTCTTCAGAGTATTTGTATCCTATGGAATCATAGCCATGGCCCTAGTTCTTCATCAGTGGAGAAGAGAGAGGGAGAAGGATGCAGAGAGAAGAAAGATGCTTGAAATCCAGCTGGGGAGGAGTGAACTATGAAGAGGATGATAGGAGCTCAACTAGTTCTTGTAGGGGTCTCTATACTTTTGGGAATATTTTTGTTTGTTAGCGGAAGAGAGCACAGGGTATTTGTTGAGAATAAAAGTATTGGAGAACATAAGGCTTTTAAGAGTGTTGTATATACAATCGATAATCAAGATGATGTAAAGGTGAAGAAGAACAAGAAAAAGGTTTCCATGGTTAAGGGAAGCAGCCACGAGATAGTTGTGACCTATGAAGAATCTGGGATGGAGAAGAGGGTATCCAGGGAATTTAAGTTGAAAGCCCTGGAGGAAGCCATTATATCCATACCAGGTTTGATAGGTGGTTCAGAGGAGTGGATAGAACACCAAAGCACTAAAATGAAACAAAAGTCTTAGAAATCGTATGTTTAGATATTGACAAATCCAAGATGATGAACTAATCTTATAATAGAAGTCTAATTCATGGAGGGAACAGTATGCAACATAGATTTTTTATGCCACCAATGAGCCTAATGGGAGCCGGATGTTTAGATCAGGCAGGTAAAGAGATAAAGAAGATGAAGTTTAGAAAAGCACTGATAGTAACTTGTAAGCCTATCATAGAGAGTAAACTTATAGGAGAGCTAACCTCGGTACTGGAAAGGTATGAGATAGATTATGCTGTCTTTGACAAAGCTAAAGCAAAACCGGATATGGAGAATATCCATGACGGAATAGGAGTATTTACCGAGAAGGGATGCGATTTTATTATATCCTTTGGAGGAAACTCAACAAGAAACTGTGCTAAGGGGATATCTCTAAAGCTTGAGTGCACCGAGGACGGAGTCTGTAGAAGCGAGGGGCAGATCCCGCTGGTAGCTGTAAATGTAACTTCATTTATGACTGGAGAGATGCCAATCTTTACCCAGAAGGTGAAGGATAAGGATGAGAAGGTTCTCATAGATAGAAGTACCACTCCTATTATCACTGTGACGGATTCAAACCTTCTGAAGGCTATGTCCAATAAGATAATGGGTGCTATTGGGGTAGATGCTCTGAGACATGCGGTAGAGGCTTATTCATCGGATGCAGCCACTCCGATAACTGATGCCTGTGCATTCCAGTCTATAAAGATCTTGGGGAAGAGTCTGGAGGAGATAATCAAGGGAGCAAAGAGTGATGAGATGCTCGAGCAGATAACCTATGCAAACTACCTCGCTGGGATCGCTTACAACAATACAATCCTGGGGCATATGTATGCCATGGATGAAAAGAATCACGAGGAGGAGTCGGATGACAACCTCAAAAAGGAAATCCCGATAGGAGGTCACCAGGGGTTCTCCCAGGAGAAGATCTCTAAGAAGATGATGGAGATCGCCTTTGCCATGGGACAGGATGTGAAGGAGATAGCTGAGGAAGATGCCATGATCTATGTAATGAACGAGATCAAAAGACTGTCGGACATGGTGGGGATTCCATCGGGGATGTGTAAGGATGAGAGGGTAATATTCGGAAATAAAATATAATTACCTAGGAGGAGAGATGGAGTATAAGCTGGAACATGCCTGTATAAGGGTTATGGATCTTGAAAAATCCGTAAGGTTTTATACTGAGGTACTGGGACTTGAGGAAGTGAGAAGGAAGGACTTTCCAGAGTGGAAGTTTACCCTTGTTTATCTGAGCGATGCAGAGAGAAATTTTGAGATCGAGCTTACATACAACTATGATCCAGAGAAGCCATATGAGCTTGGGAATGGGTTTAGTCACTTTGCCCTTACAGTGGCAGATCTAGAGGGATCCCATGCTTTCCACAGGGAGAGTGGGTACCGGGTAACTGATCTCAAGGGGCTTCCAGGGGAGAAACCTATGTACTACTTTATTACTGATCCAGATGGTTATATGATTGAGATAATAAGAGGAAGATAAGTGAAAGCAGGCTTTATAGCCTGCTTTTTTGTTTGTCTCACTGAAAGGTGGCATAGTCCTCCTCATGCAAGGGTTCCCTAGGGGAGGGGATATCCCTTCATGATCAATCTCATACCTAAGAATATTTTCAAGGGAGCCACCGATTTCCTGATAGAGAAGTTTAAGCATAGGATTCCTTCTTTACAATAAAAAAACATTGAAGTTAGAGGGAGATAATTATTCTTAAAACTTCTGAGAACCCTTGTATTTTAAGGGTTAAATTCCTTACTTCCCAGGTGGGGATCCATTGAAAAAGGAAGCCTCCTATGATATAATAAAAAATGCTAAAAAAATAATTGCAATGAGAATTTTAGGAGGATAGATGAAGAAAAAGGCAACAATTATAACCTATGGTTGTGCAATGAATGTAAATGAAAGCGCTAAAATTAAAAATATACTTCAAAATATGGGATACGATATGACTGATGATCTGGCTGAATCAGATGCAGTATTTTTAAATACATGTACTGTAAGAGAGGGAGCAGCTACCCAGATATATGGAAAGCTGGGAGAGCTTAAGCCTATAAAGGAAAAGAGGGGAACTATAATAGGGGTAACTGGATGTTTTGCTCAGGAGCAGGGAGAGGAACTTGCTAAGAAGTTTAAGCAGATCGATATCGTTATGGGAAATCAAAATATAGGAAAGATCCCTCAGGCTATGGAAAAGCTTGAAAGTGGTGACTTTAAACACGTAGTATTTGTAGGGGATGAGGATGAACTTCCTCCTAGAATAGATGCAGACTTCGACTCAAAGAAGACAGCTTCTATACCAATTACTTACGGATGCAATAACTTTTGTACCTACTGCATCGTCCCATATGTTAGGGGAAGAGAAAGATCTGTACCTATGAACCAGATCTTAGATGAGGTAAAAAGATTTGTGGAGAAGGGATACAGAGAGGTTATACTTCTGGGACAGAATGTAAACTCCTATGGAAATGATTCAGAGGACAAGGAGATGACCTTTGCCAGACTTCTAGAGGAGATCTGTAAGATAGAGGGAGACTTCCTGGTAAGATTTATTTCTCCTCACCCGAGAGACTTTACAGACGATGTAATAGATGTGATAGCAGCAAATGAGAAGGTAGCAAGATGTCTTCACCTTCCGCTACAATCGGGGTCATCGAGAGTATTAAAAGCCATGAACAGAGGGTATACTAAGGAGGAGTACATAGCTCTTGCTGCGAAGATCAAGGAGAGAGTGCCTGGAGCTGCCCTTACTGCAGATATAATCGTAGGATTCCCTGGAGAAACTGAGGAGGACTTCCTGGATACACTGGATGTTGTAAGAACCTCAAAGTTTGATAACGCCTTCATGTTTATGTACTCTCCGAGAAAGGGAACTAAAGCAGCTACAATGGACTGCCAGCTAGACCAGGAGGTAAAGAAGGAGAGGCTTCAGAGGCTTATCGAGGTACAAAACGAGGTTTCCAAGGAGCTGAGTCTTGCCTTTGTTGGAAAAACAGAAAAGGTTTTTGTAGAGGGACCTAGTAAAAAGAATAAAGCGGTACTAAGTTCTAGAACGTCTACTAATAAGATAGTTTTATTTGAGGGGGATTCATCCCTTGAAGGTGAATTTGTGGAAGTTAAGATAACAGATGCAAAGACGTGGACGCTTTACGGAGAACTTATAAAAAACTAAGCTGAAATAAGGGGTGGAAGCTGTGCTAAATATCTTAATCTTTTTTATACTGGCTTTTATAATAATAGAGGCAGGAAAGAAACTAAGTATTTGTGGTGATAAACTTGGGGATATAATGGGCCTTGAAAAGAGCTGGATAGGGGTAATCATGCTGGCCTCTATCACTTCTCTTCCAGAGCTCATTACAAGCACAGCTGCCACTATTATCGGCGAACCGGAGATGGCTGTTTCCAATATCTTCGGAAGTAATCTCTTTAATGTATTTATTATTTTTATATTGGATATCTTCTTTATAAAAAATTCCTTTTCATCTTCTATAGGGCTGAAAAATTATCTCAGCTGCTTTTCCTCTATACTGCTGACCTCAATGTTTTTTCTGGGTTTTGTTTTTGGAGATCTAAGTTTAGGCGGAATCAGCCTCATATCCATAGGGATATTTTTACTCTACCTGGTGGCTATGAACCTTATATATAAGCTGGAGCATGGAAGGGTCTTTGTAGATACCATTGAGGAGAACCCAGAGGACAGCATAGTTATGTCCCCTAGGGAGGCCAAGCTAGGCTTTGCCATGAGCGGCCTTATTGTAGTAGCGGTAGGTATAGCCCTATCCAATGTAGCTGACAGGATAGCAGAGACTCCCATTATGGGCATAAGTCTGGGACAGAGTTTTGTAGGGGTAATACTTCTGGCTCTGGCTACATCTCTGCCTGAGCTCACAGTTTCTATACAGGCTATAAAGATGAAGTCCTACAATATGGCAGCAGGGAATATACTTGGAAGTAATATATTTAATATTGCAATAATATTTGTAGTGGATCTCTGCTACAGAGAGGGAAGTTTATTTGATACACTTGGGGAGTTTCATTTAATATCAGCTATATCTTCAATCCTGATACTTTTAACCCTCATGATAGGGATGTTGTTTAAGGATAAGAAAAGAAAGGTTGATTCGTGGATTATAGGTGGAATATATATAGCGGCGATGTATATTCTTTATATCAAAAGGTAGAATAGGTGGTTCTTAAAAATGGAAAGTTTAAATAATCTTTTACTAAAGGAGTTAAAGGAAATAGTAAAGGGAATAGGATTGGATATAGGAAACAAGAGTAAGAAAAATGAGATAGCAGAAGCTATCTTAAGTCACTATGAGAGCGTAGAGGGCCACACAATAGCCTGGGGAACTCTGGATGTAATGATGGATGGATATGGATTTCTGAGGGAGACCAGTGTAGAGAAGGATATATATGTATCGGCATCTCAGGTGAGAAGATTTAAACTGAGAAGCGGAGATATGGTACTTGGAGAAGTTAGAACACCTGTGGGGGATGAAAAAAACTACGCCCTTAGAAAGGTTCTTCTTATAAATGGAGGGGATGTTGAGAAGGCAGAGTCAAGGATTCCCTTTGATGAATTGATACCTGCATACCCTACCGAGCACCTGAAGCTTGAGACAGACAAAAAAAATCTTTCTGGAAGGATTATAGATCTCATAGCTCCAATTGGAAAGGGTCAGAGAGGACTTATTGTAGCACCTCCCAAGGCGGGAAAAACCATGCTTATCAGCAACTTGGCCAACTCCATTATTGAAAACAATAAGGATGTAGAGGTATGGATACTTCTTATCGATGAGAGACCTGAGGAAGTAACGGATATAAAGGAAACTGTAAAGGGAGCTGCAGTGTACTCATCTACCTTTGATGAGGATCCTAAAAACCACATAAAGGTTACTGAGATGGTTCTTGAGAAGGCCAAGAGGAAGCTAGAGGATGGAAAGGATGTAGTTATCCTTATGGATTCCCTTACAAGACTTGCCAGAGCCTACAATATTGTAATTCCTTCCAGCGGAAAGCTGATCTCAGGAGGTATAGACCCTACGGCTCTCTACTATCCTAAGAAATTCTTTGGTTCAGCCAGAAATATAAGGGGTGGAGGAAGCCTGACAATAGTGGCGACAGCCCTTGTAGAAACTGGAAGTAAGATGGACGATGTAATATATGAAGAGTTTAAGGGAACTGGAAATATGGATATTCACCTGGACAGAGGTCTTGCAGAACTGAGGATCTATCCGGCTATAGACATAAGAAGGTCTGGTACCAGAAAGGAAGAGCTTCTTCTGGATAAAAAGAAGCTGGAACTTGTGTGGAATATAAGAAGGTATCTTTCAGAGTTTGATAAGGCAACAGCTTCTAAGAAGATAATAGATGCTATAAAATCGACTCCAACAAATGATGACTTATTAAAAACATATGAGAAGGGAGTTGAAAGCAAGTGAAGCAACAGATAAGATTAGGGATATTTATTGGAGTGTTGCTTCTTCTTGTGGGGCAGTGTTTCAGGGTTTTAAACAGAGAGATAACAGATGTGGATAAGTTTACCCGTTACTATGAGGCTTCAGATGAGGAAAGTGGTGGGTTCGAGATTCTTTCCAGTAACTACATAACTGTGGAAAAAACCTATACATTGAATAAAAAGTCCTCAATTATAGGGGACAAGAAAGTAGATTATCAGATTCCTACCTTTGAAATATATACGGTAAAGCCTGGAGATTCTCTCTCAAGGATAGCATCCATACACAATCAAAACCTGGATGTATTAAAGGCTAACAACCCGCAGCTTGGAAGAGTGTTGAAGGTAGGGGATAAGATTCAGATTGCCACATCCAATGGTATATTTTATAAGGTTAGGTCTGGGGACTCTGTATTTAAGATAGCTCAGAGGTATGGTGTCAAGAGTGATGATATTATGAAGTACAATAAACTCGGTAGCACCAATATCAGGGTAGGCCAGAAGCTTTACCTTCATAATCCTAGCCTTAAGAGTGTGGCTACCACCAGCAGAAGCAGCATCGGAAACTTCAGGATGCCAGTTGCATATAAGGGAGTGACAAGTCCCTTTGGAAGAAGAAGACACCCTGTTTTAAAGAGGTATATCTACCACAAAGGGGTAGACCTGAGAGCTCACTATACCCAGATGTATGCATCTAGAAGCGGAAGGGTAAGCTACGCTGGATGGATGAGCGGATATGGGAAGCTGATTATAATAAAGCATGCAAATGGATATGAAACAAGGTATGCCCACCTTAACAACATCTATGTAAAGGTAGGTCAGAGTGTGAACCAGGGGGATCTTATTGGAAAAACTGGTATGACGGGAAGGGTTACAGGGCCTCACCTGCACTTTGAGATAAGAAAAAATAATAATCCGCTGGATCCAATGAAACACTTGGCCAAATAAGAAGTTCCCCTGCACTTGTGCGGGGGATTTTTTAGAGTTAAACTAAGAGAAGTAGTTGGCTTAAATAATTTATAGTTTATTGGAGTTGATATTATGAAGAAACGAGTAATTTTATCTGAGCTGGAAAGGCTTAACCACAAGGGGGTTATAGACGATGAAAGCCTTAGAAATATAAGAGAGTATTACAAGTATGAGCGGGAAACTACTAAAAGTTTTTCAGCCTACCTAACTATAACGGGGCTTATTATGGTTTCCTTTGGGGTGATACTCCTCTTTGCATACAACTGGTGGCAGCTTAGCCGGGAGGTGAAGACAGGGCTGATACTATGGATCCTCGCAACATCTCAGGTAGTTTTTGGAGTCTCCATATGGAAGAGGAAGGAATGGCTTACTGGAGCCGGGATCTTTAACTTTGCCATGAGTGGAGTATCGGTAGCCGCCATCTCCCAGATGTACAATATATCGGGAAGCGACACCTCCTACTTCTTTATGTGGAGCTTGCTGGTTCTTCCAGTTGTATATCTCACCAGAAGCAACCTCATAGGTCTTCTATACTCGGCAATAGTTTTTTGTTATCTGAGGAGTGAGGGGAGCATAGCTGTCTACGCCCTTCTTTTAGCAGGGATGTTTTATATAAGGAAGGATGAGGGGAGGTACGGAAGCTTCACCAGAGCCCTTACTAAGATAGTTGCCTTAGGGGGAATAGTATACTGGTATGAAGGTCTTGCTCTGGGAGGGCGTTACTCCCTAATGTTCTACGGAGGCCTGATCACTCTGACCTACCTGTGGCCCCTGGGGCTGGGATGGATCTCTGAGATGGGAATACTGGTGATGATCTACATGCTCACCCACTGGGGAGGATACTATTCGGGAGCGGGAGTTGAGCTGGGATCTAAGATGTTTCTTGGAGGAGTAGTTTACCTCAGTGCAGTGGCGAGTGTAGTCTATAAAAAACAGTGGAAAAATCCGTTGAACTATCACCTCCTTCTGATACCAATAACAACCTTCTTCTCCTTTGGCTATATCTTTTATAATATCTATGTCTTCTCTCTGGGGCTCTTCTACGCCTTTGGAGGGATAAAGATAAATGATGTAAAGCTATTTAATAAGGGAAGTATCCTTATGGCACTGATACTTCTCACAAGGTTCCTGGATAACAATATCTCCACCCTTATCAGGGGAGTAGTCTTTATAGTTGTGGGAATCTCACTTATTTTAGGGAATCTTTATCTGTCCAGGAGGAAGTCATGAAGAAGAAGATATTTATTTTGATGGTAGTAATGCAGCTTAGTGTGTTTCTCGGAATGGTCTATGAAAAAAACAGTATATTGAAGAAGGGGAAGGAATACACCTTTGATGTGAGTTACTACGACCCCTATGATTTTATGAGGGGAAACTACCTGAGACTGAGCCTCAACCAGAGAGAGATTCAGAGGAAGGGAGAGGAGGAGTACAGGGATGAAAGGGGCTACTTTACCATAGAGGAGGAGGATGGCCGAGCACTTCTCACCTCCTTTAAAAAGAGAAGACCCAGGAAGGGAGATTATATAAGGGGAAGGATCAGCTACACCTATGAGGATAAACACTATATAGACAACCCATTTAAAAGGTATTACGTGGAGGAGAGCATAGCAGCCCAGATGGAGGAAAGACTGAGAAGGGCTGAGAAGGCACAGCTGAAGGTCAGGGTATATAAGGGGAAGTACGTGATAGATTCCATTGAAATCAAGTAAAGAATTGGTGTATAATAGAGCCATTAACTAAAGAATAGAATGAGGTAGAAAAAATGGGAATAGATACTAGAAAAGTAAGGGTAGGAAATATATCCATCGGAGGAAGCGACAGAGTTGTAATTCAGTCTATGACAAACACCAATACAGCTGATGTAGATGCTACTGTAAAACAGATAAAACAGCTGGAAGAGGCGGGGTGTGAGATGGTGAGGGTAACGGTAAATACCCCTGAAGCAGCAGCAGCCATTGGCGAGATCAAGAGAAGAATTGATATACCCCTTGTGGCAGATATACACTTTGACTACAGACTGGCCCTGGCTGCCATAGAGAACGGGATAGATAAATTGAGAATAAACCCCGGGAATATCGGAAACGATGAGAGGGTAAGGGAGGTAGTAGAGAAAGCCAAGGAGAAGGAGGTTCCCATAAGGATAGGGGTAAACTCCGGTTCCATTGAAAAGGGCATCCTGGAGAAGTATGGTAAGCCCTGTGCTGAAGCTCTGGTGGAGAGTGCAATGTACCATATAGGTCTACTGGAGAAGTTTGGCTTTGAAGACATTATAGTATCCCTTAAGTCCAGTAACGTAAGGATGATGGTTAAAGCCTACAGACAGATAAAGGAGAAGATAGACTACCCTCTTCACCTGGGGGTAACTGAAGCGGGAACAGCCTTCCAGGGGACGGTAAAATCATCCATAGGAATAGGAAGTCTTCTGCTGGATGATATAGGTGATACTATGAGGGTATCCCTCACTGAAGATCCCGTGGAGGAGATTGCTGTTGCCAGGGAGATATTAAAGGTACTGGGAATAATAGATGCAGGAGTGGAGATAATCTCCTGCCCTACCTGCGGCCGTACAGAGATAGACCTAATAGGCCTTGCCAAGGATGTGGAGAACTACTTTAAGGGTATGGAGAAAAACGTGAAGATAGCTGTAATGGGCTGTGTGGTAAACGGGCCGGGGGAAGCTAAGGAAGCGGATTATGGCGTTGCCGGAGGTAAGGGAGTCGGAGTACTCTTTAAGAAGGGGAAGATCGTAAAGCAGGTAGAGGAGGAAGAGATCCTTCAGGAGCTGAAGCAGATGATAGTGGAGGATATGGATGATTAAAAGAATAATATTTATTACAGGAATATTATTTGCACTGCTGGGATGCAGCAGTGCTGCTCCAAGGGAGGACAGCAGGATCTCCCAGAAATATGTAGAGGGTTACCACAGGGTAGTCTTTAATGCTCTGAAGGGAGTGAATAACGTCAGGCTAGAGGGGGTATCCATAGCCAGCGGGGAGGTTTACTATATTCAGGAGGGAGAGTATAACCTGACCTATGTATATCAGCCTACCTTCAGCTTCAAGATGGAGGCAAGCTACAAGAGGGAAGATAGAAATGGAGGAGATAGCGATACCACCTCTATGACAAGGGTCAGAGAAGTAGTGGAGATAGATGAAGACAGAGTTATAGAGATAGAGGGAAAAATGGTAGAGATTGATATTAGGGGAGAGGCAGGTAGCTGATTTTGAAAAAAATACTGTTATTTATGATATTGAGTAGTTTGAGTTTTGGAGTGAACCTGGACTTTGGCGACGGCGGGAGCAGAAGGATCCAGCTTTTAGACGGGGGAAGGGTAAGGATAAGTGAAAGCTTTAAGTGGGAAGATCCGGCTAAAGAGGTAATACTAAAGGATTTTCCAGAGGATATAAGAAGGGAGTCCCTTGTTGTTGAAAATGAGGATATAGGGGATACTGTATTCTCCATAAGGAAGACCGACAAAAAGAGTATAGAGGAGCAGTACAGAGGAAGAGAGGTAATCTATAACAATGAAAAGTATACCCTTCTTTCTCTTACTCCCCTGATCATTGAAAGAAAGAGGGATGGAAGGGTAGTTATAAATCCCCCTTCCCAGATAGAGATGGAGCCTGTGGAGGAGAGTGTTCAGAGGAACAGTGTAAGGATAATAGGGGAGAACCTAATGAAGGAGCTAAGTCTCAGCTATGAGTATGAAAGTCTAAAGTGGCAGAAGATCCATAACTTAAACCTCGACAGAAGATTTTTGGAGGATATGGTTATATTTAAAAACAGCGGAGAGAGAAGCCTCAGGGATATGGAGCTGACCTATGGAAGGCAGGGTAAGTTTAATCTGAGCCTGGAGCCCCAGGTGGAGAAGAAGGTGGAGCTGGCAAAGAAGGATATAGAGGTGGAGAAGTACTACTCCTATATAAGCAGTGAGGGATTGAGTCATCCAGAACTGAACCTCAAAGTGACCGGAGCAAAGCTTTCAGAGGGAAGCAGTGTAAGGGTGATAGAGGGTGGAAGGTATATTGGCAGTATGATGGCCAGGGAGAACGATGAATCCCTTGAATTTGAAGGGATAGTAGAGGAGAGGGTGGATATAAAGACCGACACAAAGGAACTCAGGTTTGGGGAGAAGCTGAGAAGAAGAAGTGTAGAGATATCAATAAAAAACTACAGAACGGATAGTGCCCTGATAAGGGTTGTCTACGATGAACTTCCCAAGAGATGGTATGAGATGAAGAGTGACCTACCCTATGAGATCACAAAGGAAGGAATAGTATTTAATCTTCCCGTCGGAGCAAACTCCAGAAAAAACTTAAAATTTTCATATATAATGGAAAAAATATAAACTTTTTTAGAAGGTTTTGCGTCATATAAAGTGTTAGTAAGACAAGAGAGGGTAAATAATGGAATTTGATGATATTTTTGAAATGTATTTTCCCAGGGTCTACAATAAGATACTGGGAATGGTTAAAAACCCTGAAGATGCAGAGGATATAGCTCAGGAAGTTTTCGTGAGTGTATATAAAAACCTTAAGAAGTTCAGGAAGGAAAGTAATATCTATACCTGGATATATAGAATTGCTATAAATAAAACTTATGATTTTTTCAGAAAGAATAAGCTGACCTTTGAGCTCAATGAAGAGATATTGGAGCTGGAGGACAACAAGGATGCACATACCAATATTTTATTGGAGGAGCGGCTGAAGACTATAGGTAAGAGGGAAAAGGAGATAATCCTTTTGAAGGATATCTATGGATATAAGTTCAGGGAGATTGGAAAGCTTAAGGACATGAATCTTTCCACGGTAAAGTCGATCTACTATAAGGGGATAAAAGATATGGGAGGTACACTATGATGGAACCAAAAGATAGGGTGAAATTAAATGTATATAAACGTCTTTTAGATGAAGAGAAGAAGAAAAATAAGAAGCTTGTGGCAGTGGGGGCCTCAATGTTTGTAATAGGTATATTTTCAGACAATGTTTTTCAGATGGCTACAGATACAGTAGCTCCAAGGGAGATGAAGGTAGCCTATCAAAAGGCCACACCTAAAAACTCCAACAATGATATAGTGTGGGAGAGTTTCTTTGAAGGAAATGTAGTGAAGGAGAAAAACCTAGAGCTCAATGCAGAGGATCTTTTTGTAGCGGATCTAGGGATTTAGCAGGGGGAATAGATGAGAAAAAAAATATTGGTGGTTATGGCAATTATCTTCAGTGTAGTAGCTATGGGAGCCACCAGACTAGAGAATATTGGTATTATCTACGAGGATGACTTCAGAAGTGTTGGAGTCAGTGAGGAAAACATAGCTAAGGCCAAGGACATAATCTTGGAGGCTAACAGGAAGCACCAGATTCTTATGCTTGAAAGAAAGCAGCTGGAGCTCGAGGTAAATAAGTATATGCTTGAGGGTTCCGAGGAAAACTGGGATAAGATAAGTAATGTCTTCGATAAGCTTGGACAGGTAGAGGCAGAGCTTATGAAAAATAAGCTGAGAAGCCAGGTAGAGATCAGAAACTACATCTCTGAGGATGAGTATCTGAGAGCCAGAGGAGCAGCTGTAAAAAGGCTGGAAGCAAGTCAAAGTATGAGTAGTGAAGAGGTAAACATAAGCGAGCAAAAATAGAGGAGAAATGTCCTCTATTTTTAATTTGTAGAGTACTGTGTTAAATTGCTTTTTAAGAGAGCTTATGATATAATTTATAAGTTAAAGTAAAGAAAATGAAGGGAATGAGGCTAAGTGTTCGCGAAATTAGATGAAGTTGTAAAAAAACATGATGAACTTACAGAGTTAATGGGTACTCAAGAAGTAGCGAGTAATCCAAAGAAGATGATGGAGTACAATAAGGCGTTAAATGATATCACTCCAATAGTTGAAAAGTACAAAGAGTATAAAGGATACATGGAGGACCTTGATTTCATCAAGGAAAATATCAAATCTGAAAAAGATCACGATATGAAGGAAATGATGCAGGAGGAGATGAAGGAGATAGAGGCGACTCTTCCAGGAATCGAAGATGAGCTGAAGATACTTCTTCTTCCAAAGGACCCTAACGATGACAAGAACGTAATCATCGAGATTAGAGGTGGAGCAGGAGGAGATGAGGCAGCTCTATTCTCAGCTAACCTATTTAGAATGTTTACAAGATATGCAGAGAGAAACAAGTGGAAGTATGAGGTTATCTCTAAGAGTGAAGCAGGAGTAGGTGGACTAAAGGAGATAGTGTTCTCTATCAACGGAGCAGGAGCATATTCCAAGCTGAAGTTTGAATCGGGAGTACACAGAGTACAGAGAGTACCTGAAACTGAATCATCTGGAAGAATCCATACATCTACAGCAACTGTAGCGGTGCTTCCTGAGATAGATGACATAGAACAGGTTGAGTTAAAGAACTCGGATCTTAAGATAGACACATTCAGATCATCTGGAGCAGGAGGACAGCACGTAAATACTACTGATTCAGCAGTAAGAATCACTCACC
This sequence comes from uncultured Fusobacteriaceae bacterium, assembly GCA_964430145.1. Taxonomy (GTDB): domain Bacteria; phylum Fusobacteriota; class Fusobacteriia; order Fusobacteriales; family Fusobacteriaceae; genus Propionigenium. The sequence continues at coordinate 102 of CAYSGC010000051.1, read as the reverse complement.
TTCCTACAGGAATAGTGGTAGAGTGTCAGGACGGAAGATCACAGCTCAAGAACAAGGAGCAGGCTATGAAAGTACTTGCTGCAAAGATCTATGAGGTTGAGC
>CAYSGC010000050.1:0-15557 GCA_964430145.1 uncultured Fusobacteriaceae bacterium | reverse complement strand
TAGTGTACTATCTAACTATAGCACTAGTTAGGAGGTACACATGGAGTTTAGAGGAGACATACCTATATACCTTCAGGTATGCAATAAGATAAAGAAGGATATAGTAAATAAGATTATCTCTCCCGGGGGCAAGCTTCCCTCCACAAGGGAGCTGGCTCTGGAGCTGGCCATAAACCCCAATACAGCAGCAAGGGTTTACAGGGAGCTTGAGAGCGAGGGGCTCACCTTTACCCTCAGGGGAAGGGGAACCTTTGTTACCGATGACCTGAAGAGGCTCAATGGAATAAAGGAGGAGCTGGCAAAAGCTGCTGTTGAGGGTTTTCTTCAGGAGATGTATGAGATGAGGATGACCAATGAAGAGATAGTGGAGATCTTAAAAAAAGAGATGCTGGAAACAGAGGAGGCAGAGGATGAATAATATTCTAGAAGTAACAAATTTTACCAAGGGATTTTTTAAAAAGAAGGCCCTTTCAGATATAAACCTTACCCTTACCAGGGGAAATATATATGGACTTATAGGTCCCAATGGAAGCGGTAAATCCACCCTTATGAAGAGTATCTACGGGATGGTAAAGGGAAGGGGAAGTATTACAGCCGACGGAAGAAGGGGAGTGGATATAAGAAATATAGTTTCCTATATGCCCACCGAGGATTACTTCTACCCCTATATGAGGGTAGAGGAGGTAGTGAAGTTCTATCTGGACATGTATCCCGATTTCAACTCTGAAAGAGCCTATGAACTCCTTGAGTATATGCAGATAGATCCCAAGGACAGTGTCTCGGGGCTATCCACAGGTATGAGGATGAGGTTAAAGCTGGTTCTTTGTCTGGCCAGGGAGTGTTCCCTCTATATGCTGGATGAGCCACTAAACGGAATAGATATCATTTCAAAGAAGAAGATAACTGAAACTATTATAGGAAGTATGTCGGAGGATAAGGCTATCATAATCTCCAGCCATCTGCTGGGAGATATCGAGCTGATCCTTGACAGGGTTATATTTTTAAAGAAGGGGAATTTAGTCCTGGAGGATTCCCTGGAAGCAATAAGGGAGGAGAGGAATACCTCTCTGGAAGATCTGTACTGGGAGGTATACAATGATTAACATTATTAAGTATGAGATATTAAAGAAGAAGAAAGCTATTATGCTTATCCTTGGAATAGCAGCGGCCCTGGAGGTATTTCTCCTTGTGAATACCACTAGAGGATCCTTTTCATATGTAGGTTACCTCTTCCTTCTGGCTCTGGCTCTGTTTATAGCACACATCATAGGGGTTATTACCTTTTACAGCAGAGACCTCAAGAGCAAGGAGGGGTATATGATCTATATGACTCCCAACAGCGGCTTCAAGATCACCCTGGCTAAGTCTCTGGCTGCAATACTTGAGGGTCTGGGTATAACTGCTCTTCTGGGGATACTCCTGGCTGTTAATGTAGTCCTTCTTGGTGGATTTACAGATGGTACTGGAACATTTACCTACAACCTGGGGCCGGTACCTATCTTCTATGCCCTGGGATGGCTTCTCTATATCATCTCGGCTATCTTTGCCTCTATAACCGTGGTAAGGACTATCTTCAACGGGATTAAGTTTGGAGGTCTCATCACCTTCCTTACCTTTACATCCCTCACAAGCTTCATGGGAAAGTTTGCCTACCTCCCAAGAGCAGCTTCATATGAGTTTTCCGACCTCTACACTGGAATGTCATTCTATATTATCTTTGTTCTCCTCACCTTCTTTACCGGTTGGCTCATAGATAACAAGATGGATTTTTAAAAAATTAATCGCGGTGATGAATGATATGCATAATTGATGACAGTTGGATGAATAAGAAGAATTATCTCTTTTCTCCTATATATGGTATTATCTCTCTTGTGACCAGGTCACCATTCTTATTTCGCAGAGGAGGGATCTACCATGAAAAAAAGAGTTTCCACATTTTTTATTGATTTTTTACTTATCAACCTGGGATTAATCCTGACGGCTCTTTCAGTTATCGGATTTTTGGTTCCCGGTAAACTGGCTGCCGGCGGAGTTTCTGGAATAGCTACCATCACCTGGTATCTCTTTCAGATACCCATAGGTGCTATGATGCTTATTATAAATATTCCCCTATTTATTGCCGGGGTAAAGATCTTCGGAAAGGAATATGGAGTGAAGGGTATCTACGGAATTATAATGCTATCAGTATACTGCCACTTCTTGGAGCTTTCTCCGTGGATAGTTCCACTGCAGGAGGTAGCTGCTAGAAACCTCTTGATCTCCACAGTTTATGGAGGAGTTATAGGTGGGATTGGTATGGGGCTTGTGATGAGTCTTGGAAGCAACACCGGGGGGACCGATATTACAGCTCAGATCTTTAACAAGTACTTCAATATCCCACTGGGGACATCATTAATAATAGTTGATCTACTCATCATCCTGAGCTCGGCTATTACCTTTGGAATAGAGGTTATGCTCTATGCATATATCTGCCTCTATATCACCGGGAAGATGATAAATATCATAGAGGAATATATGAAGGAACACTACCATCTTGAGAGGTTTTTTCTCCTTCTCACAAGGGTAGTTAAAAAAGCTTAGTTCTCATTTTATGTTTTTGATTTTATAGGAAAGCTCTCACTTTGCCATGGGAGCTTTCCTTTTATTTACCCCATATTTAATGGTTAATTTGTCTAATATATGATATAATTAATTTTAGCACTATTGGAAAAGTACCTTTAAAAGTTAAGTTATGAAGCCCCCGGGCTTTTTGAGGAGGATAGACAATGAAAAACAATAAAAAAAATAATAAGAAGATGCTAAATAAAGGCGGTAAGGGTAACCAGAGCCAGAGCAGGATTACAACCTTAAAGGTCTCTGAGGCTGCAGAGCTTATGACCTTCCTTATGGAAAACCTTTCAGGGAGGAGCAGAAACAATATAAAATCCCTTCTTGTTCACCGTCAGGTAAGGGTTGGAAATAAGACTATCAGCCAGTATAACCATTCCCTTAAACCGGGAGATGTTGTAGAGGTTCAGTGGGCTAAGGTTCGTACCTCTACATCCAATACCAAGGGAGTGGAGATCCTCTTTGAAGATGACCACCTTATTGTTATCTCAAAGGATACAGGCCTTCTTTCCATGGGAACAGACAAACAGCAGGAGAGAACAGCCTACAATATCCTGAAGGAGCATGTTAAGGTAAGCGACCCAGAAAACAAGGTCTTCATCGTCCACAGACTGGACAGGGATACATCTGGTGTTATGATGTTTGCCAAGACTCCAGAAGCTCAGCAGATCATGCAGTCAAACTGGAAGAAGCAGGTTCAGGAGAGAACATATGTTGCCCTTGTAGAGGGAAGAATAAAGAAGGACAGCGACACTATGATCTCATGGCTCAAGGAAAACTCTGCCTTTGTTACATACTCAAGCAAGACAGATAACGGCGGTAAGAAGGCTGTTACCCACTACAACGTTCTTAAGAGAAGCAAGGAGTACTCCCTGGCTGAGGTAAAGATCGCCACTGGTAGAAAAAACCAGATCCGTATCCACATGAAGGAGCTGGGACACCCTATAGTTGGAGACAAGAAGTATGGTGCTTCTACAAATCCGCTAAGACGTCTGGGACTTCACGCTCAGGTACTGGCATTTAAGCACCCTATTACAAATGAGATCCTTCGTTTTGAGACGAGGATTCCAAAGAAGTTCACAGATCTTTTCAAGTATGGAAGATAGGATAACTAAGGATTAGAGGTGAATACTATGCAGAATATAATTCTTAACCTATATATAGTTGGAATACTTATAGTGGGAGTCGTCTCCTTCAGAAGGATAAAGGGAAGCGAGGACTTCTTTGTTGCCGGAAGAAATGCAGGGACCCTAGAGGTAACTGGTAGCCTTCTTGCCACTATTCTGGGAAGTTCGGCTATCCTAGGAAGCGTTAACTTTGCCTTTGGTAAGGGTTGGGCGGGAGCCTGGTTTATGCTCTGTGCATCCCTGGGTCTGGCTATCCTCTACCCTCTTGTGGGGCACCTAAAGAAGTTTAAGGGATATAACCTTCCTGGACTTATGGAGACCTTCTACGGAAGAGAGGTCAAGATTCTTGCCTCGGTTATTATACCCATCGCCTGGACCGGTATCGTGGCCTCCCAGATCATGGGGGCTTCAAAGATAATAGGAGTTTACACAGGACTTTCATATACCCATGGAATCTGGATCAGTGGTCTGGTCTTTATAGCCTACACAGCACTGGGGGGACAACTCTCCATCTTAAAGACCGATTCCCTTCAGTTTATACTCATTCTCCTAGGGATAGTTGCCTGCTTCTTCTATACCTCTGCCAACTTTGAGATTACATCCTCTGCTCCCATAATCAATGAGAGCTTTGGATATGGGGATCTAATTATAATGATCCTTACCTACTCCACTACGTTCTTTGTGGGGCCGGATATATATTCCAGGGTATTTTGTGCAAGAAATGAGGAAACTGCCAAGAGATCTATACTTCTTTCAATAGGAGTTCTCCTTCCCCTTGCATTTATCCTGGCTGCTCTGGGAGTGTATGCAGCAAATATCTTCCCGGATCTGAACATCGGTGAGAAGTCTGCCCTCATGCACCTGGCCACAGATGTGCTTCCGAGACCCCTTACAGTGGTTCTCTACTTTGGGCTACTCTCTGCTGTTATCTCATCAGCGGACACCACCCTTCTTACGGCAGCTTCTACATTTACCCAGATATTTACAGGGGATCTAAAAGAAAGAAGAGCTATTACTGTTACCAGGGTCTTCATAGTGATCTTTGGACTACTGTCCATATTGATAGCTCTGAAACTTCAGTTTATCCTGGCTTCCTTCTTCCTGGCACTGACTATCTACTCTGGAGCCTTTATAGTCCCGTGTCTTCTGGGAATCTTTGGATACAGGGCTCATAAGTCCTATGTGATTGCAGCCATTATAGTGGGGGGAGCTACTGCCCTCTATGGAAAACTCCTTGGAGGCAGTAATGCTAACTATTATATTATCCTTGCATTTATATTAAACTCCGCTATCCTCTCCATACCAATGGTAAAGAGGGGAAACTTTAAATCCAAAACACCTGCTTAGAGCAGGTGTTTTTTTAATGCAATCTTAAGCATTTACCGTAGCTAAAAACCTCAAAAAGGCATATTACTATAGTAGAATTTCTCCAGATTAAACCCTTAGGAGGAACTACCTTGTTTATCAACTCAATCAACTACTTCAGAGGCATTGCCATACTCTTAATAGTGGCAGGACACAGCTATACCTTGGCGGGCTTTGCTCCCTCAAATCCACTTGAACGTACCACAGCCAACCTTTTAACCGGAGGAACAGCCCTTTTTGTTTTTATCTCGGGATTCATGTTCCACCATGTATTTTCCAAGAAGTTTAACTACAGAAAGTTTATGGTAAAGAAACTCAAGAATGTAGTTCTCCCCTACCTCTTTCTCTCTATCTACCCCATCTGGGATATTATAAAGTATGAGAGATTTAGCCGTACCCTGGGAGTAGCAAGTGCCCAGGATGCCCTTCTCTTCTATCCATTTACAGGGCTCCACCTCACTGCCTACTGGTATATCCCCTTTGCAGTGATCCTATTCCTGGCTTCACCGATCTTTCTGAAGCTTATTAACTCAAGGTACAAGGAATCTCTTATAGTTGTAGGGATAGTTTGCTCAGCCCTTATCCACAGGCCCCTCTACAATATAAATGTTCTTCAGTCATTTCTCTACTTTGCCCCTGTATACCTCATGGGGATGTGGGCATCTATAAATAAAGAGAGGATCTATGATAAGCTCATGAATAGGGAGTGGATCTTCTTGGTCATAGCTGTCCTTCTGGCATTCTTTCAAGGAGAGTTTGCTTCCTACAATCCATTGGAGGGGGTAACTACCTTCCCACAGTCTGTAATGTGGGAAACTTCCATAAAGATATCTTTGTCTACAATGGGATCGATTTTATGATCCTTCAGAAGGTATCCCTATGCTTCTTCTTCATGGTCTTTCTCAAAAGGTTTGAGGAGAGATCCATACCATTCCTGGATTTCACTGCCAAGTACAGCTTTGCCATCTTCTTCCTTCACTGCTACTTAATTCTGTGGGGTGAAAGGGTTGGAGGTTTTCCTAAGGGAAATATCCTTACACTGATCCTCACCACACTGGGCATCTCCATGGCATCAGCAGTTGCTGCTGCTGCAGTAAAAAAAGCTATTCCAAGATACAGCAGAAGGTTGATAGGAGTTTAGAATTAGATATCTTATAAAAAAGGGAAAGGCCCAGGCCTTCCCCTTTATATTACTAATATTCCCATGGAGAGTGTCATTGCTATAAGGGATGCTCCATACATGAGATTGATATTCTTCCTGATATCCTCCCTGTGAAACTCCCTCAGCCTATCCCCTATTGTGGGTTTATTGTATACCTTACCAAAGTAGCTTGTTGTCCCCCCAAACTGTATCCCAAGAGCTCCTGCTGCTGCTGCTTCAGGATGAGCTGAGTTGGGGCTGGCATGATTTTTTCTGTCCCTGAAGTAGATCCTCAGGGCAGACCTGTAATCATACCTCAGTATAAGGGCTGTTAGAGGATAGAGTATCATCCCTGTAAGCCTTGCAGGTATTAGATTAACCAGGTCATCCACCTTAGCTGAAACCATCCCGAAATCCATGTACTTGTCATTCTTGTAGCCCACCATGGAGTCCAGAGTATTTATGGCTTTATAGGTCATCCCAAAGGCCAGAGCCCCATAAGAGGCCCCTGGAAAGATAAGAGCTCCGAGAACCATGTAGAACATGGGAGCTATTATTCCGTCAACTGTGTTTTCAGAGATGGTTTCAAGGGTGCTTCTGATCACGTCCCTCTCCTCCATGCTTCCGGTATCCCTGCTTACAAGGTAGGAGAGCTCCCTTCTGGCTCTCTCCATATCCTCAGCACAGAGGATGGAGTATACCTTATTCCCCTCATTGGCAAGACACCTAGTGGCAAATATAGTATAGAGGAGATAGATCTCCACTACCTCTACCATCCCCAGAAGAGAGGTTGTTATAAAGGTCACTCCCATTACCACCACAAGAAGGACTCCCCCCCAGAACTTTTTATTTTCATACCTGTAGGTCAAACCTTCAACCTTGGAGATTAACCTTCCTATAAACTGCACTGGGTGAGGGATCCTGTAGGGATCTCCCAGGATCAGGTCCAGACAGTAAGCTATAAGTATCTTTACACCAATACTCATATCCTACCCCTGCTCTGCGATTACTTTAAAGGCCTTTCTTGCTACAGCTATGGTTCTGTCCAGGTCTTCCTTGGTATGAGCTATAGACATGAAGTGTGCCTCAAACTTAGAAGGAGAAACTATTATTCCCTCCTCCAGCATAGTGTTGAAGAATGTGATGTATCTGGATGTATCTGTAGCCATTACATCCTCTAGATTCTCTATCTTCTCTGCATCGGTAAAGTAGATTGTATATAGGGATCCCAGCTTGTTGATCACCAGATCTACTCCCTCCTCTGCTGCAGCTTTTTCTATCTCACCTGTAAGGTAGTCTACCTTCTCCTCAAGTTCAGTGTAGATACCAGGGTTGTCTCTTAGCATTGTCAGAGTTTCATATCCTGCTCTTACTGATATAGGGTTTCCTGAAAGGGTTCCTGCATGGTATACATCTCCAAGGGGAGCTATCATCTCCATTATCTCCCTCTTTCCACCAAAGGCTCCAACAGGGTATCCCCCTCCGATTATCTTACCAAGAGTAGTTATATCTGCCTCTATTCCATAGTACTCCTGAGCTCCACCTAGAGCCAGCCTGAATCCGCTGATTACCTCATCAAATATCAGAACTATCCCTTCGCTGTCACAGATCTCTCTTAATCCCTGCAAATACTCCTTGGCAGTCTTCATAAGCCCCATATTTGCAGGTACCGGCTCAACTATTATACAAGCTATCTCTTTGTCAGTTGCTACCAGCTCCCTTACCTTATCCAGATCTCCAAATGGAAGGGTAAGAGTATCTGAGGTTACTCCTGCAGTTATCCCGTTACTGTCCTGATATCCCTCTGTAAGTAGTCCAGATCCCGCCTTTACAAGAAGAGAATCCGAGTGACCGTGGTAGCAGCCCTCAAACTTTAATATCTTATTCTTCTTAGTGTATGCCCTTGCAACCCTAACAGCTGCCATTGTTGCTTCAGTTCCAGAGGTAGTCAGTCTCACCATCTCTATAGATGGAACAGAGTTAACTATAAGTTCTGCAAGCTCTACCTCCATGCTTGTCGGAAGTCCAAATGAGCTTCCATCCTCTAGGCACTCCTTCACAGCTGAAAGAACTCTTTCATTGTTGTGCCCAAGGATCATAGGTCCCCACGAACCTAGGTAGTCTATATACTCATTTCCATCCTCATCCCATAGTCTGTTTCCCTTGGCCCTCTTGATGAATATAGGGTAGCTTCTCTCCACCGATCTGAAAGCTCTTACAGGGCTGTTTACTCCCCCTGGTATAAACTTCTGAGCCTTCTCAAAGGTTTTCTCCGATCTATTGTGTATCATTTCATCTCCTCCAACTGTCTTCATCTATTCTATCTCTCCACTTACTATCCACTGGGCAAGTTCCTTGGCATGGTAGGTAATAATTATCGATGCCCCTGCTCTCTTCAGAGCATACATCTTTTCAGTGACTATCTTCTTCTCATCTATCCATCCCATCTTAGCCCCTGCCTTTATCATAGCATACTCCCCGCTTACATTGTAAGCAGCGATAGGCACGTCAAATCTGTCGTCCAGAGTTTTAATTACATCCAGATACGCCAGAGCAGGCTTTACCATTATAATATCTGCCCCCTCCTTGAGGTCGTCGTGAGCCTCTAGGATAGCTTCCTTACTGCTTCTGAAGTCCATCTGGTATGTCTTTCTGTCCCCAAAGCTAGGAGCTGAATCCGCCGCCTCTCTGAAAGGACCGTAAAATGCCGATGAATACTTTACACTGTAGGACATTATTGGTAGATTAATATACCCGGCCTCATCCAGTGCCCTACGTATCCTCCATACTCTTCCGTCCATCATATCCGATGGAGCTACCATATCTGCCCCGGCCTCAGCGTGGGATAAAGCTATCTTAGCCAGATACTCAAGGGTTTCATCGTTATCTACCGTATCTCCCTCTAGAATTCCGCAGTGTCCGTGGGATGTATACTCACACATACATACATCGGTTATCACAAGCATCTCAGGATAGCTCCTCTTGATAAATCTTATAGCTTCCTGGATTATCCCGTTTTCAGCGTATCCTCCGCTTCCCACTGGATCCTTCTTTGCAGGAATTCCAAAGAGCATAAGGCTTCTTATTCCAGACTCCCATATATCCTTCAGCTCATCCTGAAGCATATCCAGAGAAAACCTGTACTGACCAGGCATGGATTCTATCTCAGACTTTATTCCCGTTCCCTCCTCTATAAATATTGGAAGTACAAAGTCTGTAGCCTCTAAGTATAGATTTTTTACCAGGTTTCTCATACTGTGGCTGCTTCTGAGCCTTCTGTGTCTGTTAAATTGCATAACCCTCTCCTTTTATTGCCTCTACCACTCCCTCAGCAGTGTAGTTTTTCGCCTCTATATCCACTGATAGTCCATACTTTCTCATAGCCTCAGATGTTACAGGCCCTATGGACGCATATTTTACTCTCTCTGTTCCTGTAAGGTCTCCCCCCAGTGATTCCATATAAGCATCTACCGTTGAGGAGCTCAGGAAGGTCACATAGTCCACTCCCTTAAGCTTTGAAACTACTTCCTCCCTTGGATGTACTACCTTCCTTGTACAGTAAGCTGTTACCTTGCTGTAGCTTCTTCCATGCTTGGCGTTCCACTTCTCTATATCCACTGGGGAGATATCTGAAGTTACCAGAAGGATCCTGTCTCCCTCCTTGGTAAACTCCACACTTCCTGCAACCAGCTCATCCACAAGATACTTTTCAGGTACAAAGTCCACACCTATCTTATACTCCTTCAGAGCCTCCAGGGTCTTTACTCCCACAGCTCCGATCTTCATACTACCAAGCCTTCTGATATCATCTATATTATTAAAGAAGGATCTCACTCCGTTGGCCGAGTTAAATAGAAGACCTGTGAATTGCCCTATCTCTTCGTAGTTGTAACCCCTCATCCTGTCCTCTATCTCTATGAGGGGAAGCTCCACAGCTTCTCCTCCCCTTCTGTCTATCATCTCAGACATAGCTCCAGCCTGCTTTCTGTCCCTTGTTACCATAATCTTCTTTCCCTGAAGCTCCAGGTCCTCAAACCACTTGAAGTCGGTTCTCTGATTTACAACATCTCCGATTATGATTATTGCAGGGGGAACCACCTTGTTCTCTGCAGCCACTTCACATATATTTTCAAGGGTACCAGTTACGATCCTCTGCTTGGAGGTGCTTCCCTTCTCTATAAGAGCAACTGGGGTGTTGGCTCTCTTCCCGTTTTCCAGAAGATCTCCTGCAATCCTTTCCAGGTTTTTTACACCCATAAGGAAGATCAGTGTCCCCTCAAGCTTTGCTATAGCATCGAAGTTGTGCCACTTCCCATTTTTCTCCGTATGTCCTGTAAATACGTGGAAGGACTTGGACACTCCCCTGTGAGTTACTGGTATTCCTGCATAAGCTGGTACCGAGATGGAAGATGTTATCCCCGGAACCTCCTCAAACTTTATGTTGTTTTTAACAAGTTCAAGGATCTCCTCTCCCCCTCTACCGAATACAAAGGGATCTCCCCCCTTAAGTCTTGTTACAACCTTTCCCTCCAGAGCCTTCTCCACAAGGGTTTTGTTTATCTCATCCTGGATTACTCCTCCCTCGGTATTTCCCTTCCCCAGGTAGATGAGCTCACAGTCATCCTTGGCAAGAGAGAGGATCCTGCTGTTTACCAGTCTGTCATACACTATTACATCTGCTTCCTCTACACACCTCTTCGCCTTTAAAGTAAGAAGCTCCATATCTCCTGGTCCTGCTCCTACAATATATACTCTAGCCATTGTACTGCCCCCTTATTTTCTCAGCCAGTTCTCCAGCCAGCTTTATTCTGTCCTCTACACTTCCCTCTATCTCATCTCTGTATACCTTACCCTCATAGTAGTACATTCCCTTGAGGTTCAGCTTATCTCCTACTAATTTACCTGCACATCCCATCGGTGTATGGCATCCTCCGTCAAATATTCTGGAAAACTCTCTCTCAGCTTCCACGACTAATCTGCTCTCCTCATCATTTAGGTTATCCAGTATCTCCCTTATCTCTGCATTGTCCTCTCTGCACTGAATATGTAGCGATCCCTGGGCTGGTGCAGGAACAAAGTCATCTATCTCAAAGATCTCTGTAGCCCTGTCCTCCATGCCTGTTCTCTTAAGTCCTGCAAGGGCCAGAAGGATCCCGTCAAACTCTCCGCTGTCAAGCTTACCAAGTCTTGTGTGGATGTTTCCCCTTATGGGCTTTATGGTGATGTCACCTCTCAGCTCCTTAATGGACATGGTTCTTCTGAGGGAACTGGTTCCTATAACAGCTCCAGATGGAAGTTCAGCAAGCTTCTTCCCGTCTCTTGTTATTAATACGTCTCTGTTGTCCTCTCTAAGAGGTATAGCTCCGCAGATAAGCCCCTCTGGAGACACTGCAGGCATATCCTTCATAGAGTGCACCGCCATGTGGATAGTTCCATCCAGAAGTTCCTTCTCTATCTCCTTGGTAAAGAGACTCTTCAGTGATGTATTGGAGTTGTTCCAGTTGGTTCTCAGATCCTTGTCTCCCTTTGTTATTATCTCCTTCCACTCTACCTCTATATGGGGAAATCTTTCCCTTATCATTCCCGCCACAAGCTTTGTCTGTGCCAGTGCCAGTATACTTGCTCTAGTTCCTATTACTATCTTCTTTAACATGCCTTTTCCAGCTCCTCTTTATATTTAAACCATTTTAGTAGTACCTGTATCTGCTTCTCTATAAGGTAGAGATAGTCGCTCCCTGCTCTCTCCCTATTCTTCATATTTTCCTTGTATACCTCCCAAACCGAGTCTATATTGTGCAGCTCAGCCAGGGTGTCTTTTTCCACAGCCTCCTCTATATCCCTTGGGACTGCAAGGTCCAGGAAGAAACGCTTCTTGTCTCCGCATATGCCACGCTTCTTGAGCTCCTCCCTCTCAATTATAGGGTGGGGAGCAGAGGTTATGCTTACCACCACATCCGCTTCCTCTATTCCAGTGTACCTGTCCTCATAATCTATTACCTCTCCGCAGCCGTACTTCTCAGCCACTTCAAGGGCTCTCTCCTTGGTTCTGTTGGCCAGGGTTACCTTCTTAATGGTATCCTTCTTGATAATATTCAGTATCCCCTGGGACAGGTCCCCCACTCCCAGGATAAAGATATTTTTATCCTCTAACCTACCTACCCTCTCCCTTATAAACTTCACAGATATAGCCTCCAGAGAAAGGGCATTCTCTGCTATCTTGCTCTTAGACCTGAACTTCTTCCCCAGCTCTATGGCCCTGTGAAATATAGTGTTTATAATTGTAGAGGAGCACTTCCTTTCCACGGAAGAGCTGTAGGACTTCTTTATCTGTGCCAGTATCTGATCCTCTCCCTTGATGACAGACTCAAGACCACATACTACCCTGAATAGGTGATCTAGGGCGTCCATTCCCTTGTAGATATAGATATAGTTCTTGTCCCTCAGCTTGTCCAATAAGCTCATTATATCAAATTCACTATCCTTGTGAATATACAATTCCTCTCTAAGACAGGTTGAAAGGCTTACATATCCCCTCAGCCTTCCCTCCTCAAAAAGATCTGCTCCTATCTGTCCCAGACCCTCCTTAAAAAATTCCTCTCTTCCCTCTATCTCCAAAGTCTTGTGAGAAACTCCCACCACATAAAAATTATCCAGCTTCATTTGTTACTCTCACTATCCTTTCAATAACCTGACTGTTAGTTTCCCTTCCCTTAACAGCCAGCCTTATAAATTTATCCCCTAAAAATGGAAAGTTGGAAGCATCTCTTATCACTACTCCCTCATCTATCATCCTGTCTCTCAGCTCCCCAGCTGTAATATCTCCTAGAAGCTTCACCAGGATAAAGTTGGTTTCAGTCTTATAGGGCTTTATCTTGTGCCCCTCCTTTAGACCACTATACATGTAATCCTTTTCGCTCTCTATCCACCTCTTGGACCTCTCTATATACTCCTCATCCTCTAGTAGGACCTTAGCAGATATCTCTGCCAGGGTATTTACCGTCCACGGCTCCCTGTGAGCCTCTATCCTTTCAAGGAGCTCCATATCGTTGCATATTCCAAACCCCAGTCTTACTCCTGGGATGGCAAAAAACTTTGTAAGGGCTCTCACCACAAATACGTGCTCCTCTCCCAGAGTTGCTACGCTTTCAGTGTAGTCTCCCTCTACAAACTCTATAAAGGCTTCATCCACCATGAGTTTTGTATTGCTTTCCCTGGCTGCTGCCACTACCTCCCTCATCCTCTCAAGCTTTATAAACTTCCCTGTAGGATTGTTGGGATTACACATAATGAGCAGGTCATAGTCATTTTTCAGCTCCTCTCTGAGCCTGTCCACATCTATCCTAAAATCCTCCGATTCAAGGAGTTCAAAGTGATCCACCTGACATCCCACTGTATTCAGAGCCCTCTCATATTCAGCAAAGGTAGGCATAACTATTAGTGCTTTCTTTGGATTTACAGTTTTACAGTAAAGAAATATTACCTCGGTAGCTCCATTTCCCACTACTATATTCTCTCTCTTTACACCACTGTGCTCTCCCAGGGTTTCCCTGAGCTCTATATAGTGGGGGTCTGGGTATCTTTCAAAGAGATCCCAGCTTTCAGCTACCCTCTCCTTGAGTTTTTCCGATATCCCCAGGGGGTTTATATTTGCGCTGTAATCCAGCAGATCCTTTACTCCCCTCTCTCTGGCTATCCTGTATATATTTCCTCCGTGTAAATCCATTGCCTGGCCTCCTAAATCTTTATAGTTTATCTTTTAATTAAGTAGCAAAGAATAAACTATACTCTTAATATGAATTATATGTGCAAAAGGATTTGCTAATAATTCATTCAATGACTATAAATAAACTCTCTCTAAACTCTTGCCTTTACTTTACCCATGCCGGGAAAGATGTCCCGCCACTTCCTCTAGCAGCTCATCTATCTCATAGATAACTCTCTCAAACTTTACCTCTGGCCTCTCTATTATAAGAAGCTCTACCCCCTCTAATATACAGGCCTCTACCTTTTCAGCTTCGCCGCCCTCTGCTCCGCTCTCCTTGGTGATAAGGTAACTTATATTATAGTTTCTAAGGATTCCCCTGTTAAACTCTGTGGTAAAGGGTCCCTGAAGTCCTAAGATATTCTTGGGGGATATCCCCTCCTCTATGGCCTTCTCTATAGATACCACCACTGGAAGTATCCTAAAGTAGTACCTGTATAACTCCTCTCCCTTAAACTGAGCGAGGTTATTGCTTCCGGTGGTCACCAGGACATTTCCCTCTCTCCCTTTAAGGTATTCCACTGCCTCCTCATAGGTCTTGAACCTTCTTCCCTGACCGTAGTCACACATCCTTCTCTCGAACCTCATATGGGGTATCCCTTCTTCCCTGCAGGCATCTATGGAGTTTCTGCTTACCTCCACAGCATAGGGATGGGTGGAGTCTATAACCAGGTCTATCCCTCTTTTATCTATGAACTCTCCCATCTCTTCCCTGTCAAAACATCCCACTACCACCTCTACATCAGTATAGAGCTTCCTGCCATAATCTGTGGCTACTGTAACAACGTGGTTTATCCCTGCTTCCCTTAAGCTGTTGGATATATCACGGGAGGTACCAGTACCTCCCAAGATCCATATCATAGCTTGTAACCCCTAGGAGTTATCATCTTCCCACCGGTTACATAGGTCTTTGAGTTTCCTATTATTACAGTGGTAAACATATTTATCTCTTCATTAAGCATATCCTTCAGGGTAGTCAGTACATAGTCCTGGGCTTCCCTTCCTGTATTTCTAATGATAGCCACTGGTGTCTCCTCTCCCTTGTGCTTCATCATTATCTCCCTTGCTTCCACGATCTGGGTAGTTCTGCTGAAGCTCTTAGGGTTGTATAGGGAGATTACAAAGTCTCCTGCTGAAGCAAGGTCCAGTCTCTTCTTGATAAGCTCCCAGTCTGTAAGAAGGTCGCTCAGACTTATAGTTGCATGGTCGTGCATGATAGGGGCTCCCACAACCGATCCGGAGGCATTGGCAGATGTTACTCCAGGAATGATCTCTACCTCTACACCGCTTCCTGCTGCTACTTCCAGCATTATACCTGCCATACCATATACTCCGGCATCTCCGCTGCTTATTAAGGATACTATCTTCCCATCACGAGCCAGTTTCAGGGTTTCCTCACACCTTGCAACTTCCTTCTTCATAGCTGATCTCACTAGCTCCTTATGTGAAAACATATCCTCTACCAGACTTATATAAGTTTTATGCCCTATTAGGATATCGCTGTCCTCCATCGCCTTATATGCTCTAAAGGTCATATTCTCCTTGTTTCCAGGTC
>CAYSGC010000049.1:0-15792 GCA_964430145.1 uncultured Fusobacteriaceae bacterium | reverse complement strand
ATCTCTGTCTAGATACTCCCCAGTCCTTCAGTCTGTACTTTACCGTTCTCTCTCCAATCCCCTCTGCCTCAAGGTGCTCAGCGATCTTCTTTTGTGCTTCCTTTATATCCAGTCCGTTAAACTCACCAGAGTTTGCAAGAATTCCCTTTCCAACAAAGGCGTTCTCCATATCCCCAGCTGCAATAACGATCTCTTCCTTGGTCTTCTTGTCCATAGGGTTGATTACAACTCTTAGAGGCAGGTCATATTTCTTGGCAAAGGCAAAGTCTCTCTCATCGTGACAAGGTACTGCCATTACAGCTCCTGTACCGTAGTTCATAAGAACGTAGTCTCCGATCCAAAGCTGTACCTTCTCTCCGTTTACAGGGTTGATTACATATCTTCCTGTAAACACACCGTTCTTTTCCTTACCCTCTGCTGTTCTCTCGATCATATCCTCATTCTTCATCTTATTTACAGCATCCTTGATTCCAGGATTTTCAGCAAGAATCTCACCTACCATCGGGTGCTCTGGAGCTATTGTACAGTAAGTCACCCCGTAAAGAGTGTCTACTCTGGTCGTAAACACCGGAAGCTTCTCCCCTGTTTTTTCAACTGTGAAGTTTATCTCCGTTCCAAAGGACTTACCTATCCAGTTCTTCTGCATTGTAAGAACCTTCTCAGGCCACCCTTCCTTCAGCTCCTCGTGCCCCTTAAGAAGCTCATCAGCGTAGTCTGTTATCTTAAAGAACCACTGCTCAAGGTCCTTCTGGATTACATCAGTCTTTCCGTGCCTCCAGCACTTCCCGTCCTCTACCTGCTCGTTGGCAAGAACTGTTTCACAGTCTGGACACCAGTTTACAGTGGACTTCTTCTTATAAACTATCCCCTTCTCATACATCTTCTTGAAGAGCCACTGGTTCCACACGTAGTACTCCTCCTTGTAGGAAGCGATCTCCCTCTCCCAGTCATATGAGAAACCAAGCATCTTCAGCTGCTTTTTCATATTCTCGATATTCTGTACAGTCCACACTGCTGGGTGAGCCCCATTTTGAATTGCTGCATTTTCTGCAGGCAGTCCAAAGGAATCCCACCCCATTGGATGAAGAACGTTGTACCCCTTCATCTTCTTGTATCTAGCTACTACATCTCCAAGAGTGTAGTTTCTTACGTGACCCATGTGTAGTTTTCCAGACGGGAATGGAAGCATCTCTAGAATATAGTAATTCTCCTTCCCCTCTACCTTATCCTCTGTCCTAAAGACCTTGTCCTCTTCCCACTTGGCATGCCACTTGGGTTCTATCTCTTTGTAATCATATTCCCTCACAGAACTCACCTCTCTATATTTTTTAAAAAAAAGACAGCCATATAGGCTGTCATCAATTACTTCTCCTAGCAGAAACCTTATTCCTGCAACTTAAATAATTCCCTCTAGAGGGAACTAAGAGATTTATTTTGAAACTCCTAATTCGCTACCACTGCTATTAAATTTGTATTCACAGATCCGAGCAGCAAGAGGAGTTTATTCTCTTTTCTTGTAACACAAATTAGGTTTTCCATAAGTTATCTCCTTCAACTTTTATTACTACAATATAGCAGAGAAAAAATTCAATGTCAATTTCTTTAACATGCACCTTCACTATATTTTTCAAGTTATCCATAACTATTCTTACAAAATAAATATACCACAATTTAAATATTTCCACAAGAAAAAGGACCACCCTTCCTAGGGGGTCCCCCAACTTTAAACCTTCCTGTATGTCTCCAACCAGGCTTCACTCTTCCTCTTTATCCTTTGGATAGCATTGTCAACCGATTTTACCTTTTTATTCAGCTTATAGGATATCTCCTTATAGGTATGTCCCTTTACCATATTTTTAAATACGTCCTGCTCAAATTCACTGAGATGCTCTGCAAGATACTCCTTGAGCCCTACAATTTGTTCCTTGGTAAGGTACATCTCCTCTGGATTATAGGTTATATAGGACTCCAGTCCCTTAAAGTAGGAAACTTCCCTGTCCTCGCTGCTCTCCCCATACATTCCTATGGCAGTATTCAGTGCCATATTTTTTTGTGAGTTGGCAGATTTTATCGCTGTAATCAACTGTCTTTTGATGCATATGGTAGCAAAAGTCTTAAAGGATGCTGCATTGTCTGCATCATAGGCTCTTATAGCTTTGAGAAGTCCTATCATCCCCTCCTGTATAAGATCCTCCCTTTCAGCTCCTACCAAAAAGTAGTTCTTCGCCTTCAAAAACACAAAATTCCTGTAGTGATCAAATATCTTTCTCACAGCTTCCTGATCGCCCCTCTGGGCATGCTCTAGCAACTCATCTGTAATGGTATTCAACGACATAAAACCACTCCCTTATCTAGAAACTCTCAGAGTTTCAATGGGCCGGGCTTAATGTAGGTTTTTAGAGATCTCTGATAGTAGTATCCCACCTGCCACTGAAACATTTAACGAATTTATTTTTCCGTGCATAGGTATCTTTACGAGAATATCACAATTTTCCTTTACTTTTTTTCTAATACCAAAACCTTCACTTCCCATGACAATAACTGTCTTATCTGGATACTTTTCCTCATGATAATATTTGTTTCCTGCTCCATCTGCTCCATATATCCAGAAGTCTAGTTTCTTCAGCTGACTCATAGCCTCAGAGATATTTTTTACCTTCACAATATCCACATGCTCTATTGCTCCCGTAGAAGTTTTTACCACAGTTTCATTTATCTTTACTGAGTTTCTCTCTGGTATTATAATCCCGCTTACACCAAATATCTCAGCACTTCTTATAATGGCTCCAAAATTTCTAGGGTCCTGTACACCGTCAAGTATCATAACGATGGACTTTTTCTCTCCTGCAAGTTTTTCTAAAAATCCTCCAAACTCCACATAGTAGTCATACTGACTGATAAAAGCTACAACTCCCTGAGAATTTTCCACTCTTTTTCCTGTAGAATGGATCTTGATATTTCTCTTGGAAGCCAGTTTTTTCAACTGCCCAAGCCTCTCAGCCTTAACTCCCTTAAATACCTCGATCTTCTCTATATTCTTTTCTGGATTCTGAAGGGCTTCCACCACTGCATTTATCCCTATTATTTTTTCCATCTTATAAACTCCTCTTTAAACTATTCATTAGTTATTAAAAAAAGTCAAATTAATAATAAACTTTTTTTAATATTTTTCTATGCTTCCATCTTTATTCTCTCTATATCTGCACCTATGGCCCTTAGTTTTTCCTCTAACTGCTCATATCCTCTGTCCACATGATATATTCTGTTTACAATGCTTTCTCCCTCTGCTTTAAGGGCTGCAAGGACTAGAGATGCCCCTGCTCTAAGGTCGCTGGCCATAACCTCAGCCGAAGAGAAGGTCTTAACCCCCTCTACAACTGCCACATGATCCTCTATATCGATGCTTGCCCCCATTCTGTTCAACTCAGGTACATGCATAAATCTATTTTCGAAGATAGTCTCCTTAACCTCGCTTGTACCTCCCACAAGGCACATAAGGGTCATCATCTGTGACTGAAGGTCTGTTGCAAATCCAGGGTGCGGCATAGTCTTTACCTTAGCAGGCTTCAGATCCTCCAACTTAGATTTGACCTTCAGGTGGGTACCCTCTATCTCGAATACTGCTCCCATCTCCTCTAACTTACTGATAAAGCTTTCTATGTGCTCTCTAACTACACCTTCAACCTCTATATCACCATTAAACATAAGAGCCCCAACAACATAGGTACCTGCCTCTATTCTGTCTGGCATGATTGTGTACTCCCCTGGAATCAGCTTCTCTACACCCTCTATTACAAGCTTGCTGCTTCCTATTCCACTTATCTTTGCTCCCATGGAGTTTAGGAAGTTACAAAGGTCCTCTACTTCAGGCTCCCTTGCAACATTTTCAAGGGTTGTTATGCCCTCTGCCTTTACAGCTGCCATTATTACATTCTCTGTAGCTCCCACACTAGGGAAGTCAAAGAGTACATTTGCCCCTAAAAGCTTACCGTCCTTGGCCTTGGCTTCCACATAACCATGATCCAGGGTAATATCTACACCCATAGCTTCAAAACCTTTCAGGTGAAGATCCACAGGTCTAGAACCAATAGCACATCCTCCAGGTAGTGAAACTCTTGCTTCCTTAGCATGAGCCAACATAGGTCCCATCACTAGGAATGAAGCTCTCATCTTCTTTACGAGCTCATAAGCTGCCACTAGGTTTGTCAGTCCCTCATTTACAAATTTATATGAATTCTTATCCAGCCTCTCAACCTTCATTCCTAGGCTCTCCAGTAGCTGGATAAGCGTTCTTATATCTCTTAAATCTGGTACATTCTTTAATACGTATGTCCCCTTCTCTATAAGTGTCCCTATAATTATAGGAAGAGCTGCATTTTTTGCTCCGCTTGCTCTTAGTATCCCCTTTAATTTATTTCCGCCTCTTATTCTAAATGCCTCTACCATCTTTCCTCCTATTTTTTAGTACATCCCGGACATTTATTTCCCAATAATTTATCTAGTATCCCCATCTTCTTGAAGCTCCCTAAATATTCCGGTAGTGTATCCTTGATTTTTTTGTAGCACTCCTTACAGATCTTCTGACCCCTGGCTTTACTCAGTTCCTCGTCCAGGCCGGCATCTATAAAGTCCTGATCCATATCCCTTATCACAACATCTTCATCGGCGTTGTCTAAGGCATCCTTAGAAACTACAACCAGCGCTATCTCTCCTCTGTAGCTGAGGCCGTCCACCAGCTGATATCTCAACCCCAGGTTTTCCGCTTCCCTGATATATGGCTTCAATCTGTCCAAAGATACATCTCTTCTCATCTTTAATAGAGATACATCTCCCTCCTTCATCGCCTCTATGATTTCAATATAGACATCATCTTCTTCAAGTTGGTCCTTCTTCAGGGCGGCTATTACATTTTCCTTGAACTCTCCCAGATATTCGCCCTTTTCCATCTGAGTTTTTATAAATCTAATCTTAGTTTTCTCTCTCTCGTCTAAGACTTCTTTGTAAGCCATCTTACCCCCTTTGCTCCCATCCAAAAAAACGAGCATTTCCTATCTATTATATCATAGTACATTATTTTTTTAAACGTTGTTCCTTTACTTGATTCTCCTTAAGAAAAGTGTTATAAGTTAATATGTTTAAACTATACAAAAATCTAAAGGAGGTGGTCGGGTGCTCAGAAAGTTCTTCTTGATTACTTGTATTTTCCTTTTATCCAATATAAGTTTTTCTGAAAATAAACTTAATTTTATCTTCAATGTTAGCAGAGGGTATATGGAGTACACCAACCTGGACACCCAGGTTAAGTATGGTCTCAACTATTCAGGGGGAAGAGCCAGCCTAGATCTGGAAGAGGGACAGTATAAATTCCAGTTCTTCTCCCCAGACTACCACACAAAGGAGATGCTCATCACTTCCGACGGTAGCTATAGAAGTTACAGTGTAGAGCTGGAACAAAGGGAATCCGCGTTTTTCATCTCCATAATCGAAAGCAGAAAGCAGGAGGTCTATCTCTCCGCGAGGCCTGTGAGCATGGGAAGAGCCCTAGAGGGAGCTAAGGTCATCTTCTACCAAAACAATGAACCGGTAAAATCTTTAGAGGTCCACTCCATTCTGGAACCCTTAAACCTGGAACATGGTTACTACGACATAAGTCTGATTATGGGGAGCAAAACTATTTTTAGGATACAGCGGTTCCCCATAAACGATAAGGGAGGAAAGTTTATAAACTTCTTTGCAAGCCCTCCCCAGGTCAATGTAAAAGGGATATTGAAGGTGGGAGAGATGGCTCTAGGTGGTGCTAAGGTTACCTTCACCGACGTAGACAACAACTCCTACTCTATGAAATCGGACTTTTCCGGTGAGTTCAGCGGATATCTCCCGGCAAAGAAGTACCAAATAAAAGTGGAGAGGTTTGGTTATAAACTTAAGGAGGAGGTAAACCTTCTCTATGATTTCGCCTCTCAGACATCCCACTACAACCTTAGGCTTGAGCTTGAGGAAGTTCCCAGTGTTATAGGGGGAAGGGTTTTCGATGACCTTGGAGATCCCATCGAGGAAGCACGTGTCACTATGAAAACAGAGGATCAGGCCTTTGAAACCTTCACAGATTCCTATGGACGTTTCACTGGCGAGACTCCTGCAGGCATAGTGTTTATAAAGGTAGAAAAAGGAGGGTACTTCCATCATGGAATAGTCCAGAAGATTGAAAAATCCTCTACAATTTCAAACCTTGAGATCAGAGTTGCCAGGCAGGTATTCTCCCTCAGGGGGATTGTTTCAGACGGAGTTTCTCCCATTAAGAGAAGGAAGTTGGACCTTATCGATGAGGAGGGAAGAAGGTTCGATTCCACCCTCTCTGGAGACAATGGTTATTTTGAGTTCTTAGAAATTCCAGCCACAAGAGATTTTTATATCTATACAAGTGTAGAGGGCTACAGGAGCTACTCATCTGAACCCTTTGCCCTGGATAAAAACGAGGATAACTTTAACATTATACTCGATCCCCTTGGAAGCAAGGTTATTCTCCAGATCATAGAGGAACCAAACCTCCCTCTGGAGGAAACTCCCGTTTTAATCAACGGAAAAGAGGAGGTTACAGATGGCAATGGTATGATCTATACCGAGCCTTCGTCCAAACCTCTTACAGTTTCTGTTAGAGGTGTCACTAAAACCTTGGAAATCACCGATAAGCAGGAGATCTATGAATTAAAGTTTTAAAAAAAGGGGAACTACTCTTCCGAGTCGTTCCCCTTTTCCTTTATCTTTTTTATATTGTCTGCATGAAGGTTAAATATCCTGTCTGAAAGACGATACCTCTTAAACAGCTGTTCCGTCTCCCTAAAGCTTCTCGTATACTCTCCTTTATTGTGGTAGTACACGGCAAGGTAGTACCTTTCCTGAGGCTCTAGGTGTCTCTTTTGCTGCAACTTCTCCACAATGACTGCACTTATACTTGGATTGTCGCTAAAGTAAAGATACTCTCCCCTTCTCTCATCTATATTTTCTCTCTCAAGGGGATACTTTTTCTCATAAAATCCCTTAAACTCCCTGCTTCTCTTGGACAAGGCAGACAACTTCTCCTTTGAGAGGTAGTCCTTCAGGGGAACCAACTTTGATATCTCCCCAGCCTCATAGAGGTAGTTTGCTCCCAGCTCTAAATCAGAGTCTTCCAACAGCAGGTTCCTTTCTATCCTATAGGCTGCATAAGCTTCCCTGCTTAGATTTTCAAGAGCTGTATCCACATCCTCTCCTCCTGCCTTCAGAAGGTCTACATATTTCTCTAGATAATCCAACTCTCCTGCCTTTATCCTGCTCTCATAGAAGGCTTTGTCCTTTAGGGAAAGGGCCAATTCCGCCCCCTTATCTATTGCTGAGGTTTTATCACTTGCTAAACCTTTCGCTATTCTTTCCTTAAGCTTCCCCTCCTTATATTCAAGATAGTAGTTTTTCTCTGTCTGACTCTTTAACACTGGTTTTACTTCCAGCTTTTCAGCATAGGAAAAGTAGTTGCTGTATCCTCCAATATCATCTATACCCTCTATCTTCAGATACTCCCTCTCTATTTTATCTCTATCGCTTGCAAACATCTCAAACAACCTCTCAGCAGAACTCCCCCTATCTAGCTCCTCACCCTTTAAACGGTCTATGAGTTCATCTATCTCGGATCTCTTCCACCTTTGATCGTTAAAATAGTTCTTAAACTTATCATCGTTATTTCTCAGGTAAAAGAGCCTTTCAACCCTTCCCACGCTATAGGCAGAAGTATCTATTGGGATACCCTTGGATATCGCTTCATTCTCTATGAGGATCCTGTACCTAAGCCTTGTTTCCTCATCGGCTTCCTCCATGAGAGCTCCCAGCTCCTTCTCCACCATCTCGTAGTCTCTCAGAAGTCTATAGTACCTTATAAGCTTCCCTGGATCCTTCTCTTTCTTGCTATAACGCTCTATGTAGCTCTTGGCTGCCTCCTCCTGACCTAGCTTCAGGTGAGCCATTGCCAACTCATAGTAGGATTCTGCCCCCCCTTTCTCCGTCAGGTAGTCTATATACTCTGTGTCGCTCTTTGGGAAGTAAATTATCTCCTCCCCTACTTTAGTTTCCTTGTAGTATCCTGAACCGGAAGCAAAAAGCCCCAAAGTCAGAATGATATTAAGTACTAAAACCTTTAAAAACATAGTACCACCCTTTTAATTGTTATAAATCGTTTTTTGTAGCTTCTCCTGTATCCTGTTTATACCTGTGCTTATATTTTCAGGCATCCCATCCGACGCTGGTGTTAGTTCTGCTATAGGTTTTTCTGGAAGCCCATCTCTGGATACAGTTTTTGCTCCGCTCCCTGAGGTTCCCTCAACGATATTGATCCTATCTGCAAGATCCCTGTTAAGTATCAGCTTAGGAGTTATAAAAATCATCAGATTTGTTTTATTTTTCTCACTTTTACTAGTTCTGAAGAAGTATCCAATTATAGGTATCCTGCTCAGGAATGGATTTTTGGTGTCAGTTCTGCTGCTATTATCCTTTATAAGTCCCCCTATTGCTAGGGTCTCACCATTTCTTACTATAACATTGGTTTCCACACTTCTCTTGGAGATAAAAGGTACATTATCTTCTGTCCAGCCTGTAACCTCACTGATGGTAGGAGCTACCTCCATCTTGATCATCCCATCCTCAGATATCTGGGGAGTTACCTCCAAAGTAATTCCAGTCTCCTTAAACTCATAGCTTGTGGAAGTATTAGTTTGATCCTCATTTATATACTCTAACTGTTTATAGGGAACTTCATCCACAAGGTCTATCTTGGCCTTCATTTTATTTAGAGTTGTAATTGTTGGTCTTGCGAGCACTTCTGTAGATTTATCTTCAACAATGTTTCTGTAGATTGCCGTAAACTGGTCATTCCCCAGAAGTCCTAGCCCAATGTTTATACCGCTTGAGATATTGGAAGCATCTATTATTGTATCCACTCCCTCCTTTGCATCCTCACTTTGGTTCTCTATATTATAGCTCCAGCTTATTCCCCAGTTTCTTCCATTACCTTCAATTACCTCTACTATCCTGGCTTCAATTACTACCTGGTGATCTGGAGTATCTATACTCTCTATAACCGACTTCAGTTTAGATACCTCACTCTTGTTGGCTATTACCAGAAGTCCGTTCAGTGTCTCACTTATCCTTATATCCCCTGCAACCTTATATCCCATCTCCACCAGGACTTCATATACCTGGGTAGGGCTTAGGTGTTTGGTTCTTATAAGTTCTACATTCTTCCTTACTTCCTCTATACTCTTACCGTCTCTTCCTCTTAAGAATTCCTCTACTGCAAACATCTCTCTTCTTCTTGCTCTTACAGTCAGTGAGTTGTTGTCTGGGTTTTCTATTATGGTATCCCCATCCTTAAGAAGTTTCCTTACATCTTCCATTATCTCTCCGGCATTTACATTTTCAAGCTTAAATACCTGAGAACTAGGCTTATCTGTATTTATAGTCTCAACTGCCTTTTCCACAGTCATTACCTCTACCAGATTACCACTCTGAAGGTAGGTGTAACCATTTGATCTCAGTATTGCCTCTAGAAGATCATCTATAAGGGCATTTCTTACACTAAGGGTCACTGTTCCCTGAATGCTGTCGTCTATAACCATATTGAGGTTGTTGTCAAAGGAGATCCCTCTGAGGACATTTACAAGGTCTGCTCCCTGGTAATCTACACTGACTCTTTTGTTTGAGGCTATCATCTCCCCGTTGTATCCTGCCCCTTGGGCCAGAGTACCTGTGATAAGCATACATAGTATCAATAACTTTTTCATCCGTTGTTTCATCCTCTAGTTCCTCCGAATTTCTAGTGTTTTTTCATCCCCCATGCCGTCCTCTATTACTACTCTCCCCTGTAGTATCCTCTTAATTCTGTGACCATAGAAGTCATCTCCTGCTTCCAGTATCATCCCGTTAGAAAAGGTTGCTGTTCTTTTTCTTCCTATCATCACTCCAGTAAGGGTTGGAGCTATACCGTCCCCATCGGTATATGAAAAGAATATGTCCCTTCCCACGCCCTTGTTTCTCTCCTCCTCCTGTTTGATAGCGTCATATACCTTCGCTCTCTCATCCTCCATAACGTCTTCAATTACAAAGTTTCTGTTCGGCTGAAGCTCCATAAGAATATGAAAGTTGTCCTCCCTCTTGGAAAACTTTAGGTAGAGGATCATCAGGGCAAAGATCAAAACTCCCCCTATAAAGATCTCCCTCTTTTTGAGGTTTTTGATCTTCTCTTTCATCCAGTTAAAATTTAATTTTATCTCCATCTAAACTCCCCAGCTCCTATCTTGAAAGGTAGATCGAGAAGGATGCTGAAATATCCAGTTCATTCCCGCTTCTACGTATTGTTATGCTGTCCAGATTAATATTTTTCTCCAGGTTGTCTATATCATTTAAGAAGCTTTTCAATGTATAAAAATCAGTTGTAAACTGAGTGCTCAAAACATACTTCTGAGTATTGTCCTCTATGGAGTCGGTAAAGTTTATATTGGAAAGTTTTATGTTGTTGGACATGCTTAAATCGGTTATCTTCTCCCCTAGATACCTCTCCTCGCCTTTGTTTATAAGCTTTGAACTCATATAGTTCCTCGTAAAGTAAAGGTTGTAGTATTCTCTGTAGCTTCTTTCCAGGGAATTTACAGATCTTACTCCTTCCAAATAATCTGCCTGAGCCCTTTGTATCCTGGTCTCATTTCCCTCTACCCTTTTCTTAAGATTTACCATCGTTATATTTTGAAATAATACATAGACTATGAGATAGATCAGTATCTGCAGAACTATTATCTGTTGGTCATTCTTACTTGCCATCTATCTCACCTCCTGAAAGGGTTACCTCTATCAGGAAGTCATTTACATTCTTATTACTCATAAGTTTTGTGGTCCTCACCAGTCTTGCTTCCTTGGATATTTTCCCTATATCTCTCAGCATCTTATTGATATAGACCTCTGCATACTCTGTACCAGAGATCGCCTTCCCCCGAAGGGTTACCTTATTCCCGCTATAGCTTACATCTTCCAGGTATATCTGGGACTCCACCTCATAGGAGAGGTCCGAAAGAAAGTTATTGAAGATCGTATTTTTACCTGTTATTCCAGAGAGGTAGGAGATATCTCTCTTCAGTTCTTTGCTCTTCCTTTCTACACTCCTGTATTCCTCCAGATCCTTCTCTATTAACTTTTGTCTTTCAGATATAGATGCCAGCCTCTTCATCTGGTCTACCTCCTGAAGCTTGTAATATCCGTATCTCATTCCCATAAACATTATAAAGACTATACCAATGGCTATGTAGATGGGATTCTTTTTCGCCTTAAAGGGAAGCTTAAAGGATTTCCCTATAAACTTAACCCCATGCTTAGATTCCACAGTCCCCAGAAGGTTTGACCACTCAGCAGAGACTCCCTCCTCTATCTTCTCTATATCTACTCCCAGTAGGTGATTGTATAAAAATACATGCTCCAGATAGAAGGTTTCCTTCAAAAACTCCTCAAATCCATTTCCGGCGGAATCATCCACCTTATAGTAGAGGGTTTTCAGAACCTCCCCAGCATGCCTGAACTGGAAGTAGTCCATATACTGGAACACCTTTCTCTCTATCTTGCTTATCACATTACCCCAGGCTTCTGCGAGATCCATTCCTCTTATCTCACCCTCATCCATGAGATGGCTGCCCTTGGTAGTATTCACATGTCCATGCCTTCCATAGAGGTCTCTTGCCTCCTCTATATCCACTTGCAGGATCTGGGAGATCTCCTCAATGATATCTTCAGTTCCTATATTTATAGTTCTATAGAGCCCTAAACGCTCCCTGTGATATATGGTTATGGTAGTTTTCTTTTTGCCTATATCCAAAAACATGGTGCTTTCTTTAGGGTTGGTATAACCTATCTGCTTCCTGTTAACGGTAAACACTTCAAAATCAATCCCCTGAAGTTTCAGGGGCTGAAGCTTAGCCAGCAGCTCCTTTGGAATAACCTGTACATATACACCGTAAAGTCCCTTGCTGTCACTTGCCCCTATAGCTTCAAAGGCTACCTCTTCATCTTCCTTCAAGAGCTTCTCACCAACAAGCTTTCTCTTAACTGCATCCTCCATCTCATCATCTGGTACCAGAGGAAGTTCTAGATTGAGGTGGCTAAGGTCTCCTATAGTGCAGAGTAGGTTCTTCTTCAACTTCTCCCACTTCTGCCTCTTAACCACTTCATGGATCTTGGCCACAGCTTTTTCTATCCCCTCTTTTGGAGCTTCCTCCCCTGTAACAATGAGCTCCTGCTTCTCCTCTTCAACTGGTTCCAGTTCATAGTCCGTCTCTAAAATTTCAAGGATCTCGAGCTTATTCTTCCTGTGGCTACTCACCATAAATCTTATTAAATTTTCCTGTAACTCTATGGATAACTTCTTTTTCATAAACTCTTTCTCCCAATCTTATAACTTTCTCTTAAGTAGAAAGCTAAAGAAAATTTTTCCTGCTCTTTTATAATAAAAAAATAAAACTATATTATCAGGTAATTGGATATCTGCCAAAACACCTTATTACCTCTACCAACCTATATTTTCCTTCTCTGTTATATGTTCTTTTTTAAACCTAGCCGCTCCAGCTTCGTCATATTCAATAAAAGAATTAGAGCTTATCTGTGCAAGCCCTCCTGTAATCAGCGCACCATATACTTCACTGGAACCATCCAATACAACTTTAGATTTTGTATAGAAGAAGCCATTCACCCTACTAGAACCTGTTACTTTAGTATCTGAACTTCCTTTATTTACTATGAGAAGTTGGGATGGATTTCCTCCTGTATTAACACTTCCCTTTATATCTATGGCTTCTTCGCTATAGATCTTTACATTGGCTCCAGATCCCAATGTTATTTTCCCACCATCTACGACCAACTTCTTTATGTAGTAAACTCCTCTAGGAAGGATTGCAGTTCCCTTAACTAGAAGCTCTTCATATCTTGCTCCTGGTATAAGTGTTTCTTCTGTTCCCACTTCTATCTTATGCGCGACACTTCCAAAGCTTATACTTGGCAATGAGTAACCTGAAGTCAACAACTCTCCATCCTCAACACACCTAAAATTATTGCCTTCTACTCCTCCAACTAATCTACAGCTATTGCTTGTATTAGCTTTTATCCTGGCAAACCTTCCATTGGTACTCTTCCTTGTATGACCATTATTTTCAAATTCTACTCCCTCTCCACCGTAGATATTTATAACATCCTGGAACAACTTTTTCCCAGGCTGTATTATCTCTTCATTCTTCTCCAGTTCTATGGTTATTTTCTTTTCAGTATAATATCCACTCTCCTGAGCTTTAAGGGATTTTGTTTTATCTTCAGCTACCTTGCTTAAAACTAAGGAAACAGCCATAAGCATCGTCATAAGTATCATGACTACTGGTAATATAAACCCTTTTCTCATAGTCTACTCCTGTTCTATTAATACCTGTATTTAAAATAGTACTCGTATTTCAGAGTTCTATATCTACTGCTTGGGTGAATTTGAAGATGCATATTTCCGCTATTCCCCTTGGAACCTCCCGCTTCCACTTCAAAATAAAACTTCATTCTTTTCTCATGAAAATAACTTGATTCCTCCACTGTTTCAATTACATCGTATTTAGAATGCAGTACAGAGTCATTTGAAGGACTGTAAAACTCTACTTTTTGAAACACATAGTCCTTGGTTATCTCATCCCACTCAGTTCCATCTTCAGTTCTATTCCAGAAGGCTTCAGAGTCGAATGTTATAATAAGCCAGTATCTTGAGTTGTCAGGAATTTCTAACTTATTTTCATTGGAATTCCCAGATCCTGCACTTACTCCCGGAGGCTTAACTATATCCTTATCCCCTTCTGGTTCTTCAGGATCAACTTCATTCCCATTACCTTTTTTTACATTGGAAAATCTAAATGCATAACCTCTCTTTATATCTTTGTCTTCTCCTATCTTTAAGATAGACTCTATATAGTAGTTATTTTTTTTGTCTTCCTCATCTATAGGAAGTTTTTTTTCTATAGTTATATCTACTTCATTTCCACCCTTTAAGTAGTCTATTGGGTTACTACTAATCTTACTGTCTGCTACTATTTCATTCTTATATATTTTTAGATCCATCCCTCGAAGGTCAAAGTTCCTATTTTTCTTTACTATAAAGCTTCCGTTTCTTTTAATACCTTCATCTAAAAGTTCATAGGTTATCTCATTCTTAGGAGTTACATCATCCCAGCTTCTTTCCCTAATTATTATTTTCTTTGTTTTTCCATTGTCTACAACCTTTGATATTGAAAAGTATTTTTCATCGTCACTTTCAGTATTCTTATGAGGCTCTTCTCCTATAGAAGTCCCATCATACTCCTCTAAGTTGAGATCACTTACTACATAACTGAAAAAGGTCTGCCTCTGCTTCCCTGTTTCTTCATGCTTCATTCCTGCATCATAGGTTTCCACGTAGGAAGTTATTATCAGGCTAATAGCCCCCAAAACAATGGAGAGTATAGCTATGGAAACCATAAGTTCTACTAACGTGTAGCCTCTCTTTTTCATAGTAACTCCCTCTCCTAGCTCTTGTAACTTGGTTTTTTATAATATTTTTTATTCTAGTTCCCCTAGTTATTCCTTAAATGATATTTTAACCTTATATCCTTTGTCTTCTGATTCCCAGTATTTTTTAGTCTAAATGTTATTTTTGCTCCAACTGGAACTTCAACATTGGCAACAAAAGTGTTTCCTCTTCTGCTCATAGAAACAAATCTTCCTGTATCATTGATCTTGTATTTTATAACTCCTACATTTCTAGGCTTACTGCCAGGATGCACCTTTTCTACTTGAACTTCAACTGATGTTGCCTTTATATGATGTTCAGGGTTTATGGAGAGTGTCCGACTTGAGTTCCATCCTAAATTAATGATTCCACTTTTTCCTTCATATGACAAATCCTCCCCTGTTGAGCCTCCGGGGTCTGTACCTCCCGACGGATCTTTTCCATCTGGAGTACTCGCCTCCCTTTCCCTTAGGTTTATGACCAGCTTATCCTCAACAAAGTCTTTGTCATCACTAGCATTATAGCACCTTATAAGAACATCAAATTCTCTGACCTCGTCCTCCGGATCCCCTTTAAGGTCACTAACTTCAATCATTCTGTAAAGACTCTTATCTACACCTTCTTGATAGTTGTAGGAAGCAAAGTCAAACCCCTGACTTTGCTCATCCCACTTCACTAGATGGTAGATCCCTTTTTTATTGTTGGTGTTTGTGCTATCCTCACTTCTTTTTTTAAGCATCCCCTTTACTTCACTATATAGAACCTCTCTAGAACTGCTTGTTCCTGTGGGAGAATACTGATCGATACCTAACTTAGTAGGCATCATAGCACTTATCTCCTCTATGAGCTGTGCGTTATACTCCAATGCCTTGGTATAATCCCTGTTGAATACAGTAGCTTCAAAGGAACTGTTCAGGCTAAGCATGAGAGGAACTATCCCCAGGGAAAATATAGTTATCGCCACCAGTATCTCTGTATAGGTCACTCCCCTCTTCTTCATCCTACCTCCAAACTACTCCTAATTTTAAGGGTCTATTAATCCTGGTCTATAGTCATACTTGCTACACCATTTAACTTTAGGTCACCAAGCTTATTCTCTTCTCTTC
Organism: uncultured Fusobacteriaceae bacterium; assembly: GCA_964430145.1. Lineage (GTDB taxonomy): Bacteria > Fusobacteriota > Fusobacteriia > Fusobacteriales > Fusobacteriaceae > Propionigenium. The sequence continues at coordinate 114 of CAYSGC010000049.1, read as the reverse complement.
CATACTTCAGCTTATAGTACCCAGCTACAGCTATCATTGCAGCATTGTCTGTACAAAGCCTCATAGAAGGATAGTAAACAGCTACATTTTCCTCCTTGGCTCTTCTTGTAAGCT
>CAYSGC010000048.1:0-15982 GCA_964430145.1 uncultured Fusobacteriaceae bacterium | reverse complement strand
AGTAAAACCACTAATCAAAATTTATGCAATTTTCTAAGGTATTCATATATCGGTCGTGACATATTCGAGATGCAGTAATGAGAGCTTTCTTGGCAGAACCAAAATACTTTCTTTTAAACTTTTCTTCAATAGCTTTAAAGTCTTTGAGATCTTCACCTACTAGTATATCCTTTACATACTTTCGGGAGAGTTCGGTAACCAGGGAGCAATCTGCAGCGACGATTCTGTTGTTAGCAGGTTCTACAACCATACTTACTACTATGACGGAATACATCTCAGAGATGGTTATCCCCTTTGGAACCTTGGAGTATCCGGTAACAAAAATATCTTCCACCTATTCACCTCCCGGAAGGTCATTAATTTAACTTATACATAACATATATTTCGTAAAATGATTTTTTCATCCGTGATTAACATATGGTGTTCACAATTAGTTTACCCTCAAAGATTGTAAAAGCAAATATTTAAAATGAATATGACCTATATATGTTATAAATTTAACTAAAAAAGAAGTTGGACTTAGATGAAGAGGAGAGGAAGAATTTCTTTTTTTTAAAAAAGTTTATTAGGCATTAAAATTAAAGGGATAAATGGTATACCAAATATTACAAAAGAAAGAAGTGTTTTTAAAATCTAGTTATTTATAGTGAAAAAAATACTTTAAATAAAAGGATTAGAAATCTGATAAAAATCTAAAAAGTAATCTGAAATGTTTCTTTTAAAGGAAAAATATCTCAAAAAAATTATAGAGTATGATTAGAAATATTGGTTTTAACATATTCTTTAAAGGAGAGTAGAAACTTAAAAATCCTTTAGGGAACTTTAAAAGGAAACCTTCAAGGTGAACCTTCCCAAGAAAATACTGTAGTTGAGAGGGGGCGATTCTTAAGAAAATTAAATGTACATTAATTATCGCAAACACGTATTCTCCTAATAAAATATATATGTTATAATTCATTCACATCAAAGAAATAGAAGGTTTTTACGAAATATCAATTGTTTCATTCGGGAGGTTTGAGATGAAAAAATTATTAGGTGTTTTATTTTTATTATTTACGATAACGGCTTTTGGTTCTCCAGTACTGCCGCAAAATTCCAACCTTATGGTAAAGATGGATTCCACACTGGATTCCAATTCTGCATTTGACGGTCAGATATTTACAGGTACTCTTCAGAGTAATGTTTCACTTCAGGATGGAAAAGTAGTTCCTGCGGGATCAAAGGTTTTCGGAAGGGTAATATCTTCCAACTCAGCAGGTAATATTTCCGGAAGTTCCAGGCTGGCAATAACTATTACAGAGCTCCAGGTAGATGGATTTAACTATGGGATTAATACAACAGCTATAGGTTTTGAGGGAGCAAATCAGGCAGTGGACACTGCCAAAAAAGCAACTGGTGCAGCGGCAATTGGTGGACTCTTTAACAAAGCAAGGGGTTCAAGTGGATCTAAGGGTCTTAAGGTTGGAGGAGCCCTGGGAGCAGGTGCAGGACTTCTGACAAACAGCGGAGCCATAGCAATAAGAGCAGGGGAGATCCTGCAGTTTAAGACAACTACAGCAGTGGTAGTGGGACAATAATTAAAGGAGCCGGGAATCCCGGCTCTTTTTTATGTGAAAACACTATTTAATTATAGGTGACTCCCAATATGAAGTTATAATCCTTTCTTCCCTATTCTTCAGAGATGGCTCTTCTCAATTCAGAGAGATCAAGGGTTTCATTGGAGAGAACCCCTAAAACGATGTAGAGACTATCGGGAGTTTTGCCGTTGTCCCATTGCAGCTTGTCGTCGAATAGATCCTCGATTATATCAGATACCTTGAAGCCCAGGGACTCCAATGAGTGCCTTTTTTTCTGGGGGAAGTTACACTCTGCAGAAACCTCCCTGGTGCAGCTGTCACATATGTCGCAGTGCCCTCCCAGAAGAGCTACAGAGGCTGAAAGTGTCTCCTCATATTTAAGGAGACTCCTATTAGCTAGACGTCTGCACTCATAGTAGTGGTCTATGGCAGCTTCCTTCTGTTTAAAGCCCTCTAAGGCTACCTTTACCCCCACTATGTATGCTGTCTTGTATTTCTCAATGTACTCCATTACGGTGAAATTGTGAGGGGGACAAGACCAGTTTTTACCATAGCTGGGACATCCTTTACAGTGTCCAAATATCTCCTCTGGTTTGTAGTATTTCTTTAGGGATTCCATAGAGATGGCCCTAAGGAAAGAATTGTGCATTTTTTTCATAGTCATCTTTTAAACTCCTGAGTTAAATATTTTAATCTATTATCTCTAATATCAAATTATTCATACTAATAGATAAAGGTTTGCTGGGAAACCCATAAAAATTATGAAGAGAGGTGCACTAAAGAGGGCTTCTACTTAAAGACTCCATATTTTATCATTGTTTTCTGCAGTCCCATCCTTTTAAGGTCTTCCCAGAACCGGGAACGCTCTTCCGGGAAGACCATTGGTCTGCTAAGCCTCTGCTGGTGCTTGATTGATTCCGAGCTTTTTCTCTTCTCTAGATACATATCACTACTTATCTTTTTAAGAAGCTCCTCTCCCTTAGTATTGTTTACCATAATGAGGGAAAGTCCGAGCTTATCGTACTTTTCCGGAGCAAACTCCTCTATCCCAAAGTAATCGGCTATTGTTATATCTGAAACCCTGTGGATATCTGTAAACCTGCATGCTGAACAGGATGGACGGCTTATTGCAGAGATACCGAAAAACATCTTATAGAACCTTTCATCCCCCTGGAGGTCCTCCATCTCTGTGGTTGAGAAGAGAAAGGCTTTGTTGCTGTTTTCTCTGCTCCATGGGAGGTTTTTGGTTCTAAAGTGCACCCTGTCCAGGGTCCCGCCATTTTCCTCCTCCAAAACTCTCTTAAACTCCTCCCAGATAAGGGGGCTCGGGATACTGTGACAGATGATATCGCAAAGATATAGGTTTTTACTAAGGGAACCTCTCCCAATAAATCCCTTGAGGCCTCCACACTGGCAGGGGGTACCTGTAAAGAAGACCTTTCTACCTGCTGCTAAGTGCTCCTTTATTCTTACAAAGATATCTTCCAGTTCACTCTGGACGTACTTTGAAAACCGGAAGCGGTCTCTTTCCTCTGATGTATGGGCGAGCCGGTGAACTACACGAAACTTATCGTCAAAGTCCACTCCACAGATAAGTTCCTCCTCCCTTAAAAAGATATCGGAGATTGCTGTAAAGGCTCCTCCAGAGGTGGAATTTTTTAAGACCTCCTCACTCCTGTGTTTTGCCAGGTAAAAATCATTATTTCTGGGATTTTTAAAGGTTTTCTCATTGAGTACGGGACATGCCTTCAGACACAGGCCGCAATCGATACACAAGGAGGCTTCTATCCTGGGATATAGAAATCCCTCCCTGTCTCCCTCCATAGTAATAGCTTTGGCAGGACATATATTGAAGCAACCTGTGCACCCGCAACAATCCTCTATAGTTTTAAACACACTCTTCATAAATTCCCCCTATTCTTGTCTGACTTTAATGAACCTTTAAATATAGGGTCATTATATATTAATTTTAGGATTAAAAACAATTGTGGAATTTAAGACACCGGATATTCTAAAGTGTTGAACAGGGCTTATCCTCTTTAAAATTACCCTCTGAATATCCCTTAAATATAAAATATGACATAGTCCATATATTGATAAAACTGAAGCTTCCAAGGAAAAAAATATAATTTTTTAATACATGTTGACGTAAATGTCCATTTGTTGTATACATAATTAGAATTTCAGGGAAATGAGTGAATGGATTCAAAAGACTTTAAATCTAAGAAGATTATTATAGATCTATAGGGAGGTGTGCTATGACTTGAAGGGCACCTGGATGAAATGAATTTTTCATTGGGATCTGATTTTTAAAAGGAGGAAAAAGATGAGAAGTAAGGTTTTAATATTAGGGATATTTTTAAGTTTATCTGTATTTTTAGGAGCAGCAGATATGGTAAAGATGGTCTATGGAGGGTATCTGGGAGAAAGCAAGGAAGATATCGTGAAATTTAAGGATATCTATACCAAAAAAGAGGAGAAGGAAAAGCTCCTTAAGGAGGGAAGGGTGTTCTATCTGCCGGCTGAAACTCTGCTGGAGAAGAGGCTTGAAAACTTTGGGCGTTATCAGGAATTCGTCTATGATGGAAGGAGCGTCTACGCACTAAACCTCTCCACTCAGACAGTTATATATAACTAAGAGGGCTGCAGAATGCAGCCTTTTTTTATGAAAAGATACCTTGAATTTCAGTCTCCAATATATCAACTCTATGTCACCCAGAGGACACAAAGAGGGAGTACTATATCCCCATATTAAGCTTGAATAACTTTTTTATAAAAACTCTCCCAAAATGTGAAGATCCCCTTCTTCACCTTTTTTATTAGAAAACTACCATTTTTATAGTGTGTTCTGACAATTTTGTGCTGAATATCTAGTTTGTCTTCATCAAACAGGCTGCTTGGAAATCGCCTTTTAAAAACTTTCTTAAAAGTGTTTCTATCCAAAACAAATAGAACTTTTATTTGTTTTTTTTTACGAAAAAAAGATAAAAAAGATATTGACAGATTTCGTTAAAAGATATACTATATCAATAGTTTTGAGAAGAGAAGTTTTTTAAAACTTGTATTTATATTAATAAAATTAATGGTTACAGAGTTAAGTATTTGTAGAGGCAATACTTTTGTTTTTAAAAAATCATATATAAAATAAATAATAAAAAGAGTAATGATAAATTTGATGTGTCAAAAAAATATTCATAGGGTGTTCATATAGCTTTCACTCTAAACAGCTTCCAATCTTATTTTTGTGAATTATGGATTAACAATTTTCTAAGGTTCCGCCTGGTATAGAGCAGCGATTTAAAGTATTACATTCGGTAAAATTTAAATTATCTGACTTTAATCAATTTGTAAATAAAACTTTCTTTAAAACATAAAACAAAAACTGAGGAGGTAAAAGGAAAGTGGATTATTTGATGAGTCAGATTTCAAGCATCTCTGCTTTGAATCATTTTTTTCTGACAATGGTGGTGCTTATTACTATGGTTTTGGTATCCAGAACTGTTGTGGCGGGGACCAGGTATTCTTCGATACTGATAATTGTGGTATTTGGGTTGTTTATGGGGTTTATAATGGTAAAGAGTCAGGTGGCAACTCCTGGACTTAAGGGGTTTCCAATGATAGTCATGGTAAGTCAGACTACGGTCATAGCCCTTATAGCTTCTTTTTTTGTCGGAGGACAGGAACTGAAGAAGATATTCTCTAAGGAGGATCTGAATATAGAGGACCTTATGATGCCCTCCCAGGAGGAGATAATCTTAGGAACAAACAGTACACAGCTATTTTTTATTGTAAGAGCGTTTTTCATACTTGTGGGAATTGAAGCCCTGAAGATGCTGTTTGTTGGGTTTTCAGGAAAGGACGCTCTGGGGAGCTCCTATCTGCTGCTGGCCTATCTGAGTGTTGTTCTCTCTATAATCTTTATTGACAATAAGGCTAAGATAGAGAATAAGCAGAGTTATATAAGAAGGGGTGTTGTTGAGATAATTGTAATCTTGGGGATCCTAATACTCTCCCTTAAGGTTGCAGAGCTCATAAAGCCTATTATAGCCCTTCCGCAGATCTTCTTTGCAATGATGATATCTGCAGGGCTGGGAATGGCATTTTCCAACTGGAGATTTGGACCTACTCTAAACTCTCTATTATTTGCAGGGATACCTGTAGTACTGGCAGGGAATTTCCTCATAGGGGGATCAAGAATGCTGGATGCATTTACCATATCAGGGGTTAAAAATGTAATAATCTATGGATTTACAGGTCAGATATTCTGGATGTTTGCAGGTATGGCTCTCCTGATATTTCTAGGAAATTCCAATCACATTAAAAACCTGGCTCCGGGAATGGCAGGAGCTCTGTCTCACTCAGGACTTACAGGGGCCTGTACTGGAGGGGACCTGGGGGAAAAGGCCGCCACAAGAGCTCCAATTATGATAAATATACCATTCTTCGGCCATATCTTTGTATTTTCAATTTTGGCAGCAAGTGCAGAGCAGGGAAGTATAATTGTTAAGTGGGTAGTGCCCCTCATTATATTTGGAGTTATTCTCACAGTGATATCAATAAAGACTCTGAGAAATGCCCAGGATGACGATGCCCAGGAGATAAAGGGGCTTATGCAGTTTTCCATGGGTTGGCAGATTATAGCTGTTTTTGCCAGCTTTACTATGCTTAACTTAGCAGGTATGCCTCTAAGCCAGGTATCCATAGCAGTATCTTCGGGACTCTCTCACTTTGGATTGTTTGCAGCAGTTCAGGGGGGAATGTTTGGAGAGACTGCAGCGGGACTCATAGCCTTCATCTTTGCCATGCCGTTTTTGGTACATCCCCTTGTCTTTGGGATGTTTGGTAAGGCAGCTGAAAATGGAGGAAGGATGCCGGTTAAGCTGGTGAGTATCCTTGCAGTAATAGGTTTTGCAGGGGTTTCATACTCCCTTCTGAGTATCTAAGGATTTAAATCAAATAGTTTTAGGTGTAGGAGGTTTCTCCTGGATAGAATTTCTATCTGGGTGATCCTCCTTTTTTTTATTGCCAAGGAAGGTATAGAATCATAGAGTGGTTTCATAAAAAATAATTATATAAGATTAACAATGGTTGAGTGCCACGCTCCTTTTTATTTAAATTATTTTTACAGGTTTTGAAATTATCTTTACAATAGTTCTTTCAGAGTGTCCCTTTCTGGAGATAAGGCAAGAAAAAAGGAAGCCAGGGCTTCCTTTGTGAACTTAATAGTATTCAACATAGACTCCCTTTTCGGTAAAGGTTTCCTTAACTACAGTAAAGAGCTTGTGGATATTGTCATATTCATGCTCCATTGTCAAAAGATCAAAAAATTTAACTTTTACTTCCATACTATCACCATCCTCAAAGTTTATTTAAAGCAATAGGGGTATCTGGACTGTTTTCCAAAGGATACCTTTATGATTTCACTGATTTTAAGATATAGGGTTATTTAGAAGGCTGGGAGTTTACTCACAACACTTACAGTGGTTTTGAAAGAGCCTCTAATAAAGAGTTTATACATATAAAATCTCATGTTTCCTTTTAATTTTAAAGGGAAAGGGTTAAATGATTATATAAGAGGGACAAAGGAAGGGTAAAGTTCAAACTTTGGTTTGGGGAGCCTAGAAGATCGTCATAAAATAAGGTTTTTCTAGTGGGGAAGAGGGTCAGATTTGATGTTCTAAGTGGTGAAGGAGCGGCTAAAGAGAAGTTCTAGAGGGGATGGAATCAAAAAACAAAAAAAAGCCCATGGCTTTGGATTAGGTGTGGATTAATTTTTAGGAAGATACTCCACATAGACACCGCCAGCTATAAAGGTTTCCCTGATTACAGTGGATCTTCTTCGGAGCTCCTGGTACTCACTCTTCATTGTGGAAAGGTTAAAGAACTTACCTCTTTTCTTCATACTGTCACCTCCTTTACAAATTTATTGTAACACAGGGGTGTTGTGTGGATGTTGAAAGAGTGTAAAAGGTGTGTAAAGGACCGGCAGATAAAGGATAGAAGATTTTTTTTCCTAAAAACAGATCTAATGTTTGCAAAATTGACACTATTAACTTTTAGGTGGTAATATTGTATTAATTATAGGTGAGTAGGACCTGTGCTGCCTATAAAATATTATCAAGGGATAGAAACTATGACTTTAGAAAAGAAGATAAGAGCCTATATATTTACCCTGCTTCTGGTGGGGTTTAGTGTCTTTTTGCTGATCTTTGGAAGGTACCAGCTTAATCGGGCGGATCTGGAGACAAGAAAAAATCTCTCCAACGTTGCTTTTTTAATCTCCAACGATGACTTTATTCAGGAAAACCTCGCCTTTAAGAGAAGTGAGAAGATCCAGAGAAAGGTGGAGAAGATAGTTAAGAGTCTGGATGAGATAGACATGGTGGTTGTTACAGACATCAACGGAAAAAGATACTCCCATGTAAATCCCAGTCTCATAGGTCAAAACTTTGTGGGGGGAGATGAGAGGGAGGTTATCGAGGAGGGGACCTCCTATTTTTCAAGAGCCCGGGGAACCCTGGGACCTGCTCTCAGAAGGTTTACTCCCATCTACTATGGAGGGGAGCAGATAGGATTTGTAATGGTGGGAAAGCTCTACTGGAAGATAGCCAAGGGGCATAAGGAGACCCTCCTATACATATCCCTTATTATACTCGTTACCTTCACCCTCATCTACACAGCTGCCCTCCTTCTGGCAAGGAGTATAAAGAGTGAGCTGAAGGGACTGGAACCCAGGGAGATCTGCAACCTCTATGAGGAAAATCAGTCGATCTTTGAAACCCTGGAGGAGGGAATAGCCACCATTGATCTGGAGGGAAGGTATACCAAGAAGAATCAGGCTGCTGAAGAGATACTGGGTGGGGGAGCAGAGGAAGCCCTCAGAGGTCTTATAGAGGGAGTGATAGGGGACTTTGTTCCCATATATGACATGGAGGTAATGATAGGGGCCAGGGGAGCCTTTGTATCCCTGATACCTCTATTTAAAAGGGGAGTTCCCATCGGGATCATCCTGACCATCAAGGACAGCAGGAAGGTTACCAAGAAGGCTGAGGAGATCACAGGGGTCAATCTGGTTATAGAGTCTCTGAGAGCCAATATCCATGAATTTAAAAATAAGCTCCATGTGATATCCGGTCTCCTTTCCTTGAATGAGGTAGAGGAGGCTAAAAAATTTATCCAGGAGGTTCAGGGAAACTCCTCGGTGAATAAGGTTGAAGCCACTGCAATGGAGGACTCGATCCTGAGCGGCCTTATTATAGGAAAGATCAATATTGCCAAGGAGAGGGGAATAGAGCTGGAGGTGGACAGAAGCTCTATCCTATGGAGGGATCACGGGAATATAACTACCCAGGACCTCATCGTCATTATAGGAAACCTTCTGGAGAATGCCATAGAGGCTTCGGCTACGGCAACAGACAGAAGGATAGATATCTCTCTCTATGAGGATGAGGAGAGGATCGAGGTTCAGGTCAGGGACAGGGGAGTTCCCATTGAGGAGCCGCAGTCTATCTATAAACGGGGCTACTCCACCAAGGGGAGAAACCGGGGAGAGGGGATGTCCCTGGTCCTTGAGAGGGTCAACTTTTACAGAGGTTCTATAGAGCTGGAGCAGGATGAAGTGGAGAAGTCATTTACAGTGGTAGTGTGGAAGGAGGAGGGTTAAGGTGTTGAAGATATTAATAGTAGAGGACGATCCTATGGTTAGGATGCTCACTGTAAAGTTCATAAATTCTTTGAATGGATTTGAGGTAGTGGGGGATTTTGGTTGCTCCGAGGAGGCTCTGGAATACCTGGAGAGAAATAGGGTGGATCTATTTATTCTGGATATGTTTCTCCCAGACAGAAGCGGCCTTCAGTTTTTAAAGGCTCTCAGGGAAGGGGAGCATAAGTGTGACGTGATCTTTGTTACAGCCTCCAACTCATCTGAGGATATAAAGCAGGCCTTCCAGCTGGGGGCAGTGGACTACCTCATAAAACCTTTTGATTTTGACAGGCTCAAGGAGGCTCTGGACAGATACCTTGTGAGCAGTGAGAAGATCGCATCGAAGGAGGAGCTTACTCAGACTGAGATAGACCACTTCTACCTCAAGAGGGGGAAGAAGAAGGCTAATAATGTAAAGGGGATACAGGAATCCACCCTCACGAGGATATTAAATATTGTCGAGGGGCGGAGCGGATACAGCTGGAGCGTAAGGGAGGTTTCAGAGGAGACCAGTATCAGTATAGTCACAGTAAAAAAATATTTGGACCACCTGGTAGATCTGGGAAGGATAAGGTCCCACCTCTGCTACAAGAGTGTGGGACGTCCTCAGTATCTCTATGAATTTGTAATTTAAGGATATAAAAATTAAATACCTTTAAATTAAAACAAGGTTGCTATTTTTTTAGCAATCTTTTTTTATTTAAAAAACTCTTTAATATTTTTTCCATTATTCTTTTTGAAAAAAAAAGATACTATAATCGGATTGTTTTAAAATAGATCAAATAAAACTGTTTTAGTTAGAATGATTTGAAGGGGGAAGAGAGATGTCGGTATATGAAAGGTCGGTGAAGCTTCACGAGGAGAAGAGGGGAAAGCTGGAGGTTGTATCCAAGGTGGGAATCAGAAACAGGGAGGAGCTGAGTTTAGCATACTCTCCCGGGGTAGCCGAACCGTGTAAAAGGATAGCTGAAAGAAGGGAGGACGTATACAAGTACACCTCCAAGGGGAATATGGTGGCAGTAGTTACAGACGGATCTGCTGTTCTGGGACTTGGGAATATAGGTCCAGAAGCGGCTCTTCCTGTGATGGAGGGGAAGGCGATACTCCTCAAAGAGTTTGGAGGGGTGGATGCTATACCAATTTGTCTGGATACACAGGATGTAGATGAAATTGTAAAAACCTGCAAGTTTCTGGCACCGGGACTTGGAGGAATAAACCTGGAGGATATATCGGCTCCAAGGTGTGTGGAGATAGAGACAAGGTTAAAGGAGGAGCTGGATATCCCGGTATTCCACGATGATCAGCACGGAACAGCTATTGTGGTGGTAGCAGGGATAATCAATGCATATAAGTTTTTAAAGAGGGATCTAAAGGATGCCAAGGTAGTAGTGTGCGGAGCCGGGGCAGCTGGATCCTCCATTATCAAGATGGTAAAAAAACTAGGAGTGGCTGATATCCTGGCTCTGGATGTGGACGGGATCATTGCAAGGGAGGATGAAGAGAGGGATTATGATTTCCTTACAAGGGAGCTCTCTGAGATTACCAACCAGGAAAATATAAAGGGAGGACTGGCTGAAGCTGTAATAGGAGCAGATATATTTATCGGTGTATCGGCAGCTGGAATCCTTAAGGCTGAGATGGTAGAGACAATGAACAAAGACTCTGTAATCTTTGCCATGGCAAATCCTACCCCTGAGATCATGCCGGTACTGGCTCTGGAAGCGGGGGCTAAGATAGTGGGGACAGGAAGGTCGGATTATCCCAACCAGGTAAATAATGTTCTTGCATTTCCGGGACTCTTCAGAGGGGCACTGGATGCAGGGGCTAAGAAGATCACTGAGGAGATGAAGATGGCTGCTGCTGAGGGAATAGCAGGAATAATCAAGGAAGAGGAACTGAGAGCCGACTATATAATACCAGATGCCTTTGACAAGAGGGTGGCTTCTGCAGTGGCAGAAGCGGTAAAGAGATTGGTTTAAGAAAAGATAAGCTGATAATCGAGGAGGGAAGATATGAGTACAGGTGTAATAGAGGGTAAACCAAAGAAGGAAGTTTTTAAACTGGCGGGAATAGAGATGAAGTTTTTTATCCCCATGACAATAGTTGTAATAGGGGCTATGTATATGGGGGCTCTGCCCAAGGGGATGCTGGGAGCTTTTCCCCTGCTGATGATCATGGGAGCAATACTGAATGAGATAGGTAACAGAACTCCAATAGTGAAGGATTACTTTGGGGGAGGTCCCATAGTTGCCATCTTCGGAGCTGCAGCATTTATAAGCTACGGTGTAATACCTGAAAGCACAGAAACTATTATAACGTCCTTTATGAAGGGAGAGGGGTTTCTTAACTTCTACATAGCTGCTCTCATTACAGGTAGTATCCTGGGGATGAGCAGAGACCTTTTAATAAAGGCTTCCCTTAGATATCTCCCTGTAATAGTTGGGGGAGTGGCCTGTGCAATACTCCTTACTGGAGTCATGGGAAGTGTTCTGGGATATGGATTTACTGAGGCGGTATTTTATATAGCTGTTCCCATTATGGGGGGAGGAATGGGTGCTGGTGCTGTTCCCCTTGCACAGATCTTCGGAGATGCTATGCAAAAAGATCCGGCAGAGCTGCTGTCCCTTATGGTTCCTGCAGTAGCCCTAGGAAATGCTGTGGCTATTGTTATGGGAGGACTCCTCAATAAGCTGGGGCAGAAGAGGAAGGACCTGAGCGGAGACGGTAAACTTCTGAAGGGAGCTGAGGTAGAGATAGAGAAGGAGGAGGAATTTATCCCCCTTACTGCTGAAGTATTGGGAAAGGGGCTACTATTTGCCACATCATTTTTCATCTTCGGCTCTCTATTGGCAAAGTTCATAGCTCTTCATCCCTATGCTCTTATGATCCTGTCTGTGGCTGCTGCCAAGGCACTGGGAGTTATTCCAAGGGAGTATGAGCAGTGTGCAGCCCAGTGGTTTGGCTTTGTAATGAAGAACTTCACCCCGGCTCTTCTTGTGGGAATCGGAGTTGCATATACCAGCCTGGAGGCGGTAATCTCAGCCTTTACTCCTACATATCTGATCCTTATCCTGACTACTTTAATAGGGGCAGTTGTGGGATGTGCTGTGGTAGGGCACCTCTTTGGCTTCTATGCAATAGAGGGAGCTATTACGGCGGGACTCTGTATGGCTAATATGGGTGGAACGGGAGACGTGGCGGTACTTTCAGCTGCCAATAGGATGTCCCTAATGCCCTTTGCCCAGATATCTTCCAGGATAGGAGGGGCCTTCATGCTCATCCTCACCACCTTCCTCATAAGGATATTCCTTTAATGGATGCTTCTTTGAGGGAATAGAAGAAAGTTTTACAGTAAATCTAAATGAAGGGGAGAGGGTTAACCTCATCTAAGCCCATGGAAGGGGTAGCTTTTGAGGATCAGAGGAAGATAGATGAGCTTACCCAGGTATCCAGAGATAGATTACAATTAATATTTTTGCAGAGAGATCGGGGTATTCCCCGATCTCTTTTTAACTTTAACTGCTGGTATATGGTTAGAAATTTAAAAAGTTTGAAGAGGAATTCCACAGAGGTGTCACAATACTGTCACATGGAGGAGGTAGATTTTCTTGAGTGGGTATGAAAATTTTATGATTGGAGGTAGAGAATGCTTGCTAAAACAAGAAATATCAGATGGGCGGTTCAAATGGGGGTTCTCCTGTTTGTAACCATGACGGGGATTCTGCATCAGAGGATAGGGGGAGGTATAGAGGGAGTGGCTTCGGTACACGCTCTGTGTCCCTTCGGTGCTTTGGAAAGTTTCTACTCCCTTGTAACTAAGGGAGAATTTATCAAAAAGGTATTTTATTCCAATATCGTCTTTGCAGTGGGGACTACAGCTCTAACCCTTATTTTTGGAAGGATCTTCTGCGGATGGATATGTGCTCTGGGGACCCTTCAGGACCTCTTTGGAAGACTGGGAATGAAGATCTTTAAGAGAAGGTATAGTATTCCCAAGGGTTGGGATGCTTCCCTGAGGTATATGAAGTATGTGGTTCTTCTTGGGATAATATATTTTACATGGAGAACGGGTCAGCTGGTAATAAATTCCATGGATCCGTTTGTTGCCTACAACCACATTGCTGCAGGGATGGAGGAGCTGCTGAAGGAGTATGCAGTGGGATTTGGAATACTGGTAGCCATGCTTTTGAGTTCCCTCTTCTATGAGAGGCTTTTCTGCAGATATCTTTGTCCCCTGGGAGCCTACTACTCTATAGTAGGAAGGCTTTCTTTTTTTAAGATCAAGAGGAAAAAGAGTTCATGTGTAGACTGTAAAAGGTGTGATAAGAGCTGTCCTGCAGCCCTAGATATATCTTCCAGTGAAAGAGCGGATAGCAGGGGAGAGTGTCTGAGCTGCATGAACTGTGTTGAGGTATGTCCCACTATACAAAACTCTCTGGAGGTAAGTGTTTCAGGGAAGGGGATTAGCGGCAGAAGGGCAGGATTATCAGGTGTAGGATTATTTTTTGGAGTAATTATTATAACTAAAGTAATGGGAATCTATCAAACCGGCCCCAGCACTCTAGAGGGAGTTTTAAGGGGAAATCCCGACAATATCCGGGGATGGATGAGTATAGAGCAGATAGCTGAGGGGTTTGATGTGCCACTGGAGAGGCTGTATAGGGAGCTAGGAACTACTATGGAGAAGCTTCCTCCTGAAACTACCATAAAAAATAGTGAGAAAGTCCTCGAAGCGGCTGGGACAGAGTTTGACCATGATCAGATCGGAGAAGTGGTGGCTGCTCTCACCTCTAAGAAAGTAGAAAATGGAGAGGAAGGCAGGTTAAAGGAGAGCTTAACATTAAGGGGAAGGATGACCCTGGCTGAGGTTTCAGATTATACCGGTCTAAGTTTTCAAGAGATAGTTGAGGCACTTGAGATTACAGGGAAGGTATCTCCAGAGGATACCTTAAAGGAGGTAGCAGCAGAGCAGGGAGTAGAGGTGTCTGAGATGAGGGAGAGGTTGAACAGGGGGATATCTTTCAAGTAGGGGAATGACAGATAAGATAATTAATTTAAATGAGCCGGGAATATATCCCGGCTCATTTAAAATATGTTTATAGACAGGAAAGATGAAAATAAGGTATATTTTGAATGAGTTAAAGAGAGGAGGAGGAGCATGAGAGTATACAGTAGAAGACTGACAAGGGGAATGGATCTAAAAGAAGAGATAGAGAGGATAGTTACCTCTGAGAATATAGGGGCAGGGATAGTACTGTCCTCTGTGGGGTGTGTGAGCCAGGCTAGATTCAGAGTGGCTGACGGAGAAAGTATGAAGGAGATGGAGGAGGATCTTGAGATACTTAGTCTCAACGGGACCCTCTCCAAGGATGGACTTCACCTGCACATAAGCTATGGAGATATAGAGGGAAGGGCCTGGGGAGGGCATTTGGCGGAAGGGAACATAATCAACACTACATGTGAGATGGTTATTGGCATCCTTTCAGGGGAAAGGTTTACCAGGAAGCCCGACGAGAGCACAGGTTACGATGAACTAATAATTGAAAAATAAAAAAGAGGCGAGTAAACGCCTCTTTTTTATTGAGCTAGTTCTTCAAGATAGTTATAGACTGGTGGAGCATCATATTGTTTGGGTAGAGGATTACCTCGTCCTCTGTAGTGATTATCTCCACATAGAAGAGTTTCATCTCATGGACCCTTCCCTCTATCTTATTGTCACCACTTCCGAGCCTGATCCTGTCACCGTGCTTTAAATCGTAGCTGAAGAAAAGTATTATCCCCGAGGAGATATTGCTCAGGTTTGACCATGAAGCAAAGCAGGCAGTACCAATTATGGTAAAGGTAGTGGCCATAATAAGGAAAAATTCCTTCAACTGTACTCCCCAGATAAGGAGGAAGACGGAAAAGATAGATATTCCCACAAAGAAAGTAACAAACCTCTTTGCTCTCATGATCCTTTCAAGGGAGAGGGAATTCCTCTTTCCAAAACTTTCAATACCCCTGTAGAGGGCCTTTCTGATAACAAAAAATATAACAAATAACAGTATACTCCAAGCCAGATTTTCTAGATGGAAGTTAAGTTCACTCATAGTTCACCTCAAATTATTAAATCAAATTAGAATCCTATAAAAATAATTCTATGTATTATACCAAAAAAATAATATGAAGTCTCCTAAAAATAGATATAAATATTTAATAAAAAAGCCTTAAAATATCTCAGCTATCATACACCTGACCCTTCCCTCTCCATACCATTCAATGGTCTCTGTATCTATGGATATGGTTAGCAAGGAAAGAAAAAAATCCTCCCTTCAATTACTTTAATACAACAGTATTATTTAGTAATCAAGGAAAGGACTGGATAATTGTAAAACTATTGAAGTTAATGGATTTTAATCCTCATGCTTTAATATAAAGGGATTTATACAGTGCCTTATATACCTGATAGCTCTTCTCTCTAGAATCCTTCTCTCCCACTCCTCCTTGGCGTTGGTAGCTTCCTCTAGGAGCCCCTTATAGATGAGGACCTGCATATTGTTTATTGTGTTTATATGACTTTTTGAGATGAAGCCGTTTCTGGCCATACCAATAAGAAGGATCTTATTTCTTTCATAGAGATCTAGCTTCAGGATCATCCTGTGAAACTTCACAAAGGACTTATTGATCTCCTCCGGATAGATCTCATAGAACTCCTTTATCTCAT
>CAYSGC010000047.1:13913-16141 GCA_964430145.1 uncultured Fusobacteriaceae bacterium | reverse complement strand
TGTCTGCTTCACCGTTATTTGGGAAGTATACAAGAGCCCACAGAAGGATAAGGATTCCCATAATTACCGTAGTTGCTTTCTTCAGGTATGATCCCGTTCTTGTGATAGTAGATGACCATATCATCTTAAAGCTTGGAACCCTGTATGGAGGCAGCTCGATAAGAAGTGCTCTGTCCTCCGCCTTAAACTCTGGGTGGTTCTTAAGAGCCATTCCTGTAAGGATAGCTACTACTATTCCAAGAAGGTATAAACTCATTACCACAGCTCCCCCTCTAGGTCCGAAGAATGCTGCTGCAAACAGTCCATATACTGGAAGTCTTGCTCCGCAGGACATAAATGGCGCCATTACCGCTGTAAGCTTTCTCGACTGGTGGTCCTCAAGGGTTCTTGTTGCATATATAGCCGGCACAGTACACCCGAATCCAAGTACCATAGGTACAAAGGCCTTACCGTTAAGACCAAGTCTTCTCATGATCTTATCCATAAGGAAGGCTACTCTGGACATGTATCCGCTCTCCTCAAGAATTGCAAGGAAGAAGTACAGGAATAACATAAGAGGTACGAATACAACTACTCCTCCTACTCCTCCTATGATACCATCCATTACAAGGGAGTAAAGCCAGTCTGGAGTTCCTTCCACAGCCATTCCCACATACTTACCGATGTAGTCCCCGATAAATCCTTCTACCCAGTCCTGAAGAGGGGCAGCTCCGTTAAATACTGTTCCCATAAGCAGTGCAATAACCACAAAGAACAACGGCAGTCCAAGGTACTTATTCAGCAGAACCTTGTCCACCTTATCTGTAAAGTCAAGTCTTGATTTCATAGAGGTAGTAAAAGTAGTGGCAAGGATACCCTTTACCGCTCCGTATCTTCCCTCTGCAAGGATAGTTTCCGCATCCTCGTCAAACTTGTTCTCTATCTTTTCTACATTTGCTCCTGCAAACTCTGCCATATCTATAGAGTGGTCTCTAGCCAGGACCTCTCCAAAGTATGAGTCCTGCTCCAGGAGCTTTATAGTGATAAAGTCCATGGAGTACTTAGCTCTCACCCCTTCAAATCTGGCGTCCTTCTCAACCATTTCCTTGATCTCAGTCAGTTCCTTCTCGATAAAGCTGTCAAATCTCAGCTCATACTTCAGGTGCTTTTGCCCCTGATGCTTCTCAGCTGTTGTAAGGGCTTTGTCCAGCAGCTCCTTGATTCCCTTGTTCTTAAGGGCGCTTGTTGCCACCACTGTCATTCCCAGGTGGGATTCCAGCTTCTTCATATCCAGTTTATATCCAAGGGTTTCAAACTCATCTATAAAGTTCAGAGCCATTATCATAGGCTTTCCCAGTTCCTTTAGTAGCATAGTCAAGTAGAGGTTTCTCTCAAGGTTAGTTGAGTCCACCACGTTTATAACTACATCTGGATCCTCGTTAAGGATATAGTCTCTTGTTACCTTCTCCTCTATTGTATATGGACTCAGGCTGTATACTCCAGGAAGGTCCACAAGCTTAATCTGCTGCCCATTATACTCAAACTCTGCTTCCTTCTTTTCTACAGTTACTCCAGGCCAGTTACCTACCTTTAGCTTAGCTCCTGCAATTTCATTTATCAGTGCTGATTTTCCTACATTGGGATTTCCAGCAAAAACAATCTTAATCATCTTTCTTGTATCCCCCTCTATTTAGAAACTTCTATATTTTGTGCGTCTTCTTTTCTTATTGCTATTCCAGTTCCCTTGATGATGTACTCCTGGGGGTCTCCTAGAGGTGCGTTTCTTTCAAGTTTGATTACCTCTCCCGATGTAATCCCCATATCCACAAGTCTCTTCTTCAGCTCTCCGATTCTTCCAATCTTTACAATCTTAGCTGATTCGCCTCTCTTTAATTCTGTAAGCTTCATTCTTTATCCCCCTAAAATCATTTCTATAGATTATTTTGATATTCAAAGTATTTTTTTGAAATAATTCAGCCTCTGAAGGCTGATATTTATCTGTCTAAGCTTCCTCTACCATTATCTTATTGGCAAGGGAAAAGTTCAATACATACTTACTCTCATTTACCTTTACTACTAAGTTACAGTCCTGGTCGGTCAATACGCAGAGCTTCTTTCCAACACAGAAACCTCTCTCTAAAAGCTTGGATTTAGTTCTCTCACTTCCAACTAGGTTTCTTATTACGAAGTCTTTATTTTTTTCTGCAAATGTCATAGCTCTTACCATAGTGTTCACCTTCCATTTAAAA
>CAYSGC010000047.1:9214-13813 GCA_964430145.1 uncultured Fusobacteriaceae bacterium | reverse complement strand
AGTAAAAGGGGGAAAATATGTTTAAAAGAGATACCTACACGGAAAGAAGAAAAAAACTCAGGGAAGCAGTGGGAGGGGGGATCATCCTTATCTGCGGAAATGATGAATCGCCTATGAGCTATGCAGACAACTGCTATCCCTTTATCCAAGACTCTACATTCCTTTATTTCTATGGGATAGACAGAGCCGGTCTCTTTGGAGTTATAGATCTGGATAACAATAAAGAGTATATCTTTGGTACCGATTTTACAATAGATGACACTGTATGGATGGGACCACTTTCCTTCCTTAGAGAAGAGGCAAAGAAGTGTGGTATCGATGAAACCGGTGAGATTTCAGACCTTACTGCCCTCCTTGCAGAAGCAAACTCCCAGGGGAGAAGGGTCCACTACACCTCCCAGTACAGACACCTGAATATAATCAACCTCTCCAAGTGGCTTAACCTTGGGGTAGATGAGGTTAATGAAAATATCTCAGAGGAGCTTACCTATGCAGTGGCAAATCTGAGAAATGTAAAGACCCAGGAGGAGATTGCAGAGCTTGAAAGGGCTACAAACGTAACCAGGGAGATGCACCTGGCTGCCATGAGATATGCAAGACCTGGGATGAAGGAGCATGAGGTTGCTGCCAAGGTGGCTGAAACTGCCAAGAAGTTCAATGCTACCCACTCCTTCTTCACCATCTGCACAAGGAATGGCCAGACCCTCCACAACCACAACCACTCAAACACCCTTCAGGAAGGAGACCTTCTTCTTCTGGACTGCGGTGCCAGACTGGATAACGGATACTGCGGAGATATGACCTCAACCATGCCAGTGTCCGGTAAATTCACAGAGAAACAGGCGGACATCTACTCCCTCCTTATGGAGATGTATGACAGTGCTGAATCTGTACTTAGAGCAGGCATTACCTTTAAGGAGGTTCATCTGAAGGTATGCAGAACCCTGGCTGCAGGAATGGTAGAGAGAGGACTTATGGTGGGGGAAGTAGATGAGATAGTTGCCTCTGGAGCCCATGCTCTCTTCATGCCCCACGGTCTGGGACACATGATCGGAATGGATGTCCACGACATGGAAAACTTCGGGGAAAGGATAGTTGGATATAACGGCGAGGAGAAGAGCACCCAGTTTGGTCTTAAGTCCCTCAGACTCGGAAGGGAGCTGGAAGTTGGCTTTGCCTTTACAGTTGAGCCTGGTATCTACTTCATCCCTGAGCTCATAGCCAAATGGAAGAAGGATGGTACAAATGCAGAGTTCCTTAACTTTGACAGAATCGAGGAGTACCTTGACTTTGGAGGCATGAGACACGAGGGAGACTACATTATCACAGAGGAGGGATACAGACGTCTGGGAGATAGGATGCCAAAGTATATAGATGAGATAGAGAAAGTGAGAAGGGAAGCTTTCACTAACTAAATTATTTAAGGCAGGGAGATTTTACCCGGCCTTCTTATTAAAAAAAGCATAGATTTATAGACTGATTCCATTATAAAAGTAATTACATAAAGTTAGAAAAGAGGGGGAGCATCATACTCCCTTTTTTATTATATAATGTAAAGTCTAGAATTTATAAAAATCATATAAAGTAATGATTGTTCCAAGTGATTACAAGGATGCAACGTCACGTTGCTTTTATCTGTTGCATACACTACAGTTTTTTTATCTCACATCTACTATAATATTCCTATATTAATTAGAATGTATTTAACGCTCTTTTGCTTTAGGAGGTAGATGTGAAGAAAGTTTTAAGATCAAATTTTAATGGTGGTGTGGCTGAGGTTAAAAGGTCTATGGATACTATGGAGTATACCCCTGCTCTCACTGAACTTATCTCCCTTAAAACCTCTAAAGTAAGGTCCTCTTCCACAGGTAAGAGAGTTACCTCTGATAAAATGGTAGTGCCTCCCAACTTATGTTATCCCTCAAATCCTGAAGGGATACCTATGTTTATATAAAAAAAGATCCGTCTCTCCCTAGACGGATCTTTTATTTTTTGCCTTCCCTTCTGGAAACATCCCAGCTGTAGTAACCTCTGTCATCCTTCTTTGCTTCCCAGTCATAGACTGCCCACAACACAATGACCACTGCAAATACAATAAATACAACTATCCCCATATTGGTAAGGTCATATATATCAGGTATGTAATACATCCCTTTCCCCCCCTTTGCCAATCAAAAAAGACCCTCGATCACCTCTATAAAAAGTACAACACTTTTCACAGATAATCAAGAGTCTTCACTCATTTTTTATAATAGAAATACCATTATTATGGACTTTATCTACATTTAAACCAGCAGGTCCTTTATTCCGTTGAGGATAACACTTCTGATCTCTGTATTGTCCTCTGAAAGGTCCTTAATTAGGTTCTTCATCTTAAGCCTTCTGGAGTTTTCATTGGTCTCATATGGGCACTCAGAGACAAGGATTGGTATATTAAGCCTCTTCACATACCTGATGATGTCCTTCTCCTCCACAAGAGCCAGTGGTCTTATCACCTTTACCCCATACTCCTCAGATTCATAGGCAGGCTTCATAGCCAACATATTCCCCTGGTAGAAGATATTCATAAGGAAGGTCTCTATTATGTCATCCTTGTGATGACCCAGAGCCAACTTATTTATGTTCTGCTCCTTCATTATCCTGTAGAGCATCCCCCTTCTTATCCTTCCGCAGAGGAAGCATGGGTTCTTAGGCTTCTTCTCCTCAAAGAGAAACTTAGCCAGGTCCGTTTCAAATACCTGAAGCTCAAGGCCCAGCTTTTTGCAGTACTCCTCTACCTTCTCATACTTAGCGCTGTCCACACTTGGATGGATGTGCATTGGCAGGATCTCAAAATCAAAGTTTACTATCTTCTTTATCCTCACTAGGGCATTTAGAAGGGTCATGCTGTCCTTTCCACCGGAAACTCCCACTGCTATCCTGTCCCCAGGCTCCACCATATTATACTTGTGCATAGCCTTTCCGATGGGATTCCACATCACCTTGCTAAACCCCTTATCCTCTATATAGGAAAGGATCTCCCTGTCACCAAGCTCAGCCAGCTCTATCTTAAGTCCCGTATACTTCTCGATGGTCTTAACAGTCTTCAGCCTTCTGCTCTCATTAAACTCTATATTAAACTCTATCTTCTCCTTGGAGTTAACTACCTTGAGGATGTCCTCCTCCACGGTAAACCTGTAGTTCTCGTGCTTTACCCCGTGAAGATCAGCTATATTACTTATTCTCATTGCCATCTTTAGCCACGTCCCTCTTATTTCCTCTGGTGTATCCCATTACATAGTCCAGATTTATATTCTTCAGGGAGTTGAAGATACTCTGCTTTATATTTGGATTTACCTTGGTAAGATCAGCTAACAGGTTCTTTATCTCCCTTCTCTTGGAGTCCACCTTACCAGACTCGATAGGACATCCGCACGCCATAGCCACGATACCGTTTCTATTGGTATAGTTGATGATGTCAGCTTCCTTTACATAGATAAGAGGTCTTATAAGCTCCATCTTCCCTGATGTGGATTTTACCTTAGGTATCATAGTCTTAACTGTACCTGCATAGAACTGGTTGATAAGAGCAGTTTCAACTACATCGTCAAAATGGTGTCCCAGAGCCAGTTTGTTGTATCCCAACTCCTCTACCTTGTTGTAGAGAACCCCCCTTCTCATCTTAGCACACAGGAAACACGGCTTTTCAGGGTCCTCCTTAAAAGCTACCTCCCATACATTGGCATCAAATACCTCACATGGAATATCCAGCTCCTCCAGGTTCCTCTTAAACTGCTCCATATCCATAGCTTCGAAACCAGGGTTCATAGAGATAAATGCTACCTCAAACTTTCTTGTTCTGTCCTTAGCCAGCTCCTGAAATAACTTACACAGCAGAAGACTGTCCTTTCCTCCAGATACTCCAACTGCTATCTTGTCTCCGTCCTCTACAAGATCAAAGTCCTTTATAGCCTTTACAAACTTAGTCCAGATCTTCTTTCTATATGTCTTTCTGAGAGATTCAGTGGCAATGGCCCCACGGCTTATACCTTCCTCCCTCATTCTCTCCTCTATTGATTCATACACCTTTTTTTCCTTCTTCTCATTCATGTCCTTGTCTTCCTCCGTGAATATAATAATCCTAAAATATAACCAGCCACCAATCAAAACCAACAAGACACTTAGCGGAGGCCAGTCTTCCCTTTCAATATCATAAAAGGAAATATCAGGATTAATTATACCATAAATCTTTTATTTTTTTGATAATTTTTTACCACAATACTAAGGAACCTTGACATCCTCCCCCCAGATGAAATACAATCTATTTAAGGAGGTTCATATGAATAAGGAAATTAAACTGCTAAAGCTCCTTCTCTCCTCAGAGGTTACCACCGAGGATGAGATTATGGAGGTAATGGATATAGATAACACTGAACTAGAAGTTCTCTTTGACAAGTTGGAGGATCTGGGATATTTAGAGGTGGACAACGGCTACTTCGAGAAGACCTGCGACAACTGTAACAAGGGAGGAACCTGCTCCACTGCTCCCTACAGACCAGTGGACAAGGTGAAGAAGATAAGGGTTCTTACGTGGAAGGCCATAGAGGAGTATGGGGATGC
>CAYSGC010000047.1:0-9114 GCA_964430145.1 uncultured Fusobacteriaceae bacterium | reverse complement strand
AGGTGAAGAAGATAAGGGTTCTTACGTGGAAGGCCATAGAGGAGTATGGGGATGCTCCCCAGCTGAGCGAAAACCATGAAAATCCAGATTTTAAACCTGAAAAATAAATAAAATAAGAGAGCACAGGATTTAAAAATCCTGTGCTCTCTTTATTTTAAGCTTTTCTTATATCTACCTCTTCAGCTTTGTTAGCATGGCTTTTGCAACAAGGGGTTTCTGGATTACACTTGGCCCGCATATACATCCGCCCTTACAACCCATTCCCTCCAACAGGGTATTGGTTTTAGCCAGCCTGAACTGCTTGAAGGCCTGAGCTCCCTCCTTAATTCCGTCCATCTGAATTAACTGAAGCTCCTTCTCACACTTATTTACCACAGCCTGGGCAACCCCTCCGCTTCTGGCAAAGTTCCAACCGTCATAGCTCCCCTCTATATCCTCACTTGAAAGGGTATCTATATCTATCCCCCTGGCATCTGTCCACGACAATATATCTGTAAAGGTCAGCACATCATCCACTACCCCGTACTTTTTCGCCTCTACTTTCTTGGCAGTACAAGGCCCTATAAACACTATCTTATACTCTGGATCCTCATCCTTAAGTCTTTTGGCAAGGGCCATCATAGGGGAGTCCACGTGGGATATATATTCCACCATATCCGACTGATGGAGTTTTATATATTCATAGAAGGCCGGACAGCAGGATGTGGTCATCTTCTCATTCCTTGTATCCATTACATGAGCCTCCTCCTCTATTACCATATCTGCTCCGATGGCCACCTCTACTGCTCTGGTGAACCCCAGCTCTAAAAATAACGATTTTATCTTCTCCAGAGTAGTCCCTGCACCAAACTGAGTAATTATAGCTGGTGCAAACATCGCCACAACCTTTTTATTGTTTTTTATATGGGATACAACATCTATCAAGTGAGTGGGAGACTCCACTGCACCAAATGGACAGGCTGAATGACAGGCCCCGCAGGAAACACACTTGTTTCTGTCTATACTTGCTACTCCCCTTTCATTGGCCTTTATTGCTCCCACACCGCAGGCCTTTTCGCAGGGTCTCGACAGTTTAACTATGGCAGAGAAGTCACAGGCTTTTTCACAGAGCCCACACCCCACACACCTTTCTGCATCTATTACAGCTCTCTCATTGACAAAACTTATGGCATCCTTGGGACATATTACCTCACAGGAGTGGGCTATACAGTTTCTGCACAGATCGGTTGCATAGTACTGCCCCGTTGGACACTGGTCACAGGCTTCCTCTACAACCTCAACAGCGTGGTCCCTTCCCTCATATTCAGCGGGAATCTGCTCACCGCTAAACTTCTTCTGCAACAGTTCCAATAGCTCATAGAGCTCCATATCTCTGACCTTATACAGGTTCAGATTTAGGTATACCTTTATCCTCTGTTTTAAGATCTCCCTCTCCCTGTAGATGGAGTCTCTGTAGGTTGGCTTCTCTCCGCTAAGGAGCATCTTAGGCAGCTTAGGTAGCTCCTTGAGCAGATCCCCACTTTCATAGAGATCCACTATCGCCTGGAGAGTCAGCTTCCTTAGCTCCTTCACTGAATTCAATTTTATCTTCATACTTCCCCCTGTTCACTAATGATTTTTAGATTTCCTCCATTATATAATCATCGCCACCTTGCGTAAAGTATAAAGAAACTTTTATTAACCAACAATTAACGATTTGAAGTAAATACATTTTAGAACTCAGTGCATTTTATGTTTGTTATCTATTTGTTTTAATAGCATTTATTTCTGTTTATATACACATGCCACTGAAGATTTATCGTATAAAATAAAGGGAATGGAGCTATAAAATATCTCCATTCCCTCAGATTTACTACATTCATTTTAGCTTCCCTTACCTAGGGGGAGCAGCCTCGCTAATCTATCTTCTCCTCTATATTTCTCTCAAGGTAGTCGAAGAACTCATTGTACCTCAGCCTCAGAAGCATATCTGGGGACACTGTAACTATCCCCTTCTCCCCCTTGATACTCAGCTCCCCCAGAAGGGTTCCCCTTCCATAGAGGGGGTTTTCAGGGGAGATAGGCAGGGAGATGTGGGCCAGGCAGAAGGTGAACCCCGACCACTTGAGATCCAGATCTGCATCCTCCTCTGTGGCTTTACCGTCCCTTACCCTCACTACAGAAACCTCCTCGGTCTTGTCTCTTATGTTGCTCACTACCACTATGTCACTTACGATACCAGACTCCCTAATACCCCTTTCAAAGTTGATCTCCCTTATCTGAGGTTTATAGAAGTCGTTATACTTCCTGTTGGCATCAAAGATGATAACCTCCCCGTCCCTGTTCCCCATCTCACGGATCACCTTAAAGAGTGCCGTAGCATCCACTGTGGCATCCTGGATGGATGTATATGCATAGACCGGGGGAAGATCTGCCTTCTCCTCCTCTGTAAGCTTCGAGAGGTTGTTTCTGGCATTCTTTATGATATTGTACACCTGGATCCCCGGATTTTTGGCAAAGGAGTTGTACTTGGTCATATCATACTCTGGGTAGATGTCCAGCCATGCAAACTTCTCAAAACCAGGAATCTTACTTGTCAGGATATCCAGGAAGCCAAATTTAGCAGCAGGATTAACTCCCATCGCAGGTGATATCCAGAATACCCCGTCTGGTTTTGGAAGAGTATTGTCCTCCTTCATATCGTGAGCGATATACTGGAGGGCAGTGGTTGCCCCTGTGGAGTACCCCATCATATAGAACTTACCTCCATCTATACCTTCCAGTTTTCTTTTGACCATCCTTGCCCCAAACCTTGCAGTCTTGGAGAAATCCTTCCAGTCCAGTTTCAGCAGCTCCCCTGGATAGGTCCCGTGGTAGGGGTACCTCAGAGCCAGCACATAGTAACCCTTGTCATAGAATGTCTTGGCCATATCCCTCATGGAATAGGGGGAGTCTG
Organism: uncultured Fusobacteriaceae bacterium; assembly: GCA_964430145.1. Taxonomy (GTDB): domain Bacteria; phylum Fusobacteriota; class Fusobacteriia; order Fusobacteriales; family Fusobacteriaceae; genus Propionigenium. The sequence goes on along the minus strand of CAYSGC010000047.1, from coordinate 6,179 downwards.
TAAGTCCGTGGAGCATGAGGACCCCTCCCTTTATGTTCTCAGGTATCATCTCAAAGGAGGCATTTACATCTGTATCCAGATGACCATAGGGGGAGCTTCCCGACTCCCTTATATACCTGTTGTAGAGCCCCTTCTTCTTCTCCTCTACCTCCTGATACCTCTCCTCTAGGAATGCCTCCTCATCCCTGAGATAGCTCTCCACATCCTCATAGGTGTCGTAGTCCAGCTCAGCTACCTCACTCACACCGTGCCACGGCATGAGCTTCAGATCGTTGTTCACAAAGAGGTAGGCCCTAGTTACCTGAATCACCGCCACTACCACTATTAACTTGACTATACCCTTCAATATAAATTTAATCCCCTTCAACTTCATCCCCCTCAGATTCTCTCTATTCTCTACCCTATCACCAACAATATCCCCACTTAAGGAACTCAAGCCCTTAACTTACTTTATTCCACCAAAATACCTCTATCCTTCCCTACACCATAAAAAATCTTATATATAGGGCTGCTGCCACCTGCAGTATCATCAGGAGAGGAACACCAAACTTAAAGTACCACTTCTTCGTTTTATGTCTCCACACCTTCATCCCGGCAACTCCTCCCAGACCACCTCCAAGAATAACAGATAAAAAAAGAGTTCTTTCAGCTACCCTCCACCTCTTCCTCCTGGCCTGCACCTTATCCCAGCCAAAGATGAGAAATGTTACTATATTTATAGATATCAAGTATATCGTTAAAATTTTTCTTCCATCCACACTCTATCCCTCCCAAGTCAATTTTAAAGATTATATCATACTTTCCCACCTAAGATATACTTTGCACCTTTCTCTTGAAAAAAAGGTGTCTGAAGTAGTCGATATTACTTTGGACCTTTAGCGTTTACTAGGCCGTTATACAGATTAAGTTGCTGATAATCAATGAAGATTTGTCTGATTATGATTATCAGTACTCAGATTTCTTTAGAAATTCTGAGTTACATTAAGATGTCCCTACTCTTCCCCTACAGAGTTATGATTGTAACCTTCAAATGTCGCAAATTAATATCCTACCTAATAAGACATTACGAAGGACTGGACTTTCTTTTGTTCCTTTCACAACAAAAAAGAGCATAGGACCTTTACATCCTGTGCTCTTAATATTTTTTTAACCGACCGAAGATAGTCGTCCGGCTTCACGCCAAAAGTCTGCTTAACTATTAAAGACAATTATCGTAGGTCTTGATCTTTTGGTTCTTTTGTATCAAGACAAAAGAACTGTACATTACTTAATCTTCTGCCCAGTGTACTGGTACTTACCGATCTTCTCAGCCAAGGCTTCCAGATCCACTGCTTCTACCTTGGTAATTACACCGTCTAGTAACAGCTGAATCTCTTCCTTCCCCTTACTCTTAGAGTATCTGGAGAATAACTCCATGGCAAACTTTCTGTCCTCATCGGTCATCTCTCCAAATCCTAGTATTGCAGGCCCCGGAGTTCCGGCTCCGACAATATAAAGACTTGCGTGAGCTTTCTGCTCGGAAAGCTTCAGGTTGTCCTCGTTTTCTCTTCCTACGAAGAGGTACTTCCCCTCACCCATTCTGAACATTCTTCCTACCTTGGCAAGGTGGAAAAGGAATGAATGCTCCTCGTCCAGGAATCCGTCCTTCTCTATAAGCTTCAATCTATTTGAGTAGTTTGGATCTGTCAGTAGACACCCTCCACCTGGGCTTGGGTACTCCACAAGACCAAACTCTTCCATCATAGCCATCTGTCTCTTTCTGCTTCTTCCCTGAATATCCAGTAGCTGAGCTCTGTCTATCCATCCTTCCTTCTCGGGCTTTGTCTCTGGAAGACACTTAGCAGATAGCGGTCTTACGATAATATCGTCCACCTCAGCCAGCTTCTGTACCCTTCCAAGGGCGTTGTAGTTCTGCGACATAGGTCTCTGTCCCAGTACCTCTCCCGATATTAAAAACTGTGCATCATACTTTTCCAGTAGACCAGCTGCCACTTTAAACATAAGGGCATGACAGTCGATACAAGGATTTATATTCTTTCCTCTCCCACTTGGAGGATTCTTAACTATCTCTGTATGGATAGCCTTAAAGTCCACATACTCCAGCTTAATTCCCAGCTGCTTCGCCATATTCTCAGCCTTCTCGTTCTTTCCTCCGAAGAAGTGAGATACAAAGTTTAATGCGATAACCTCTATCCCCTGCTCCTGTACTACTCTTATTGCCAGGGCACTGTCCAGTCCTCCTGAAAATAATGCTAATGCTCTCATTCTATCATCTCCTTTAAATGCATAAGGCTCCTATGCTACAACTAGCAAGTTTCCTTAAAAAATATCCACTGCTAGCTATGGATCCTTTCCACAACTTTTTGTGCACTCTCCCTGGGCATAAACCTGTTAAATGCCAGGGTAAATATAACTGCAAAGACTATCCTTGTCCAGAATATTCCCACCATCTTAGCTCCTATGGGTATCATGAGAAGGGTATCCTCTATGAGGGCATGGCAGAGACTCATAAACACCGCCACAAGAAAGAGATCTCTCGGGCTGTACTTTCCTCCCTTAGTCTCCCTTATGATAAGTCCGCTTCCATAGCTTATTCCCATGGTGAGTCCCACTATGCAGGTGAGGGAAAGCCCCGGATCTATTCCCATAAAGGACATAACAGGGGAAAACTTCCTGTTTATCCAGTCTATCACTCCGATCCTCTTGAGAACCTCCATTACCGCCAGAAGAACAAAGATTATCATAAAGATGGTAAGATACTTTCTTACCTCTCCAGATATCCAGTTGAGAACTCCCGGTTTAGATTCCTTCACAGTAAATCTGAATACAGCAGTTTCCTGATACATATTAAAAACTTTGAATATAAAGTTTAAAAATGCTCCTGATATTATAGCACACAATACCCTAATTGCTAAAATTTTTGAGGTCTTTGCTCCCGTCTCCCCAATAACCTTGAGCTCCACCGGGAGGGAGTGGGCAAAGAGCATGAGACTTGCAACTATGGTTATCTCTGCCACAGTGAATACATTGTTCTGGGTCATGGTAAATAACACCAGCAGTCCGCCATAGATATTGGTTATCATTGCAGTGGCCCACACAATTCCCAGTTCTCCGCTGAGTCCTACAAATCCCATAAGGGGAGATATCCCCTTGGCTACAAGATCTATGATCCCCAGGTTTCCCGCTACCTTCACTAAAATACTTATAGGCAGCATTATCTTCAGAAGCTTCAGGCTAATAGCCGCACTTTCCTTTAATAACTTCATCTAGACTAGTCCTCCAGGTCTATACTCTTATTCCCAGGCTCAGTTACCTTCCCGTCAAAAACTATCTCTACACTCTCAGGTACCACAACATATACCCTCTTACTTACAGGGATGAAGTTGGCTCCCTTTATGCTGCAGGCTCCGCTAAGGAAGTCCAAAATCCTCTGAGCTATTCCTCCGTCTACATTTTCAAGGTTTACCGTTACAGTCTTGTTCTCCTTGATGTAGTTGGCTATCTTCTTACACTCACCGTAGTTTTTAGGCTCCACAAACACAGTCTGGTTTCCGCTGAGTCCGGTCTTCTTGACTTCAGGCTTCTTCTCAACCACTGCTATGGGCTCCTGTACACCTACTCCCTCGTTCTTTGTAGCTATAAACTCGGTCTTCAGCTCCTCTACTACCCCTCTGCCTACATTGGCTATCTCATCCACCACTACCTCGTCCACAGCATTTTCCAGCTGTCTCTCCTCTTCCTCGGTCATTCCCACTCCCAGCATATCCTTAAATCCTACTTTAAATTTTTCCTTAAAACTCATGTCCAACCTCCTAAAAAAATATCTTGCTTCCAATCCTTATTATTGTGGAACCCTCTTCCAGAGCAATCCTATAGTCATTGGTCATACCCATGGACAGCTCGGTCATCTGCCCCTTAAAGTACCTTGTGTTGAGCTCATCCTTGAGCTCACTCAGCCCTCTGAATACTCCCCTTATCATCTCCTCGTCCTCCGAGTAGGGAGCCATGGTCATGAGACCTCTATATCTTATGTTTTTTAACTTAACCAGTTCCTCTATTTCCTTGTACAAACTTTCCACTGTATATCCTTCTTTGCTCTCCTCACCGGACACATTCACCTCTAGGAGAACCTCTATAGTCCTTCCTAGCTGGGCCGCTCTCTTATCCAGCTCCTTTGCTAGGGACAGCTTATTTACCGAGTGTACAAGGTCTATATAGTCAATAATATACTTAACCTTATTCTTCTGCAGGTTTCCGATGAAGTGCCACTGGATCTCCTCACCTATGGCTGTTGCATCAAAGTGCTCCTTCTTCTCCCTTATCACCTGTACCCTGTTCTCTCCAAAGATCGGAACTCCAGCCTCAAAGGCTCCCTCCATTTCCTCGGTGCCTACATACTTGGTTACAGCTACAAGCTTTACCTTCTCAGGGTGGGGTGAATACTTTGCAATATCCTCTCTGATCTCCTCTATATTCTGTCTGATAACATCCTTCTTGCTCATCTCTTCCCCCTAATCTAAAAATTCCTCAAAGACATCGTTTGCCAGGAATACTCCCCTCTGACTCAGTACAAACCTTTCCCCTCTTCTCTCAAGGAGGCCCTTTCTCTCCAGCTCCTCACACCTCTCGAGGTATCTGCCGCTGGCCTCTACTCCCTCCTCCAGGAGCCTGAGTCCCAGGATAAATCTGTACTCCTCCTCTGCCTCTGAATCTACCCTCTCTTCACTTTCCACGGGTTTTATTTTTTCATCTATTTTATCATAATAAGGGATAAATTCCACCAAGTTTTTATACCTTATCCCGTCTACATACCCCGATGCTCCAAGGCCTGCTCCCACATACTCCCTGTTCTCCCAGTACTTGCTGTTGTGTCTTGCAGCCATCCCTGGAAGAGCAAAGTTGGAGATCTCATAGTGAACATACCCTGCCCCTCTGAGCCTCTCTATTATCCCCTCATACATATTTGCTTCCAGGTCATTGTCCGTTTCCTGGTAGACCCCTGCACTCAGCTTCTCAAAGAAGGGAGTTCCCTCCTCCCAGATAAGGGAGTAGATGGAGATATGCTCCGGCTTCATCCCGATAATCTGATCCAAATCCTCATTCAGCTCCTCCATGGTCTGGTCCGGCAGGGAAAACATAAGGTCGATGCTTATGTTGTTAAAGCCTGCTCTTCTGGCTGCCTCATAGGTGGCTATGGCCCTTTCCCTGTCGTGAAGCCTTCCTAGGGTCTTCAGGTGCTTCTCATTGAAGGATTGCACCCCTATGCTTACCCTGTTTATTCCCGCCTCCCTGAAGGCTTTCAGCTTATCATAGTCCACGGTCTTGGGGTTTACCTCCAGGGTCACCTCAGCTCCCTCGGCTATATGGAGTTTCTTCAGTACCCCCTCTACATCCTCCGGCTTCAGAAGGGATGGAGTCCCTCCTCCAAAGTAGACTGTGTCATAGTTGTAGTCCGGGTAGAGGTCTATCTCCCTTTTAAGGTACTCCACATATTTATCCCTCTCGCTGCTGCTGCTCTTAAATGAGAGGAAGTCGCAGTACTCACACTTGTTTACGCAGAAGGGTACGTGTATATATATTGCATCGCACATAGTTATTCTCCTTAAATATACATTTCGATACCTTTGTCTTGTAACCCAAGGGCATTTCCTCCCTTTGGTCAGGGCATACAAAGGTATCCAAAAAATCAAAACTTCCGACAATTGTCTCGTGAAAAGTAAATAATTTTAATTATTATACTTTTCCGCAACGTTAAAGCACTTTAACGTTGTTACATAATGAGCTTCTTACTTCTCACAGAGTTTCCATTCCTTTTCCAGGCTCAAGATTGAACCTGCATAGTTCGACGGAATAAAGCTACATCTTTTCTGTGGTATCCGACGACTGTCTTCAGTCAATTTTTATATTACTTATTCCTATATTATATCACACCCTTACTTTTTTATGCCAACTTAAAAGAGCCTCTGATCAGAGGCTCTTTATTACAATTCTATTTATTCTTTAATCCTACAAAAACTGAATCAAAAAAATCCAATTCGTTACTTCTCTCTTGAAAAATATTCTAAGGGTACTTCCTCGCTTTGCTCACAGCGAAAATAACCAAGAGTTCAAGACCTCCGACAATTGTATTGTGTGGTAAATTTGTCTCAAAGGGTATTACAAGCCCTTTGGGGCATTTT
>CAYSGC010000046.1:0-16322 GCA_964430145.1 uncultured Fusobacteriaceae bacterium | reverse complement strand
GCCATAGAGGATATAAAGGAGAGCCCCAGGCTGGGGGACGGGGTCAATGAAAGGGGGGAGATGAAGTTAAAGAGGATGGATCTGGCCTTTCATACCCTCATGCTCTTTAAGAGGGTATGTGAGAGATATGGTGTAGATGAGATAATTCCCTTTGCCACAGCTGCTGTGAGAAATTCAGGGAACTCCAATGTTCTTCTAGATCTTGTGAGGGAGCAGCTGGGTATGGATGTAAGGGTGTTTTCCGGTGAGGAGGAGGCTCTCTTCTCCTTCAAGGGGGCCATAAACAACCTGGAGGTTGGAGAGGGAATCCTCATGGATATGGGGGGAGCCAGCACAGAGCTGGTGTGGTACAAAAACAGAAGGGTTTACAGGTGGATCAGCCTCAACTTTGGATCGGTAACCCTTTCCCAGGTAGCCAAGGTAAGGGACTCTCTGAGCAGCAAGGAGGAGGAAAAGCTGAAAAAGTATATAAGGGGGGAGTACTCCAGGGTACCCTGGCTCAGGGAGGCAGAGGGGATCCCCCTCATAGGTGTGGGAGGGACTATCCGTAACTTAGCCAAGGTGCACTCCCTAATGACAAACTATCCCCTTCTTCTTCTTCACGACTACAGGATGAACCTAGAGGAGGTGGAGAGTGTGTACAGAAAGACCAAGGGGATGGATTATGAGGATAAGCTTATCCTTCCCGGCCTAGCCAGGTCCAGGGCGGACATCTTCACAGGGGCCGTATGTGCCATAAGGGAGCTTATCGCCTATTCCAACCTTAGCGGGGCCGTTATAAGTGGTTTCGGTATAAGGGAGGGGGTTCTCTATGAGAAGCTCTACGAGTATGGGAGAACCTTTGAGGATGTTTTTGAGACCTCTCTCTTTGATACTGTGGAGCGTTACTCCCTCTCGAGGGAGGATGGCGAGAGGGTCTACGGGGTGTTCACTAAAATACTGGAGGCTCTGGCTCCTCTCCATAGGATGGAAAGGATTCCCGAGGAGATCCTAAGGACGATATGCTACATGGGCAGGGTGGGAGTCAGTGTGAGTTTTCACGACTATCCCCTCCATTCCTTCTATATGATATTAAATGCGGAACTCAGGGGAATCAGCCATAAAGATCTTGTAAAGGCAGCCCTCATCGTATCCCAGCAGGAAAAACTTAATCCCCTTCATAAAAACTACACCAAGCTCCTGGGGAAGAGGGACCTCAAGGAGATTACCTACCTCTCCATAATCCTGAGGATCTCCAAGATCTTCAACAGGACCTTCCTTATGAGGAGGGAGGATTTCCACGTGGAGATAGATGATGAAAGGGTTAAGTTCTGTATCGACACAGGGGAGCTTATGGATGTACAGGTGAGCAGGATGCTCATGTCCGGGAAAAGGTTTAAGGAGGTCTTCGGACGACAGCTGGAGGTAGTAAAAAAATAGGCGGGACAGTTCCCGCCTATTTTTTATTTGGATGCAATTAGCTTTTACTCGGGTCCTTCTCGGTATACTCTATCTCCACCCCAAGGATTTCAGACAGATAGGAGGACTTTCTCCTAAACCTATCTTGAAGAAGAGAGCTTATCGGACCTCCCCTGAATGTGAGAGTATCTTCCGAGAATGTGAGGGTAAATCTATCCACATACTCATAGCTTTCCAGCTCCATACCGTCAGCACACCTCAGGATCCCAGAGAGAGGTTTTAGCCTCTCCACCTCCCTCCTCTTTAAAAGGTCTGTGGAGAAGTCGGGCTTCTTCCTGTGGTTTCTGGCAAGGATGGCTATCTTCTCCCTCTCTGAAATATTAAGGGGAAGACAGGAGGAGTTCACTATGAGGGTGTAGCTGCCCCTGTGGTGTTCATCTCCACCCATATAGTGGCCGATATCGTGAAGGAGGGCGGCACAGTAGAGGCAGTGAAGGTCCTCCTCGGTCAATTCCAGCCGCTCCTTCAGGGCGGAAAAGATAGCTCTGCACTTGTAAGCCACCCTCTGAGCATGAGATGGGTCTGGAGAGAGGCGGAGAGCCAGGGCCTCTGATGCCTCCTCCTTCTCCTCGTTGGAGGATAGTAGGGAAAGAAGCTCCAGGGAGGAGATTTTTTTACCTGTAACAAGGGATACAGAGGTGTTGAGGATATCCTCAAGAAGGCTGTAGATACTGCCCCTGATCTCATCGAACTCCTTAATACGTAGGTTTCTTCTCTCTTCAAGGAGCTTCCTTAGTGCAGGGAGGTCATCCCTGTCAGAGAGCTCCTGAAGCCACACCACCATATCGTGGATATCCCCCAGGGAATCCTGAAACTTCTTGAGTCGGTTTATGGAATCCTTGAAGGAGGGTTCAACCACCTCCACAGCTTCTAAGAGGTACCTGACTTTTTTAAGATCTATTCTCACCCTGTGATAGTTTTCAAAGGGCTCCTGGGAGAGGTCCTCTACCACCCTCCTAGATCTTTTAACCAGGTTTTTATAGATCCTGTAGGGGGATACTTTCCTTCTGCCCGATCCATGAGAGACTCTCTTAAGAAATTCAGCAGAGAAGAAGGCGGGGCTTAAGCCGGATACCCTCAGCCGCTCAAGCTCCAACTCTAGAAGTTTGCTCTGGAGGATAGATCTCCTCTCATCCAGAGGAAGTTCGACTCCCCTCAAAAACTCCAGCTGTACTTCGATATCCCTTAGGGGCCCCAGGGTTTGTGCCAGCTCCTTTATCTCCTGAGAGAGAGAGGGGGCACACTGAAAGAGCCCTAGAACTTCCCTCAACCGCCTGATGGCTACCCTGCACCTGTGCACAACCTCTGGATCTCTTGTGATGCCCACCTCCTTCAGGTTCTTCTCCAGCTCACCTCCCAGTTTTTCCAAATATTTAAAAAATCCTTTAAAGGAATACATAGCTTCACCTCCATACTGATATCTTCTCTGAAAAAAACTTTTTACCTCCTTAGCTTACAGGGAATCCTTTTAAATTTTGGTATAATTATTTAGGTGAAGGGAGGAGATGCTATGCCTAAGATGTGTAAAGCATATAAGGATATAAGAGGTGGAGATCCCAAGAAGTACTTTGACATGGTAGGGGACGGAAGATATATCTGCAAGAAGTGTGGGAGAACTGCTTCAGACAAAAAGTTTCTCTGCTGTCCCATGGAGATCTCCCAGGGAGAGGTTGATCCTGCAGAGTTAAGTTACTGTAGTCTGGGAAGCTGTGCAGAGAAGGGGGCAAAAAAATCCAAGAAAGGGAGGAAGTTTAAGAAGATGAGGGAGGAGGACCTGAGAAGGATTATCCGTGAGGAGGTCTACCAAACGATAATGGAGGTTTTAAAGGAGATCAAGGAGTAGATCTAGAAGGGAGGATCTATTAAAAAATCAGTTTTAGAGAAAGGAGCACTCTGGGGGTGCTTTTTTCTTTATCCAGGGATGGTTTTGTGAAGTAAAGAGATGAAGAGACCTGGAAAAATAACAGTTGATAAAGTATACTATTAGTGGTGGCCTGAGAATTACTTGGGATACCTTATCTTTTATGGGGGAGTGATAGGAGGATGAAGGCATGGAGGTCTTTAACTATAAATATTATTTTGATGACGGTCTTTATACTGATTATGGGAACAATAAACCTCAGGGTAAATGGAATAGAGGTTAAGGAAACATTCTTTATTCTTCCTGTACTTTTAGGAGTGCTCTTCGGAGGGGTGGTTACCTTTCTCTCTCTGAGAAGAACAAGGGATTTTCAGGAGAGGATAAGCGAGAAGACAAGGGAGCTGGAGTACTATGCAACTATGGATGATATGACCAATACCTATAACAGGAGGATGGGACTGGAGCTGTTAAAAAACCACTATACTCTTTCAAGGAGAGGGGGGAGAAGTCTGTCGGTGTGTTTTGTGGATATCGACGGTTTAAAAACCGTAAATGACAACTATGGTCATATGAGCGGGGACAGGCTTATAGAGGATATCTCTGAGATCCTCAAGTCAAGTGTAAGGGAGTCGGATATAGTAGCCAGGATGGGGGGAGATGAGTTTTTAGTAGTCCTTCCTGAGTGTGAAATAGAGGGCGCAGTTAAGGTTATGAAGAGGGTAGAGGGAAGGATAGCCCTTTACAATGAAACCTCTTCAAGGGGATATAGGGCATCTGTGAGCTATGGGATCGCAGAATCCTCAGATAAAAATGAGGAGTCTGTGGAAAAGCTACTCATAGAGGCGGATAACAGGATGTACTCTATGAAAAGAAGGATGAAGAAGAGCCTTTTCAGAGGAAAAATCTCCTCGGAGAAGTTAAAGGGAAGTTCATAAGTTGGGAAACCTTGAAATAACTAGCTTCTCAGATCCTAGGCACTTTTATAAGTGTCTTTTTATTATTAAGGTAAAGTATAGAATTTATAAAAACTACGTGGAGTGACTAATGTTTTAGACTATTGTCAGGATGTAAGGCTACATTGGGTTTTATGTATTGTTAACTTATTTAACTATAGTCATACAGAGCGTAAGATGGTATAATTTCCTTTTTAGAAAGGAATGTTATGGGGTGCCTATAGAAGACTTACTTAAAGTTTCAAAAAAATTGCAAAGTCTGTGAGGGATGGATTTGGACTGCCCAGGCACGACATGCTTATCCTTCTTTGCAGCAGATCTGGAAGGTAATCCCTCACTACCCTTGAAAGAGAGCATGGACTGAAGAGGGGACTTACCATAAAGAGATTGAGGGTATTGTAGGAGAGAAAGTTTATAGAACGGACAGCTAGGGGGAGAAGAAGGATGATACTTCTCACTGACAAAGCTCTTGAAGTTATAAGAATTACCGAGGAAAGAGGGGCGGAAGTGAGATGATCTTAGAAGTTTTTTTATTGTGTACAATTGGATCTGTAGCAGATCTTATAAGGATAGGGATAGAGATTATGGAGGGGGCCACCGCTTCAGAGGTTGCCCTCAGAGTTTTTATGAGGGGGATCGCTGTGACCTATCCCATTCAGATAATAAAGAGAGTGGGAGCAGGGATGGGAAAGTAGCCTAAGGTAAAGGGGGGCTGCAACCTAGAGAAGAGGCATAAAAGAGAAGTGTGCAGAAGGAGTTAGGAGATGAGATGAAAAAGATAACAGGTGCAGTAATATTTATATTGGTTTTTAGCATATCCATGGCTCAAAGCTTGGTGGGAATAGTAAGTCGTGTAAGTGATGGAGACACCCTTCACCTGGAGACCTCCACGGGGAAGTGTAAGGTGAGGTTTTACGGGATAGATGCTCCTGAGATATCCCAGGAGTACGGCCTGGAATCCAAGGTCTTTGTAGCAGAGAGGGTCCTGGGAGAGAGGGTCAAGGTAGAGGTAGTATCCACAGACAGGTATGGAAGAAAGGTGGGAAAGATATACTACGGATATGGTTACAGGAACTATCTTAACAGGAAGGTTGTAGAAGCCGGGTATGCATGGTGGTATGAGCACTATGCCAAGGAGGACAGGGATCTTCAGGAGGCGGAAGCCCATGCCAGAAAGTACAAAGGGGGACTTTGGAGGAGTACTAACCCAGTGGCTCCCTGGGAGTACAGAAGAGGCAGGAAAAATGGTGAAAAAAAGGTAGGGGCAGCCAGCCTAGACAGAGTTGTATATGTAACCAAGAGCGGGAAGAAGTATCACAGAGCCGGATGCGAGTACCTTAAATCTGTGGCGGGGAGCTATAGTGTAAAGGAAGCTGAGGCTAGGGGGTATACTCCCTGCAGTAAACTCTAAGATTAGCGGATAGGTTGCAGATAGAGGAAGTTTATCTAGGGAACTCCTGTTAGGGGGTTCTTTTTTAGTACCAGGTGCAATAAGAGAGGTTTAGTCGGTAGGAGTTAGATAGCGGGGTTATTTTAGGGAAAGAATTCTGTTCTTAGAATCTCCTCGGTGTGATATAATTAAAAAATTGTTAATTTATAGAGTTTATAGGTTCCTTGAGGGGGCCTTTAAATTATGGTGAAGATAGAGATTAGGAGGACAGAATGAAGAGAAGAACGAAGCTTGGATTATTGATCATTATTATTCTGGCTGTTGCTGCAGGGCTGAGTAAACTCCCTGGATATATTCAAGAGGTTGCTGTAAGAACCCTTGAAGAGAGAACTGGAAGGAGGGTATTTTCTGAAAGGGTAAGATATAACTACCTGACCTCTACCCTCTACCTGGAGGATTTTAAGATTATGGAGGCCAATGAGGAAGACACCTTTATTTCCTTTGATTCCTTTAATATAGATATAGACCCCATGAAACTTATCTTTAAAACCCTTTTTATCCAGGAGATAACCCTGGTTAACCCCAGCTTGAGGATCGAGCTGACTTCTGAAGGGATAAACTATGCAGAAATTATGGAGAACTGGAAGGAAAGCCAGGAAAAAAATCCCGGGGAGGAGGTAGCTGAGGAGGTTGATCCATTCCTAAAGAGGATCGAGCTGGAAAATATAACCATTGAAAGCTTTACCCTCTACTACCAGGATGAAGTGATCACTGCAGATAACAACTTTACCTTTAAGACCCCTAAGCTTACCTATGGGGACAACCTCTTCCAGCTATCTTCAAAGCTGGATTTTCTGGACGGAAGCTACCTGGATATTGATTTCCACTACAACGACTCTACCACAGAGTTTGGAGGAGGCTTTAAGGGAGAGAAAATCGCACTGGACGATAAGCTGTTTCTTCCCAAGAAGGTCCTGGAACTCTCAAAGCTGTCTGGAGATGTTACCCTGGATCTGGAGGTACAGGGGAAGGTTTCGGAAAATACCTGCCTTGTCTCAGGGGAGAGCAGTATTAACAACTTGGATATCTTAAATAAGCAGGAGAAGAGACTCCTTTCCATGGAGAGGGGGAGGATAACCTTCTCTACACTGGATATCTTCAACAGGAACTTTCACATAGAGGAGCTGTCCCTGGACAGCTTCCTTCTTAACCAGGGGGAGCTATTGGAGCACCTTGCCTCCATTTTCCCTTCTTCAGAGGAGGAGAGGGGAGGGAGTACTCTTCCACAGGTAGCTATAGAGAGGCTATCCATAGGAGATAGTGTCATTGAAACTTCCCTGGCTTCTCTGAATGGAATAGACCTTACCCTGGAAGATTTCGGAACCTATGAGGGGAGCTCCAAGGTGGATCTCTCCCTTACCCTTAACAGGAGGACCCCTGTAAAGATAGAGGGGTCAATTTCTAAGCCCAGGGATCTAAAGGCTCCAGAGGACCTAGAGGAGATAGGGTTCAGGGGAAGGGTAAGAGTATCCACCCTGGATCTGAGAGAGCTGAACACACTCTCACAGGAGATTCCTTATGAGCTTTCAGGGCTTATGAATATAGATTCCCATCTGACCTACTCAAGGAAAAGGATAAGGAGTAAGAACATCATATTCCTCGAGGATTTCAGTGCCATGGGGAAAACATCCCAGGAGGAGTACTCCGTGGGAAGTGGTACTGGAATCCTAAACCTTTCCCTTAAAGAGATGAGGGATTACACAATAGACGGAGAGATAATCTTAAACTCCCTGAAGGCATCCCTTGTGGAGGGAAGACCTATCTTCCAGGGGGAGGAGATAAGGGTTTCAGTGGATGAGGCTACCAGGGATAGGGTGGCTATCTCCTCGGTAAACCTCACAAAACCAAGGATTACCCTACGGGAGGAGGAAGGTTCCCAGGATCCCACAACTGAACCTTCTGCAGAGGAAGGAAAGAGCTCAGGGGTGGAGGAAAAGAAGGCAGAGGAAAGGGAGAAGCTTCCACTACTTCTCCTGAAAAACCTCCAGGTCAGCGGGGGGAGGGTGGACCTCATAGAGGAGGATTTCAAGTATACCCTTAAGGATATAGAGGTAGATATGAAGGACTTCACCTCTCAGAGAAACAGGGAGTTCACCCTTCTTTTAGAGGGGGGGCTCACAGGTCTTGGGAGGTTTAAGAGTGAGTCTGCAATGTCACTTGTAGAGGACTGGGACTTCACTGCCACTGGATTAAATGTAGATGGCAGATTTAATATCTCAAACCTGGATCTTGTGGACTTCAATCCCATCCTGAGAAAGAATCTTCCCAATGAGATCAAGTCTGGAAGGGTGTTCTATCAGGGAGAGATCAAGATGGATGCTGGAAGCTTTAGGGGAGAGAATGTTATAAGGGTTAAAAATATTCACCCAGGAGAAAGTACCGGAAACAATCTGGCCCTTCCCCTAAAGCTTGGAATAAACCTCCTAAAGGACAGGAACAACAACCTTCTCTTGGATGTTCCCGTTTACGGTGACTTCAACGATCCCCAGTTTCGTATCTACAGAGTTGTTCTTCAGGCTATGAAGAACCTTATAGTGAGGGCAGCAGCTTCCCCTCTTACTATGATCACCAAGACTCTGGGACTTTCCGAGGAAAGGGTTAGCGCTATCTTCTACGACGATCTCTCCAGCGAGCTCACACTGGATGAGGCTAGAAAGCTGGATGAGATATCCAAGGTTTTAGAGTTAAAGGAGGGTGTGGAGGTTAAACTAATTCTTTTCACTGATCTGGAAAGGGAGATGGATATCCTTAATGAGAGGCTGAAGGAGGAGAAGATCTTTAAGACAAATACCAAGAGAGAGGTGCTGGAGGGAGAGTTAAGGGAGATCATCCAGGGGAGAAGGGAAAACCTTCTTCAATACTTCAGGTCGAAGTTTTTAGAGGAGAAGGTTTCCGTAGAGATCTCTGAGGTTCTGAGAAGCAAACCCCAGTCTCAGGTAGAATTTATCTTTAACTAAATTCTTTAATATTTTACAAGAATATAACTTATCCAGGGTAAGTTGTATCGGTGAGACAGCTGCCTAAAGTTACTTCAAGGGAATAGAGAAAAGCTCCAGGGAGATCTTCCTGGAGCTTTTTCTTATCCCGCCTTAGCAAAATCCTTGGCAAGAACCATTCCAAATCCACTACTTGCTCTTGTAATTACTACTAGTTTTTTCATATCTATTTCTCCTGAAATTTTTTACTCATATAAATACAGTTGTCTTGGGGTAGTTTCCCTTATGGCCGAGATCAGTATAGGCGTTAAACTGTGGTTTAATGCAAGGACTTTTTTAAATAACTTTAGGGGAGTTCCAAGGGAGGGAGAAGGATCTCAATAGGACAGAGGATAAACTAGAGATATAACCATTTTAATTAGATATAGATAAAGGTTTTGTTTGATAGAGTCTGGATAGAGTAAAGTTCATGTAAAAAAATCAAAATAAATATCAGGTTCACTTTTTCATAACTGCTACAGGATTTTAATAATACCTTTACAGGGATGGGTTAAACTACTTCCAGATTAAAAATTAAGGGAGGCGTAAAGATGAAGAAGAAGGCAGTTATTTTTATTCTGAATATCTTGGTGTCTGTGATAACTCTTGCAGCACCTAAGTATGTGTTTATGTTTATTGGAGATGGTCTGGGAGCGGCTCAGAGGCAGATAGCTGAGTACTATATGACCGATGTAGAGGGAGGAGAGGGGAAGCTACTCATGAATCGGTTCCCTGTGGCAGGAATTAACACGACCCACTCACTGAATACCCTGGTTACAGATTCGGCAGCAGCGGGGACAGCCCTTGCTACGGGACACAAGACAAACAATGGAATGATATCCATGCTTCCAAGCGGAGTGAGGGTGGAAAGCATAGCCCAGTATGCAAATAGAAACGGTATGAAGACGGGGCTTGTAACAACAACAAGACTTACCCATGCTACACCAGCTGTATTTGCATCAAGTAATGTCAGCAGAAACAATGAAAATGAGATAGCAGTTGATTTTATTGATAGTAAGATAGATTTCTTTGCAGGGGGAGGATACAGGAACTTTATCCCTCAAGGGGAGAAGGGGTCCAAGAGAAAGGACGATAGAGACCTCGCAGGGGAGTTTGAAATGGAAGGTTATGAGGTATTCATTGGAGAGGATGCAGCTGAGGACTTTATGAATTTAAAGGTAGAGAAGAACCAAAAAGTATTTGCAGCCCTTACAAGCTCCCACATGCCCTATGAGATAGACAGAGTCAACAGCAGGGATCACATCCCGTCTCTGGCTGATATGACTAAAAAGGGAATAGAGGTTCTTAGCAAGAATAGAAAAGGATTCTTTATGATGGTGGAGGCCGGAAGGATAGACCATGCAGCTCACGCTAACGATGCTGCTTCGGTAATTCACGATACCTTGGCACTGGACAGGGCTGTAGGGGAAGCCTATGAGTTCTACAAGAGATATCCAGAGGAAACCCTCATAGTTGTAGTGGGAGATCACGAGACTGGAGGGCTTGGACTTGGATACGGAAAGAACTACTTCCTTAACCTTGAAGCCATTAAAAATGTAAAGGTTTCTGTGGATGATGTACTTCAGAGGAAGTATGACGGAAACAGAGAAGCTTACTTTGAATTTATAGCTGAAAATATGGGGCTTGGAGATCTGAGTGCAGAGGAGAAGGCTTCCATAGTTAAGGCAATGGATACAGAGGACAGGGGAGATTATGACAGCGCACTCTTTGGAGACTATACCCCGACCTCAGTTGCCACAGCTCATGTACTGGCAAGAAGGGCCAACATGATGTTCACAACCTATGCTCATACTGGAACTCAGATACCACTATCAGCAGTGGGAAGGGGAGCAGAGAAGTTTTCAGGCTTCATAGATAATACAGAGATAGCAGAGACCCTGATAGAGATGGTCAGATAGGAGAGGATATGAGAAGTGGAAAGGTAGTTCTGCTTCTCTTTCTCATATCCCTTGGATTTTTAGGGAGCAGTGCCCTGGAGGATCTGAGGAGTGAGAGGGAGATGGTAGCAAAAGTATTGGAGGTGGATAACTCCCAGCTTATAACAAGAGGAGTTTCAAGTGTAGGAGGACAGAGGATCAGAGTAGAAGGAAGGGATGGCAGGGCCTTCTGGAGTGTGAACTTTGTCAATGGAGACAAGGAGATAGATGAGATATATGAGGTGGGAGACAGGGTTGTAGTGGGAGTAAAGAGCAGGGAGGGAGAGATTTTAGAGGGAAGGGTACTCTCTGCCTACAGGCTTCCCTATCTCAAGGTTCTCTTTCTGGTCTTTTCAGGAGCGCTTCTCCTCTATTCTGGAGGAATGGGAATAAGATCCCTGGTTTCATTTTTCGCCAGCATCTATCTTCTCTGTAAATATATGGTTCCCCACATACTGGAAGGGGGCAACCCATTTCATACGACTATAGTGACCCTGATACTTCTCACCTCGATCATAATATTTTCCGTTGGTGGAGTGGGAAGAAGGGGAGTTGCAGCCTTTAGCGGTACAGTGGTAGGTCTGGGGATATCCATAGCCCTGACCAGCCTTTTCAGCGGTCACCTCAAGCTGGATGGATTTACAATGCCCATGTCACAGTCCCTTCTGGCAAGCGGGAACTTCTCCCTGAACTTCAGGGAGATCTTCTACTCAAGCATAATCCTAAGTGCATCTGGGGCAGCTATGGATATAGCTATGGATATGGCAGCGAGTTTGGAGGAGATAAAGGAGGCTAATCCCAACCTGACTCCCAGGGAGCTTTTGAGATCCTCATTTAATATAGGAAATGCAGTGGTGGGGACTATGTCCACTACCCTTCTTCTGGCTTATACAGGGGGGAACCTCACCATGATGATGTTTCTCTTGGACAGAGGGGTATCCATCTATGCCATATTAAATGGAAAGTTTATGGCAGCAGAGATAATGAGAACCCTCATAGGGACAACCTCCCTTATAATAGTTGCTCCCACTACAGCGGTCTTATCCATAGGAATATATGAGTTTTCAGAGAGAAGAAGGGAGGGAAGAAAGTTAGTTTCCCCAAGGACGGTTGAACTATAGGCACCGGATTGATTTAATTTCTTATAGAAGTAAAGAGGAGGGACCCAGTAGTTTATATCTTCTTAATGTTTTTAGATAAAAAAAAGCAGGCTTTATGCCTGCTTTTCAATTGGTTATCTTTTTATTTAGGGCCTTTAAAACTTTAGATACTCGGCAAAGTAAAAAGTAAGATTAAAGTTATGCCAGAACTCTATTAGAATAAGCTGTCTACAATGGGCATAATGGAAGCTCCCAAAGTCCCGCTGTTTTCTCTGAGATCTGAAAAGGTTATGGTGTCCCTTCCCCTGAAGAAGATGTGATCCCTGTAGATGTAATCCAGGAGCTTCTCCACAATTAAATCCCTGTATCTACAGATATTCCCAGTGATTATTATCCTCTCTGGGTTGTAGAGGAAGATGAGGTTTTTTATTCCCACAGCCAGGTACCTCACATAATCATCTAGAAGCTTCTGCCCTGCTTCGCTTTCCAGATATTCCCCCTTAAAGATATCTGAATATCTCTTTATCTCCTGAAACTCACCTCTGAAACTCTTCAGGAGAGCTTTGTCGGAAACATAGGTCCCCCAGCATCCCCTGTGACCACACTCACACAACCTTCCATCTATATCTATGCACATGTGCTCCACTCTGGAAGCTCTAAAGGAGAAGTTGCCGTAGTTACTCTCCTCCCTGAAGGTTGCCATACTGATAGTTTCACTGAGATCAAGGGTTATAAAGTCGGAAAAGGTTTCCCCGCTTCCTAAAAATTTTTCTGCAATGGCACTTAGGTTTGATTCATTGTCCACCAGAATCTTGAGGTTTAATCTCCGGGAGAGCTCATCGATCTCATCTTCCCCTACCTTGAAGTTAGTGCCTATCTCTAGGGTTCTTCCAATCTTATCCACTACCCCAGGTATGGCTATACCTATGCCCAGGATCTTTTCCCTAATCTCTGAAGGGATGGAGTCCAGAAAGATTTCCAATTCCTCCTCCAGCCTGGGAATGAGGTTTTTTTCATGGAAGGACTCCCTCACCGAGAGCTCCTTGGTAACCACTCCCCTCTCATTCACAAGGAGAAACTTAAATTTTCTGGAATCAATTCTTACTCCCACCGAGTAGCAAAAATTCTTATTGAGACAGTAGGCCTGAGCCTTTCTACCGTTTCCGCTGCTTATTTTTAAACTCTCTTTAATAACTCCCCTATCCATGAGTTTATAGAGGACATTTTTTACAGTTGGAAAGCTCATATCCAATTCGCTGCAGATCTCAGCAATGCAAAGGTCCTTGTCCTCCTTATAGACAAAGTGAAAGATCTTCTTTTCATTGTTTTCCCTTATCGTTTTTTGGTACATAACTACCTCCAGCCACTTATTAAAACAGTATTAATAAGTCTTATCAATATATTTTATACTATTTTCCTACTTGTGAGTCAATAGTGGACATTTTCATCTGGTTGCAAAAGTCAATAGAAATGATCTTTAGAGGCTTATTATAACTATAGTTAATAATGGTATATATATAATATATTTTTATCTGAGGTTTTTTCATTGTAATAAATAATTGGGAATGGATTTAAGAGAAGATATATTTTTTTACTTAGTTTTTAAAATCATTTTAATAACTTTCGGATAAGAGGGGGAAGAAGTGTGAATAAGTACATCGTAGGGGAAAAAAGGCTGACAATATCAGACGTTGTTGATGTGGCAAGGAATGGATATCAGGTGGAGATCTGTGATGAAGCATGGATGAGGGTTCAGAAGGCCAGAGACCTGGTGGAAAAGTATGTGGATGAGGAGAGGGTATCCTACGGGATTACCACTGGATTCGGAAAGTTTTCAGATGTAGTGGTGTCTCAGTCTGAAACTGCAGATCTTCAGAGAAACTTGATTATAAGCCACTCATGCGGGGTTGGGGAACCCCTTCCAGAGGAGGTAGTAAGAGGGATAATGTTTCTCCGTGTGGCAAACCTGTGTGTAGGAAACTCCGGAATCAGAAGGATAACTCTGGAGAAGCTGGTGGAACTGTTAAACAGAGGAGTTCATCCGGTAGTACCTGAAAAGGGATCTCTGGGAGCTTCGGGAGACCTTGCACCTCTTTCCCATATAGTCCTTACAATTTTAGGACTGGGAGAAGCTTTCTATGAGGGGGAGAGGATGACAAGTGAGGAGGCTCTTGCAAAAGCAGGAATAGAGCCCCTGCCAAACCTGTCCTCTAAGGAAGGACTGGCTCTTATAAATGGTACTCAGGTAATGACAGCTGTGGGAGCACTGGCTGTATATGACAGTGAAAAGCTGGCTAAGGCAGCAGATATAGCCTGCGCACTGACATCTGAGGCACTGAACGGAATCACATGTGCATATGACCATAAGGTACATGAGGTAAGGGGACATGCCGGTCAGATAGATACAGCTAAAAACCTCCTTAGAATACTTGAGGGCAGCCAGATGACCACAGAGCAGGGAGACCTGAGGGTACAGGATCCATATGTTTTAAGGTGTGCACCTCAAATCCATGGAGCCAGCAAAGATGCTATCAGATACATAAAGGAAAGGGTGGAGATAGAGATAAACGCTGTAACAGATAACCCGCTTATCTTCCCAGATGAGGATCAGGTAATCTCCGGAGGAAACTTCCACGGACAGCCTATGGCTCTTCCAATGGATTTCCTAGGAATAGCCCTTTCAGAGATTGCAAATGTGTCTGAGAGAAGACTTGAGAGACTTGTAAATCCTAATCTGAACTTTGGATTGCCTGCGTTCCTTGTGGGGAATGGAGGGGTAAACTCAGGATATATGATAGTTCAGTACAGTGCAGCTTCCCTTGTATCGGAAAACAAGGTACTGGCTCACCCTGCAAGTGTGGACTCTATACCTTCATCTGCTAACCAGGAGGATCACGTATCCATGGGTACAATAGCTGCAAGAAAGGCCAGAGAGATCCTTGGAAATGCTAGAAAGGTGGTAGCTATGGAGATCATGGCAGCCTGCCAGGGAATAGACCTCAGAGGAGACAGGGGACTTGGAAAGGGAAGTGAGGAGGCCTATAAGGCTGTAAGAAAGTACGTGGATAAGCTGGACAAGGACAGGGTAATGTATGTGGATATAAATAAGACAGAGAAGGTTATCATAAGCGAGGAGCTTATAGATGCTGTAGAGAAGGCTATAGGTGAGCTCAACATATAGATAGGCCATAAAGAGAGAGGGGTACCTCCAATAAAATCAAAGAATAAAACATAAAAAGGAGAGAGAAGAAGATGAACCAGAATATCGCAAATGCCATGACGATCAAGCTGACAGCTGAGGATATACCTAGCAAGACTCCCAAGTTTATAGAGGGACTTAGAAGAGCTCCAAAGAGGGAGTTGACCCTTACACCAGATGAGATAGAGCTGGCACTGAAGAATGCCCTCAGATATATTCCAGAGGAGTATCACGCTGAGCTGGCACCGGAATTTTTAGATGAGCTTATGGAGATGGGAAGAATATATGGTTACAGATTCAGACCAGAGGGAAATATTACTGGAAAGCCTATAGATGAGTATGTGGGAGCTTGTACAGAGGGGAAGGCTATCCAGGTAATGATAGACAACAACCTAGACTTTGAGATAGCTCTATATCCATATGAGCTTGTTACCTACGGAGAAACTGGTCAGGTGTGTCAGAACTGGATGCAGTACAGACTGATCAAGAAGTACCTAGAGGTGATTACCCAGGATCAGACTCTGGCTGTATCCTCTGGACACCCAGTGGGAATCTTTAAGTCAAACCCGACAGCGCCAAGAGCAATAATAACAAATGCCATGATGGTAGGACTCTTTGATGACCCAGATAACTGGGCTAGAGCAGCGGCGCTTGGAGTAGCCAACTACGGTCAGATGACAGCTGGTGGATGGATGTATATAGGGCCTCAGGGAATAGTTCACGGAACATACTCAACTATCCTAAATGCAGGAAGACTTTTCTGCGGAGTTCCTCAGGAGGGAGACCTTACTGGTAAGTTATTTGTAACCTCTGGTCTTGGAGGAATGAGTGGAGCTCAGGGTAAAGCGTGTGTAATAGCAAAGGGAGCCTCCATAATAGCTGAGGTGGATTACTCAAGAATAGAGACAAGAAGAAGCCAGGGATGGGTAACTCATGTAGCTAGGACAGCTGAGGAGGCCTTTGAGATGGCTAAAAAAGCCATGGCAGCTGGAGAGCCTTGTGCTGTGGCATATCACGGAAATATAGTGGATCTTCTAGAGTACGCAGTTGAGAAGGATGAGAGGATAGACCTTCTTTCCGACCAGACATCTTGTCACGCTGTATATGAGGGAGGATATTGTCCGCAGGGGTTAACCTTTGAGGAGAGAACAGAGCTTCTTGGAAGGGACAAGGCAAAGTTTAAGGAGCTTGTGGACAGGACTCTAGTTAGACACTATGAGCTTATCAAAGCCCTTACTGAGAAGGGAACTTACTTCTTTGACTATGGAAATGCTTTCCTGAAGTCTGTGTATGATGCAGGGGTAATGGAGATCTCTAAAAACGGAAGAAATGACAAGGACGGATTTATCTATCCGTCATATGTTGAGGACATCCTTGGACCAGAGTTAT
>CAYSGC010000045.1:0-16359 GCA_964430145.1 uncultured Fusobacteriaceae bacterium | reverse complement strand
CAGGAGAAGGAGATAAAACGTATGGAGGACGCCATAAGAAGGTTCAGGCACTGGGGAAGTATAGCTGATAACAAGTCTATGTTCATTAAGGCTGAGAATATGAGAAGGCGTATAGAGAGGATGGAGAGGTTAGAGCGTCCAAGGAATGAAAGGGAGATTAAGCTGGACCTGGAGATGAGGAAGAGAAGCGGCAAGAGGGTCCTTGTGGTAGAGGATGTTAGTAAGACCATTGGAGGAAGGGTCCTCTTTCAGGGGATAAATTTTAACCTCTATCTGGGAGAGAGAGTGGGGATAATAGGGGAAAACGGCAGTGGTAAAACTACACTTCTAAATATGATCATGGGTCAGGAGGAGGGGGTGACCCTTGGAAGCAACCTGAAAATAGCCTACCTGGATCAAAACCTGACCTTTGAGGACTACACTATGACCCTAAAGGAGGTATACAGGAGGGAAGCAGTGCCAGAGAGGAGGAGATCCACTGGAAACTGGCAAGATTTCACTTCTTTGAGGAGGACCTGAATAAGAGGATAGCTTCTCTCAGCGGCGGAGAGAAGGCCAGACTCAAGCTGGCCATTATGATAGATAACGGCTTTAACCTGCTCATCCTGGATGAACCCACCAACCATCTAGACCTTCAATTTAAGGAAACCCTGGAGGAGGCTCTTCTGGATTTTGGCGGGACAGTGTTATTTATATCCCACGACAGATACTTTCTCAACAAGATCTCCCAGAGGATAGTGGAGCTAAAGGGCGGATCCCTTGTGGAATATCCCGGTAACTTCGACTACTATCTTGAGAAAAATACCCGCGAGGAAAAGGATGGTTTAAAGCCTCAAAGGAAGAAGGACACCAGGGTACGGGACAACTGGGAGGAGAAGGAAAGAGAGATGGAACTCAAGAAGTTGAAGAAAAAGGAGGAGTCTCTACTCCGGACACTTGAAGATATAGAGTCCAGGGAGATAGCAGCAGAGAATGACTATATGGCTCTTGCAGAGATACATAGGGAGAGAGTAGAGGCAGAGGGGGAGTACGAGAAGGTCCTAGAGAGGATATTTCAGCTGACCGATGAAGCCTGAATCTCCTAACTCTATTTGATTAATGCAGTAAAAGGAGAGGTTCTTTAAAAAATCCTTAAATTGGTGATAGTTTTTGGAAAAAGGAGCAAAATATGCTATAATTCTAGTTAGATAAAAAGCACTCATATATGCCTATAATATGGTTAGGCGTCTCTACGAGTCCCCGGAAAGGACTTACTATGGGTGAAGGCATAAACACGTGTTATTAGGAGTTATAACACCTGTTCCCTTCACTTATGGGAATAGGTGTTTTTTTGTATAAGGTTTTAGGAGGAATAGGATGTTTACGTTTTCAAAGTATCACCTGGCTACATCTCTAGATGATGCCTATGAAGTTTTACTGAAAAACAGAAATAATGCAATTCTGGGAGGAACAGCATATCTGAGGATGGGGAACAGAAACCTGGCTACAGCTGTGGATCTGTCAGCTTTGAACTTAGATTACATAAGGGAAGAGGAAGAATACATCGAGATAGGGGCTATGACGACCTTCAGAAGTGTAGAGACCTCTGAGATTTTGCTAAATAACTTTGGGGGAGTAGTTGCCAGATCGGTAATGGACATTGTTGGAGTTCAGCTGAGAAATGTGGTAACTGTGGGAGCTACTGTATTTTCAAGATATGGATTCTCAGACTTTATCCCGGCTCTGCTGGCTCTGAATACTTCAGTGATCCTTCAGGGAGAAGGAGAGATGAGGCTGGAGGAGTTCCTTGAATCCGATGTAAAGAGAGATATCCTTGTGGCTGTTCGTATTGAAAAAAATAGGAGAATAGGAAACTATCAGACTATAAGAAGAAGCAACAGCGATTACGCCCTGCTGAATGTTGTGGCAAGTAATCTAGAGGGAGATGTAAGGATTGTGGTGGGGGCAAGACCTGGAAGAGCAGTTCTTGCAACAGAAGCTATGAAGTATATAGAGGAGAGGGGCCTCAGTGCTGAAAGTATAGAGGAAGCGGGAAGGCTTGCAGCAGAGGAGCTTGAGTTTACAGATAATATGAGAGCTTCTGGGAAGTACAGAGAGGCTATATGCAAGGTTATGGTAAAGAGATCATTAGGGGAGGTAATGTAGATGCTTATAGAGACTACTATTAACAACAGGAGGATGGCCTTTGCCATCGACCCCGATGAGTATCTTGTGGATACTCTCAGAAAGGCTGGTTTTCTCAGTGTAAAGAGAGGATGCGATACAGGTTCATGCGGTCTTTGTACTGTGTGGGTAGAGGGGAAGCCGGTTCTCTCTTGTTCTACCCTGGCTGTAAGGGTAAGTGGGAAGAAGATTACAACTATAGAGGCTCTTCAGGATGAAGCCCTTGAGTTTGCAAGGTTTATGGCTGATGAGGGAGCAGAACAGTGTGGTTTCTGTGCTCCAGGGTTTACCATGACGGTTCTTGCAATGAAGAGGGAGCTCAAAGATCCAACGGAGGAGGAGATCAAACACTACCTCAACGGTAACCTTTGCAGGTGTACCGGCTATGTTTCACAGCTGAGAGCGATCAAAAAGTATATGGGGGTAGAGGTTTAAGATGAGAGTAGTAAATAGAGGTGTTAAAAAGGTAGATGCCCTGGCTGTGGTAAGCGGTAGACCAGTGTATACAGATGACCTGAATATAAATAACAATGCCCTGGTAATTAAGATTCTGAGATCTCCCCACGCCAGTGCCAAGATAATAGATATAGATACAAGTATTGCATCAAGGGTACCGGGAGTAGAGTGTATCCTTACCCATCACGATGTACCTAAGACAAGGTTTACTCTGGCCGGGCAGTCATATCCCGAGCCTTCTGCATATGACAGAAGGATACTAGATGAGTATGTAAGATATGTGGGAGACGAGGTAGCCATAGTAGCTGCTGTAGATGAAAAAACAGCTGTAAAGGCTATGAAGCTCATCAAGGTGAAGTATGAGGTGTTGGATGCGGTAATAAACTTCGAGGAAGCCATAGACAACAAGGCTGTGGTACACAAGGAGGAGCTCCATACCAACTTCCCAATAGGAATGGAGAGGGAGAGAAATATAGCAGCCAGCTACTTTCAGGAGAAGGAGGGAGTGGATGAGGCCATGGCGGCAAGTGATGTGATAGTAGAGGAGAGCTACTATATGCAGCCACAGATCCATGCCATGATGGAAACTTACAGAGCCTTCACCTACCTGGATGCCAACAGCAGACTTTGTGTGGTGAGCTCAACTCAGATACCATTTCACGTAAAGAGACACCTGGCAAGGGCTTTAGAGATGTCAAAGAGCAAGATAAGGGTAATAAAGCCAAGAGTGGGAGGAGGTTTTGGCGGAAAGCAGACTGCTGCTGCTGAGATCTTTCCGGCAATAGTAACGAAGATAACGGGTAAACCGGCTAAGATAATATACGACAGAAGAGAAACCCATACCTGTACAACTACCCGTCATGCAATGAAGCTGACGGTAAAGCTTGGAGCAGACAGAGAGGGGAATATAAAGGCAATAGATATTAAGGGGCTTTCCGATAAGGGAGCTTACGGGGAGCACGCTCCTACAGTAACACCACTGGTGGCTTTTAAGACCTTCCCGCTATATGAGAAGGTACCTATGAGGTTTGAGGCTAAGGTAGTGTATACAAATACAATGCCGGCGGGGGCCTTTAGAGGATACGGGGCTACTCAGGGAACCTTTGCCCTGGAATCAGCCATAAATGAACTTTCCAGAAGGATAGGAATGGACCCCACAGAGGTAAGAAATAAAAACCTTGTGGAGCCAGGAGAGGATTCCTATGTGGTGAGCGGAAGCATAAAGGACTGTATGGCTAAGGGTAAGGAGCTCTTTAACTGGGAGGAGAGAAAGACTCCCAGGGTAATGGGAAACGGAAGAGTAAGGGCAGCAGGTATGGCAGTAACTATGCAGGGCTCTGGAATCGGAGGCATAGATACAGCCACAGCTACAATAAAACTTGGGGATGACGGAAACTATGTACTCTTTACCGGAGTAACAGATATGGGACAGGGATCTGATACTGTGCTCACCCAGATGGCAGCTGAGGTGCTGGAGTGTGAGATGGAGGATGTGATAATCCACACTGCTGATACAGACGGGTCTCCATATGATCCGGGAGCCTATGCTTCAAGTGGTACCTATGTAACTGGTAATGCAGTTATACTGGCAGCCAAGAAGATGAGAAATGAACTCTATGAGGCTACAGCTAAGTTTATGGGTGTGGACAGGGACACCCTTCACTTTGACGGAAAGTTTATGGAGGACGAGGCAGGTAATAAGCTCAGTCTTGAAGAGATAGCACTGAAATCTGTATCCTTTGAGGGTAGGAATCAGCTTATAACCACAGCTACATGGGGAGGAGAAACTTCACCGCCTCCATTTATAGCTGGTTTTGCAGAGGTAGAGGTGGACACAGATACTGGTGAGGTAGAGGTAGTGGATTTCCTCTCTGTGGTGGACTGTGGGCAGGTAATAAACCCTAACCTTGCAAGGGTTCAGGTAGAGGGAGGAACAGCCCAGGGATTTGGTCTGGCTCTTTATGAGGATATTCAGTACAATAAGGATGGAAGGGTTAAAACAGATACACTGATGCAGTATAAGATTCCCTGCAGAAGGGATATTGGAAGCATCAGAGTGGAGTTTATACACTCCAATGAACCTACAGGTCCCTTTGGTGCTAAATCCATAGGAGAGGTTGTAATAAATACCCCGGCTCCAGCAATAGCAGAAGCGGTAGAAAATGCCACTGGAGTAAGGGTAAGAAATCTTCCAGTGACAGCAGAAAAGGTACTTCTTGGAATGATGGAAAAATAATAAAAAAGCAGGAGATTATTCTCCTGCTTTTTTATTGTTAAGGAAAGTATAGAATTATAGATTAACTACATTATAAAAAGCCATTACATAAGCTTAAAAGGATGGAGCGCCATGCTCCTTAAAAGCTACACCTTATCTCTCGAGTAGTAACGGGTGTGTAGAAGCTTGTGTGACTTTTCGGAGAGAGGTTTATCCAGGTGTTTTTCATAGAGGGCCTTGATATAGGGGTTTTCATGGGATTTTCTGATCTCCATACTGGTATCGATGGAGTTGAGTCCCTCAGCTCTCTTTCTGATGATACTTAACTCACCGTGGTGATAGGGTTGTCCCCCTCCTCCAACACATCCACCCTTACATGCCATAATCTCAATGGCGTGGAAGTGCTCCTCTCCTGCTCTTATTTTGTCAAGCATCTTTCTGGCTTCTCCCAGTCCGTGGGCTATACCAATTCTAACATCGAGATCCCCTACCTTGACGGTGGCAGCTCTGAATCCATCATATCCTCTAAGGTCCTCAAAGTCTACCTTCTCCAAGGTATCCCCTGTGATCCATTCATAGGCTGTCCTCGTGGCAGCCTCTATAACCCCTCCAGTTCGCCCGAAAATAACTGCAGCTCCCGTATAGTCGCCGTAGGGTTTGTCGAAATCACTCTCTGGAAGACTCTGAAGATCCAGGTTAGCCTCCCTTATCATATGAACCAGCTCCCTTGTGGAGATGGAGATATCTGTATCCCTGTTGCTGTCCACGGAAAATTCCTCCCTGGCAGCTTCATACTTCTTAGCAAGACATGGCATTATAGATACCACAACGAGATCCTCCCGGGAGATTCCCATCTCCTTTGTCCAGATATTCTTGGCTACTGCTGAGAACATCTGCTGGGGAGATTTAGCTGTAGAGGGGATATCCAGCATATCCGGGTAGTTGTGCTCGATAAACTTTACCCATGCAGGGCAGCAGGAGGTGAGCAGGGGAAGGGGTACCGAGGTGTCTCCTCCTAAGTATCTCTCGATCCTCTCCTTAAACTCTGAAGCCTCCTCCATAATGGTAAGGTCTGCAGCCCAGTTTGTGTCGAAGATACCGTCAAACCCCAGACGTCTGAGAGCTGTGGCAACTTTCTTCTCCACATTTGTCCCAGGAACAAAACCAAACTCCTCCCCTATGGCTACCCTTACCGCCGGGGCTATCTGAACGATGACCTTTTTACTTTTATCCTGAAGAGCCTTGACCACATCCCAGGTATAGTCCCTCTCGTGGAGAGCTCCCACGGGACATACAGCTACACACTGACCGCAGTATGTGCATACAGTTTCAGCCAGGTCCGACTCGTGGGCTGTGGCTACAACAGCTTCAAATCCTCTGTTTATTGCCGAAAGGACTCCACATGTCTGGATCTTGTTACACATGGTCTCGCATCTACGGCACATGATACACTTATTCATATCCCTAATTATAGAGGGGGAGAACTCCGGCTCAAAGGTGGATATGTCACCGCTGTACTTTATCTCCTGCACCTTAAAGTGGTTGGCCAGGTCCTGGAGCTCACACTCGCCGGACTTTGAGCAAACAAGGCAGTCCTTTGGGTGGTTTGACAGGATTAATTCAAGGACAGACTTTCTCACATGAATAATCTCTGGGGAGTTTGTCACCACATCTATTCCCTCTCCTACCTTGGTAGAACAGGAGGGATAGAGTGCTTCCCTGCCATCTACCTCCACCACACATATCCTGCAGGAGGCACAGTCGTTAACATAGTCTATCCCCTCCATCTTCAGGTGACACAGGGAGGGGATGTTTATTCCAACTTCCTTGGCTGCTTCCAATATTGTAGAGTCCCTGCTGGCCTCTACCTCGATTCCATCTATAGTCAACTTAACTTTGTCCATGGTCCCTCCTCTATATCTTTTTTATAGCTTTAAATCTACATGTAGTATAACAAGCACCGCACTTTACACACCTCTCCTGGTAGATAAAGTGCTTCTCCTTTACCCTACCAAGGATAGCTTCCGACGGACAGACCTTGGCACAGGCTGTACATCCAATGCAGGCATCTGTTATGGTAAACTGCACCAGGTCGATACAGATCTTAGCAGGGCACTTCTTATCCACAACGTGCTTTTTATATTCATCGGGGAACTTTTCAATGGTTGAGAGGACTGGGTTTGGAGCAGTTTTTCCCAGACCGCAGAGAGCAGACCTCTTTATGGTATTGGAGAGATCCTTCATGAGAGGAATGTCCTCCTTTGTTCCCTGACCAGCTGTGATACGGTGAAGGATCTCATGGAGCCTTTTGGTACCAATCCTGCAGGGAGTGCACCTACCACAGGATTCATCTAGGGAGAATCCCAGGTAGAACTTGGCCACTGCTACCATACAGTCATCCTCGTCCATAACGATCATTCCTCCAGACCCCATCATAGACCCCTTTTCTATAAGGGTTTCAAACTCTATCTTGGTCTTGAGGTCCTCCTGGGTGAGGCATCCACCAGAAGGTCCTCCAGTCTGGACAGCCTTAAACTCCTTGTTTCCCTTGATACCTCCCCCAATATCAAAGATAACCTCTTCCAGAGTGGTACCCATGGGGACCTCGATAAGTCCCACATTTCTAACCTTTCCAGCAAGGGCAAATACCTTGGTGCCTGGAGACTTTTCAGTACCTATTCCTCTGAACCACTGTCCTCCATTATTTATAATAGCCGGTATGTTTGCCAGGGTTTCTACGTTGTTTACATTGGTAGGCTTACCCCAGTACCCTTCAACCGACGGATAGGGAGGTTTGATTGTAGGTTCCCCCCTCTTACCCTCCATGGAGTGGATGAGGGCTGTTTCCTCTCCGCAGACAAAGGCCCCTGCCCCATACTTTATATCTATATCGAAGGAGAAATCCCTTCCAAAGATATTATCTCCTAAAACTCCGTTGCTTCTTGCATCTACAATGGCCTTTTTTAGCTTCTCAATGGCCAGAGGATATTCAGCTCTTATATACACAATTCCCTTGGATGCTCCAATGGCATAGCCGCATATAGTCATAGCTTCTATGATTGAGTGGGGGTCTCCTTCCAGGATAGATCTGTCCATAAAGGCTCCTGGGTCCCCTTCATCGGCGTTACAGACCACATATTTTTGTGTAGCCTTGGAGGACTGGGTGTTCTTCCATTTAACTCCGGTAGGATAACCTCCTCCCCCCCTTCCCCTGAGTCCGGAAAGCTTTACCTCATCGATTACCTCATCTGGGGTCATGGAGGTAACCACCTTTCCAAGAGCAAAGTATCCTCCATTTGCAATAACCTCACTTATATTTTCAGGATCGATAAACCCACAGTTTTTAAGGGCTATCTTCATCTGCTTGTTGTCTGGACCGATATCTTCCAGGATCTCCTTCTCATGAATGATCTCCTTTAGTATCTTCTCCCCCTTCTCCAGATCCACATTGGTCAGAATAACTCCCTTTTTTCCAGGAGTAACTACCTCGATGGTTGGTTCCGAGTGACAGAGTCCCATACATCCCACCGGGGTGATTAGAAAGTCCAGGTCATTTATGTAGTTCTCCTCCTTAAAATACTTGTAGAGAGCATCTGCTCCAGCAGAGATACTACAGGTAGACATGGATACCTTTATCTGTACCCTGTTTTTTCTGGCAGCGACAAAGTTATTTTTTATCTCATTCAGCTGTTCTATACTCCTAATCATATCCCACTCCCCTAATTATATTCCTTTAAGATTGTTTTCATCTGGCCATTTTCCACCTTACCGTAAACCTTGCTTCCTATAGTTACAACTGGCGCCATACCACAGGCTCCCACACAACGAAGGACATCTATGGAAAAGTTACCGTCGGGAGTGGTTTCTCCCACACCTACCCTCAGTTCAGTTTCCAGCTCGTGGAGGATACTCTGGGAACCATTTACATAGCAGGCAGTTCCCATGCAGATAGATATAGGGTGCTTCCCCCTGGGCTTTGTTGTGAAGAAGGAGTAAAAGGTGATTACTCCATAGACCTCAGCAAGGGGGATGTCCAGCTTTAAGGCCACAAACTTCTGAACTTCTATTGGCAGGTACCCAAAAATTTCCTGCCCCTTGTGAAGAACCGATATAAGAGCTCCTTTTTTTGTGTCGAGAGACTGGATGTAGTGCTCTAACTTTTCAAACAACTCTTCTCTCAGTACGTTTTTACAACTCAAAATAATACCTCCTTATTTAAAAAATTCACTATTTTTCCCTATCATTAATATTTTTACTTATTACCATTAGAATATTTCCTTGTCACTAATAGTTATTTTTTTATTTATTAAAAGTAATCAAAATTAATGCTTGAAGTACTTTTAAAATGGTCGATTGCAAGTAGAGTCAGGATTAAGATTTAAATACTCTTGTATGGGAAAGTTGTTACTAAAGTAGTTAGAAGGAAGATTGAATTTCCTTTAATGGACATAGGATTTTATTTAATAGAGGGGAATTAAATTATAAAGTTCACAGAGAAATTTTTTCTAGGGAGGGAAGGGGGATCGTGTTATTCTTTATATAGAGGAGTTATTGAAGGTATTTAGAGGGGAAGTCTCCATGGAGGCATCCGTTGTTTTAGGAGGAAGAGGAAGGATGAATGGCTGCATAATGGCAGGGGGAAGAAATTCTCGGATGGATTATCGGGTGAAGGCTCTCCTTGAATATGAGGGAAAGACCTTTTTGGAGAGAAGTATTGCAGCTCTGGGAGATGCAGATAAGTTTATAGTTACAAATACTCCTGAAGTATTTGTGAGGGCAGGTCTGCCTATGTATTCGGACCTAGTTAGGGATATAGGCCCCATGGGGGGAGTATATACAGCTCTTAAGGTGAGCACCCATCAGAGGTGCATGGTGGTGGGGTGCGATATGCCCCTTATAACCAGAGAGATTATAGAGATGATAGGTTCCCAGGAGGGATATGGTGTGGTGGTTCCCAGAATAGACGGCAGGGTGGAGATGCTCTGTGCCATGTATAGCAAGGATTGCATTCCTGTGATAGAGAGGTTCATAAGGGAGAAGAAATATAAGTTATCCCTCGTCCTGGAAGGGGTCAAAGTAAAGTATATAGATCTCCCGAGGGAGAAGTTAGAGTACTTTATAAATATTAATTCCCCGGAGGATTATAAAAACTTATCCAAATAGGCTGCCCTTGAGGCAGCTTATTTTTTTACTCTTACTCTATCTAGCCATGGGAGTAATGAAAGGAGGCAAAAGGGCTAGAAGGAGGTAAAGGAATAGTGCTATAATAACTTCTGTAATAGAGAGGATTGGAGGAAGGGGATGTTTAAGGATACCTTTGAGATAAAGAGAGGAGATGTAGTGGCTATAACAGGAGGTGGAGGAAAGACCAGCCTCATGTTTCACTTGGCTAATGAGCTATCGGAGTTGGGAAGGGTTCTTGTGACCACCACCACCAAGATATATAAACCCTCTAAGGATGAGTATGAAAAATTAGTAGTTGGAGATGAGGTGTTCCTTGGAAGAAGGAAGAATATAACTGTAGCTGCCAGAGGGGAAATGGATGGAAAGCTTCACGGTTTTGACTGTGAGGAGCTTGAAGGGCTTCTCCCTGAGTATGACTATATCCTTGTGGAGGCTGACGGAGCCAAGATGAAGCAGATGAAGGGATGGAGGGAAGATGAACCCCTTACACCACTCTATGCTACAAAGGTTATAGGGGTAGCTAATATAAAGTCTCTGGGGAGAAGAGCTAACCAGGAGAATGTTCACAGGCTGGATACCTTTCTTCAGATGGTTGATATAGAGGAGAAAAGAAAGATCGATCTGGAGGTTCTTGGAAGATACCTTCAGAGGGGAGAGTTTTTTAAGGGGTGCAACGGAGAGAAAATTTTTTTTCTAAACGGAGTGGAGGAAGATTCTGAAAAAATAGCAGCTTTAAGACTGGGGAAATATGTGAAAAACCTCTTCTTTGGAAGTGTAAGGGAAAAGAGGATAGCCAAGTATAAGAGGGTCGACGCAGTGATTATGGCCTCTGGATACTCAACGAGGTTTGGAGAGGGGGACAAGCTCCTGAAGGAGGTAGAGGGGGTACCGGTAGTGGAGTACCTTCTAAGGACCCTTAAGGAGCTTCCCCTGGAGAGTATAGTAGTAGCAGGAAAAAGCCTAGAGATAGAAAGGCTGTGCAGTAAGTACGGATATACCTATATAGAAAATACTAAAGCTCACCTGGGACAGAGCGAGAGTATAAAGGCAGGCTTGAAGGCTGCCTCTGGGGAGGGAACGATCTTTCTTACAGGGGACCAGCCACTGATTAAAGAAGAAAGTTTATTAAAGCTTCTTCAGACCTTTCAGGATACAGACCTTATTACAAGGACTGTATCTGAAGGAGTACCCTCCTCACCTGTAATCTTCCCAGGAAGGTACAGGAAGGATCTCATGAACCTTACAGGGGACATGGGGGGAAGGGAAGTTATGAGAAAAGCCGGAAGGATAGCAGAGGTAGAATTTTCAGATAGGGATGAGTTTATGGATATAGATACTGTTGAGGACCTCCTGAGAGCAGAGAAGATAATAGGTGAAAAGAAAAAAGTTAGATCTTGGCATAAAGATTGCTAAGAGTTTAGGTATAGGCAAGTTTTGGGAGGATTAACTTATGAAAAATTTAGTAGTGGTAAGGGGAGCCGGGGATATAGCGTCGGGAGTGATACAGAAGCTTCACAGGTGTGGCTTTCCTGTAGTGGCCCTGGAGGTGGAGAACCCCTCCTTTATAAGGAGAAGGGTGTGCTTCGGAGAGGCTATATATGATGGTGCCGTGGAGTTAGAGGGAAGCAGGGCAAGGTATGCCCGAGATACAGAGGAGGCCATGGATATATACAGAGGTGGGGAGATAGCTGTACTCATAGATCCCCAGGGTAGGAGTATAGAGAAGCTGCAGCCCATGGCTGTTGTGGATGCAATACTGGCCAAGAGAAACTGTGGAACAAGGAGAGAGATGGCTCCCATAACCATAGGCCTAGGTCCTGGATTTGAAGCAGGGATAGATGTGGATATTGCAGTGGAAACCATGAGGGGACACGACCTGGGAAGGCTGATATTTCAGGGGAAACCCAGGGAAAACACAGGAGTTCCCGGAGTTATAGGAGGTTATGGAAGGGAGAGGGTTATCTACAGCGAGGGCGAGGGAGTTATTGTAAATAGAAGAAAGATAGGGGATATAGTGGAAAAGGGAGAGGTTGTAGCCACTATAGGAGAAATGGAGGTAAGGGCTCCCCTGGGAGGGGTTATAAGGGGACTTATACGAAACTCCTACCTGGTAAGGAAGGGGCTCAAGATTGGAGATATCGATCCCAGGAGGGAGCAGGTAGAGAACTGCTTTACCATCTCAGATAAGGCAAGAAGTATTGGTGGAGCGGTACTGGAAGCCATTCTTATCCTCAAGGGAGGATGCAGGTGAAGAGGCTGCTAGTATTAAGTTTGACGGTACTTGTCCTTGCAGCCTGCGGCAGGGAGGAGAAAAAGGAAGTTATTGTCAGTGCTGCTGCAAGCTTAGAGGAAGGGATAAAGGAGATAGCACAGGATTACAACAGGGACACAGGGATAGAGGTAGGAATTAATCTCGGAGGATCCGGAAGCCTCAAGAAGCAGGCAGAGGAGGGGGCACCGGTTGATGTGATTCTCCTTGCTTCCAAGTCCTACTACGATGAACTGAATAGGAAGGGGTATATAGAGGAGGGGGGAGACCTTCTGGGAAATACCCTCACAGTTGTTGGCAAGAGAAGGATAGAAAGTCTTGATGAGCTGGAGGGAACCATAGCAATAGGGGATCCGGGCTTTGTTCCTGCAGGGAAATGTGCGAGGGAAGCTCTTATGAAGGCAGGGATATGGAAGAAAGTAGAGGAGGGCCTCCTCCTCACAAAGGATGTAAGGTCGGCCATGTCATATGCCCACATGGGTGAGGTGGATTACTCTGTTGTATATAAAACGGATTACCTAGTGGGAAGGAATCTTCAGGTCTATGAGATACCTGAGGACCTCTACCCAGAGATAGTCTACTCAGGAGGAGTTTTAAAAAATAGCAACCCAGAGGGAGAGGAGTTTTACACCTACCTTCTTACCAGGCTGGATGTTTTTGAGAAGTACGGATTCAAGGTGAGAAAGAATGTTGATTGATGCAGTTAAACTATCCCTTAAGATAGCAGGAATATCAATGGTTATAAGTGTGGGAATAGCATTTATGCTGGCTATTTTTCTCCACAGGGGAGAGAGAAGGAGGGAGAAGATAATGGAAGCCGTAATCTCCTTTCCGCTCTTCTTTCCACCCTCGGTTCTGGGGTACCTCCTGCTCACAGCAGTTGGAAGAAAGAGGTGGCTGGGATCCTGGCTTGGAGATCTTGGGATTCAGATAGTATTTACCTGGAGAGCAGGGGTAGTGGCAGGGGTCATAGTATCCCTCCCCATGGCATACCAGTGTATAAAGGCAGGGCTCCTCAGCATAGAGAGGGAGTATATAGAGGCAGCCTATGAGATGGGTGCAAACAGGTGGGAGAGGTGCAGATACGTGATCCTTCCCCTTATAAAAAAAAATATAGGGGCAGCAGGGATTCTCTCCTTTGGGAGAGCCTTTGGCGAGTTCGGGGCTACCCTCATGATAGCAGGGAATATACCCGGAAGAACCCAGACTATCCCTATGGCAATATACTCCTCGGTGGAGAGGGGGGACTATGGAACAGCCAATAAGCTCCTGCTGATAGTTGTGGCAGTAACTGTAACGGTGATGTGGGGATACAACCACTACCTGGGTGGAAGGAGAGAGGGATCCTTTGCGGGAAGGGGATCCCTTTGATTGGATATAATTCCAGAAAGTTATAAAATGAATAGATAGGTGGTCGATGGATGGAGATAGATATCAATGAAACGACCCTTAACAGGGTCAGGGGGCATGTGAGAAAGTATGCAGAGGTAATCTCCTCTGTTATGAAGGTGGAGGTAGAGATAGTTGACAGCAGTATGATCAGGATAGCCGGGACGGGGATATATAAGAAGGCTGTAGGGATACCAGCCAAGGGAAGTGTGTACAGAGATGTGCTGGCTACCGGAGATTCCCACATTATAAAGGAACCGGGAAGGGATGATCTCTGTATGGGGTGTGCAGATAAGGGGAGCTGTCTGGAGAAGCTGGAGATATCCACACCTATATTTTACAGGGGAGAGATAGTAGGAGTGATAGGGCTGGTATGTGCAACGGACTCCCAGAGGGAAAGGGTCCTGGAAAACTTGGACTCCCATCTGAAGTTTGTAAAGCAGATCAGTGAGTTTATAGCAATAAAACTGTATGAGTATGATGAAAATATAATAAGCAAGGAGAGAAGGGATATACTGAACCAGATATTAAACAGCATGGATAAGGGAGTAATAGTAGTAAATGCTGAAGACAGGGTTATAAGTATAAATAATTCAGCTATGAAGGAATTGAAGCTCTCTCCAGACTATCTGAACTATGAGATCTCTTTAAAAACCAAGGAGGAGCATATCTACGGTAAGGAGATCTATGAGGTTGTTATAGACAGGAAGGAGTACCTTCTTGCAGGAAAAGTTCTTGCAATATCCTCCATTGCAAAGGAATCCTACAGGGCATTTATATTTGACAGTATAAAGAAGCTGAATGCAGAGTATCAGCAATTATCCTCTGAAAGAGCAATAAATATAGAGAGTATAATAGGAGATTCCTATCCCATGGGGCGGCTGAAGAATAAGATAATAAAAGTAGCCCCTACAAAATCAACGGTACTAATCACAGGGGAGAGCGGAACCGGTAAGGAGCTTGTAGCCAGAGCTATCCACGCCCATTCAGACAGGAGGGATAAGCCCTTTATAGCCATTAACTGTGCTGCCATACCAGATGCCCTCCTTGAGAGTGAACTCTTTGGATATGTAAAGGGGGCCTTCTCTGGAGCTAACCCCAATGGCAGGATGGGGAAGTTTGAGCTGGCAAATGGGGGAGTTATATTCTTAGACGAGATAGGGGATATGCCCCTCTACCTCCAGGTGAAGCTACTGAGGGTTCTCCAGGAGAGGAAACTTGTGAGAATAGGGTCCAATAAGCTTATGGACCTGGATATAAGGGTGATAGCAGCAACCAATATCGACCTCAAGGAGAGGATCGAGAAGAAAAAATTCAGAGAGGACCTCTACTACAGGCTTAATGTAATTCCAGTGGAGATCCCAAGCCTCAAAGAGAGGGAGGGAGATATTCTTCTTATAATGGATAAACTTATAGAAAAGTATAATGAAGCTCTGAATAAGTATGTCCATACAGTGGATGGGGAGGCCAAGAGGCTTCTTCTGAACTATTCATGGCCGGGGAATGTAAGGGAGCTGGAGAACACAGTGGAGTTTATGATAAACCTCTCAGATGAAAGGGGAGTCATAACTAGGGAGATGCTTCCAGATAATATACTCAGTGAGGAAGATCCTGTGGATGAAGGACTCTCAGATGAAAGGGGAGGCATTCAGACCATAGCCCAGGCAGAGGAAAGGCTCATTATAGACGCATTAAATCTCTGCGGACGGGATACCGTGGGGAAGACCAGGGCAGCAGAGATGCTGGGGATCGGGATAGCCACACTATACAGAAAGATAGAAAAATACAGGATAAGTTAGAGACCGGGCAGGGTGCCCGGTTTTTTTATTGCTAAGAAAAATATAGAATTTATGAAAAATCTAAGTGAAATGACGAGTCTTCCAACTGGTTATCAGGATCCAGTGTCACGCTTCTTTTTAATATTAAGAAAAGTATGCAAAATATAAAAGGATGAAATAATAAGGGGTTTAAGTGGTTGCCAGGGTGAAAAGTTATGATGCGTCTACTTAAAAAATAAGAAAAATTTCATAGACATGAAAGATTTAAAGGTGTAATTATCAAAATGATAAAAAAGTTAAAAGTTTCTTTTGTTTTATGTGAAATTTTTAATAGTATCTACGGTAAATAGACATTATCAAAATGATAAAGAGAATTATCAAATTGATAAAAATAACGATATTTAAAATTTGTGTATTGAATGAGAAATTAAAGTTTATTTGCTGAAATTTATGGAGGTCTTTGAATTAGAGGGATAGGAAGAGAAAGTAACAAAAAAATAAATCCTAAAGTTGGCATAAAAATTGCTATATAGATGGGTGGAGACAATAAAAATGAATTTAATTTATAAGGAGAGTGACATGGATAAGCATATCAAGTGGACAAAAAACAATATTCCCAAGAAAAATTCTAAGGAGTGCATCGAATTCCTGAGCAGGGAGGAGGTTGGAAAGGCAAAAAAGTTCCATGAGAGCTTTGAACAGTATACAGTGACTCCTCTGACAGACCTTGAAAATCTTGCTGATCACATTGGAGTAAAGGGGATCTACCTAAAGGACGAATCCTATAGATTTGGGTTAAATGCCTTTAAGGTCCTTGGAGGATCCTTTGCAATGGGAAAATATCTGGCATCTAAGCTGGGAAGAGATATATCTGAGCTGGGATATAGGGAACTTACATCGGATGA
>CAYSGC010000044.1:0-16372 GCA_964430145.1 uncultured Fusobacteriaceae bacterium | reverse complement strand
TCTGACAGAGGCACCCTTTCTTGTTTCGTTCTTTGGGTGAGCAAAGAATGAAAGATTATCATCTATACGGAACCTGGTAATACAGTACCCGACCCTTCTGTAAAATTAGACGCCTGCCTGCGGCTAATTCAAATATCTTTCTACTTTTTCCTGCCGTGAACAAAGTAGTGCCAACTGCATGTATCATCATAGATATCCTCAATATGCCGGATTCTTATAACTTCAAAATCAGCCATCAAATTTTTAACATCCTCAAGCTCACAGTAATAGTGAGGAATCCCCACTTCTGGTTCTTCCATCTTTATTATTGTATTTGAATCAACACCAATGTTGCTTCCCTTTGTATATGAGGGACTACGCTTTGAGCAAAGAGTTACGAAGAATTCTCCCCCTGTCTTTAATACCCTTCTAATTTCATCGACAATATTTTTAATCCCATCTGTATCAGTGCGGGAGATGACATGGTAGGCTAAAAGACAGTCAAATTTTTCCCTTTCATATGGCAGTTCATTGATATCTCCAGCCTGAGTTTCCACTGCCACCCCCTTCTCCTTTGCTCCCTCTCTTAATTTTGATAGTGCATACTCGGACAGATCTAATCCATAGGTCTTATATCCATTTGATGCAAATAAAAGGGAGTGTCTTCCCAGACCACATCCCATATCTAAAAAGGTCGAAAAATCCAGTGATTTCCATCTATGAAGATAGTAATAGACATCCTCGCTAGGTATATTCCATATGTCAATTGTTACTTCTGACCAGTTCCATTCCTTTGATTGAACCATCCCTGCTACCTCCATATCTTTTCATACTTACCACATCACTTAACACTTCCACAGCTTACAACTTTATAACTGCTCTAAAAAACTCATACGTTTTTTCTTCTATTAAAAGTAAAGCTAATCTATATGCCATTTTTAATTTTCTTCAATAGAGTATATAGCACTTGTTTATTTTCTCAAATAAGCTTCTCAATTCTCATTTTAAAAAACGTAAACGAATAAAAAAAGGCAGCATTCCACAGCTACCTTCTCTCTAGGTTCTTTAATGTAAAGGTAGACTCCGATATCTCGGGGTCTATCTCTATCTCCCTCAGGATGAGCTCCGTGTAGGAGGTTTTCTTCAGCTTATCATCTATACGGAACCTGGTTATATAGTACCTGTCCCCTATGAGCTCTATCTCATCCACCTGGAGCTCCTTGAGGAGCTTGCCAGTCTTGGCATACATCTCCCCCCTCTTTATGGTGAGGGTATCCTTGGCTATCCACAGGACCTGCCTGTAGTACTTGGCCTCCTCCCCCTCCCTCCTTATGAGGTCCAGTACGTAGTACTCCTCTGTTTCCTCGGTTATCTCCCCATTGTAGAGGATGTTATACTTATTTCTGTCGGTCTGGTCATCGTAGGATATATCGCTCCCCATCATGCTCTCCTTGAGCATGTGTCCCGAGATCTTCATGGTTCTCGATGTGCTGGGCATGTATATCCACAGGTTTCTTTCATTTCTTAGATACCTTGTCCCCCTGTCCCTGGCCGGGTAGGTAAACTCTATAAAGGACTTCTCCGCCCCCATGGCATCCATAATAAACTTCTTGGTGTATTTTCTCTTTCCTCTGTGGATAACCATCTCCCCCCTGTACCTCACACTGTCCGGGGTCATATTGTAGTCCACACGCTGAAGGATCTCCTCTGGGGTCATGGAAAAGATCATATTTATAAGGATAAAATACAGCAATAAGATCCTCATCCCTTCCTCCTTTTACTCAATCTTCTATTCAATCCTCATATTCATAGCTGCTTCCTTCCTCACCTCTGGGGCCACTGCCAGAAGGGTGGCAACTATGGAGGTAAATAGGCCCACAGATAAACTCAGGAGCACTGTGGTCAGGGTCAGTCTGGGAGAGATCACTCCCTTTATGTTAAGCTCAGTGGTAAAGGCTTCCAGCATATCTCCAAAATCTACCCCTACCCTTCCCAGATACACAGCCAGAGCCCCACCTATGATGACCCCAAGGAGGGAACCTACCCCTCCCATTATAGCTCCCTCCATTAGGAAGAGTCTTCTTATCTCTCCCTCCCTCATACCCAGTGCCTTGAGTATGCCGATCTCACGCCTCCTCTCAAAAACCACCATGAGCATGGTGTTGGAGGTACTAAAGCCTGCAAGGGTGGAGAAAAGGATCAGAAAGATCCCCTGCACCACTGGAAGGATCTTGCTGAAGTTTTCATTCATCCCTATCTCATCCCACCTCTTTATAAGCACCTCCTCCCTCATGGAAAAGACAAGTTCCTCCTTTATCCTTTCCTCATTTCCCCTGGAATAGATTAGATATTCTGTTACCCTGTCCTCCATATCAAGGAGGTTCTGTGCCCCTCCAAGGCTTATGTAGAAGCTCTTATTCAGCCTGGTATTGTCCATCTTATAAAAGCCTGCAACCCTATAGTTCAGGGAGTAAAGGGATTTATTCCACGTTGCCGTCAAAAGGGCCACCTCATCTCCTAAGTTGAGACCAAGCTTTCTTCTGACCCTTTCACCTATAAGAATCTCATCATCCCCCTTAAGAAACTCCCCCTCATAGATGAACCTATCAAAACCTATAATCTCATTGTCTCTCTCCTCTATTCCGGTTCCCGAAGCCTTCTCGCTCTCCTGACCGAAGTAGACCAGACCTCCAAACCTTATCCTTCCAGTACCCACAACCTCCATGGGAAGTTCCCCTACTGCTCTTTCCGCCTGGGAGTGGGAGATATTGGATTCCAGGTCCAGGCTTTTGGATCTCAGGTCATAGTCCAGGGCCGTTATCCTCACATCCCCGGTAGCTCTCCTTCCCGTCTCCAGAAAGAGATCCTTCTCCCCCTCTATCCAGCTGAGGCCAAAGGTCATCCCCATGGTGGATACCACCACTACAATAACTGTGAGGAGGGTCCTCTTCCTGTTCCTCTTTAAATTTCTCACGGCAACTGCCAGCATCTCCATCACCTACTCCCTCAGTACATCCACTGGATTTAATTTAGTAGCTTTATAGGCAGGGTAGAGGGCAGCTCCAGTGGCTATTACTACTCCAAAGAGAAAGAAGATCAGATTCATCCTCAGATCGAAGTAGCCGTAGATCCTGTCTGAAAGGGGGATGGTGGTCTTCATCTTCTGGGCCATATCTGGAAGGGGTATTCCAACCCTCTCATAGTGGTATACAAGGCCTCCTCCCAGAATAAATCCTATTCCGCTTCCTATAACTCCCAGAATCCCTCCCTCTAAAAGAAAGAGTTTCATAATGTCTTTAGGTTTCATACCACTTGCCAGGAGGATACCTATCTCCCTCTGCCTCTCCAGCATCCCCATGAGCATTGTATTTACTATCCCCACCCCGGATATTATAAGGATAACAGAACTGAGTATCATTACCACCTTTATCTTGATCTTGGTGACAGCTATTATATCTGAGAGCTCCTCCAGATAGGAGATAACCTCTGCACCACCAGCCTCAAGGGCAGCTATGTCCCTAGGAGCAATCTCTCCTCTCATTGCTATATCGTTGTATATATCCGTCTCTGCAAACTCCTGGGCAAGGTCTATATCTATAAGGAGGGTATTGAGGTCAAACTCCAGCCCTCCGGTTTTTATTATCCCGGTTATGGTTAGATCCATGGCGTTGAAGCTCTCCCTGGCTGTGGTAGCAGTGAGAACTATGGAGTCTCCCACAGAGAGGTCCAGATCCCCGGCAAGAACGTGGGAGATAACCACCCCTCCCTCTCCCTCAACTATATAGGAGCTCCGGTTAAATAGCTCCTCCTCGGTTTCTGCATCTCCCCCTATGACCCTCACAGGGTAATCGTATAGCCCGTCTGTAACCACCCCTGAAAAGATCAGACGCCTGCTGTGAGGATATCCCTCCAGGATCTCCAAAGCCTCCCCTGGAACAGGGAAATCCAGCCGGTCATCTACATTGTCATACCTGTCCTGGAAATACCCCCTTCCATACACCTTGCCGTCTCCCACCTCAGTTGCTCTCATTACCTTGATTATCCTTCTTTCCATACCTATATTTACCCCTACACCCAGGACAATGAAAAAGATACCCAGGGCAAGGGAGATAAGGGTGAGTATAGTTCTCACCCTGTGTCTGAATATATTTCTATAGGCCATCCTCACTATCATCTTCCTCTATCCTCCCGTCCCTCACCCTTATCACCCTTCTGGCTCTCTGAATTATCAGAGGATCGTGGGAGGAGAATATAAATGTAGTTTTCCTCTCCCTGTTTATCCTCTCCATGAGGTCCACTACCTCCTCCCCTGTGGCGGTGTCCAGGTTAGCTGTAGGCTCATCAGCCAGGATGAGGATGGGATCCTTTATGAGGGCCCTGGCTATGGCCACCCTCTGCTGCTGACCGCTGGACAGCTCAGAGGGTCTTCTGCTAACCAGCTCCGAGAGGCCCAGCTCATCCAGGAG
Source organism: uncultured Fusobacteriaceae bacterium (assembly GCA_964430145.1). Taxonomy (GTDB): domain Bacteria; phylum Fusobacteriota; class Fusobacteriia; order Fusobacteriales; family Fusobacteriaceae; genus Propionigenium. Next base: position 11,927 of record CAYSGC010000044.1, on the reverse strand, counting down.
CTTTAGTATTTTTTCTCTCTTCTTCCCGCCTTCCATCTCCCCGGAGAGGTCCAGGGCAAACTCCACATTCTCATATACACTGAGGATGGGGATGAGGTTGTAGTTCTGAAAGATAAAGCCCACCCTATCCCTTCTGAAGTCGGCCCTCTCTCCCCTGGGAAGGTCCGTTATATCTCTTTCTCCCACCACTACCCTTCCAGAGGTAGCTGAATCCATAGCCCCTATAATATTTAAGATGGTCGTCTTCCCCGACCCCGAGGGACCTGCAATTACAGTAAACTCCCCCTCACCTATATCGAAGGAAACACTGTTTACTGCTCTTACCTCCTGCTTCTGGTGCAGGTAAACCTTTGTAATATCTCTGGCCTCTACAATATGCATACTTCCTCCTAATCTTACCTTCTCAACTAAAGGTAGATCTTACTCCTCAATACCACCTCATGGCGGAGCTCCTCCCCATCCTCGGTTTCATACCCCAGCTGCCCAAACTCATGGTAGTAGTTGTAGGCAAGCTCAAAGGTCACATAGTCGTTGTAGGTATAGCTCAGGGTGGAGTTTATATATTGCCTTCCCTGGGTGAAGATATACCCCTGGTAGAATTCATAGGCCTCATCTATCCTCAGCCTGTATGTGAGGTAGACCCCTGAGCTCTCCTGGGAAACTATACCCTCTATGGCTGTATAGAGGTTTTTCCCATAGAGATCGAAGTTATAGTCTCCCCCCAGAACAAGGGCATAGCTATCGTCATCCTCAAACTCTGCATAGGAGAGCTGCCCCCATACACCTATCACCATATCTCCCTTTACCTCCAGGACATATCTTTCCACCTTTTCCCCCTTGCCGCTTACTGAGGATATCTCCACTGTGTTAAAGTAGTTCACCATGAACTCATAGTCTTCCCAGAGAAATGTGTATCTTCCGGCAAAATTTTCATCCTTTTCATCTGTTTTAAACCCTACAAGCTCAAGTCTGGACATCTCCCTCAGGCTGTACCTCACCCTCAGGGAATCCACTCCCCTTCCCTCGCTTCCTGGATCCTCTATATCTATTTCATTGAAGACATCTGAAAGGTTGAAGATAAATCCGTGTCCCCAGCTGATCCTCTGCCTTCCTCCGCTGAGAGTTAGATCCCCTGCATAGTACTCAAGATATCCCGTATAGAAGGCCACCTCGGGATCCTCTCCCTCCTCTCCTATGAGGGATATCTCTGTGTAGTAGTCCTCACCCCAGTGCTTTAATCCCCCTATACTCTTGTAGTACCAGCGGTTTTCCTTATAATTTTGAAGTCTGTACTCCCCTTCAAGCTCCAGGAAGGGCTCCAGGGCCAGAGCTCCCCTAAAGATGAGAAGGAGAAGGATTAATTTTTTCATATGGACTCCTGTGGTAAGATTTCATTATAAAAAACCTGTTTCTCTACTACCTTCATACGTATATCCGGTAAAATTCCTTTAATAGTCAAAACTACCTCATCAAGTGGTAGTTTATTAAAATCCTAGAGGAACATTCTCCTTATACTCTTTCAGGTCACACATTACCGATCTTCTTTCATTTTCTTTTGTCGCAAAAGAAACGAAACAAAGAAAATGTCCCCCACCTTCCAATGTTTCGCAGGGTAACGCTAATCTACGACCTTTTTTAGCTACAGTTCTCACTTCACTCCAAAACTTATACTGTATGACGGTCTAGAGTATATCTCTCAGCTCAAAGCCATATCAACTGGAAGGTAGGGGAAGATTATTTACCTACAATCACAACTTTATAAAATTGGCATTTTGAAAAAATCGTAAGTGAACAGAAAAGAAAATCCAGAAATATTAATTTTTAAAATTTCCTCACAAACTAGGTAGTTTTTATAAAAAAAGGACCCGTCGATGATTTCTCATCTCTGGGTCCTGCATTCTATCTGGCTGCTTTTATAAGAAGCTTTGTTATCTTGTTGGAAAATTCAATTGGATCCTCCAGGGCAAATCCTTCCACAAGAAGAGCCTGGTTGTAGAGGATGTCTGCATAGTCCCCTACCTCTTCCCCAGCTTCATGGACACTCTTCAGTGCCTTAAAGAGGTCGTGTCCTGGGTTGATCTCCAGTATCCTCTCAGCCTTCATAGCCGGATTTCCTCCTGGCATATCCTTGAAGGCCTTCTCCATCTCAAAACTTATTCCGTTTTCTCCGCTCACAAGGCATACTGCACTGGACTTAAGACGGTTTGTAAGCCTTACATCTGTGATCTTCTCTCCCAGGGAATCCTTGATCTCCTCTAAGAGATCCCTATTGGCCTCCTTGGTGTCCTCCAACTCCTTCTTCTCCTCCTCTGTTTCCAGATCCAGGTTTACCTCGGTGATGGATTTAAAGTGCTTCTCCTCATAGCTGTCCAGGGTTTTCACTGCAAACTCATCCACCCTCTCATTTAGGAGTAATACCTCAAAGCCCTTATCCTTTATTGCTTCCAGCTGTGGCATCCTCTTGAGGGATTCGATCTCCTCCCCTGCAAGGTAGTAGATATCCTTCTGCTCCTCTGGCATCCTGTCCACATATTCCTTCAGGGTAACCATCCCCTCACCCATTGTAGACGGGAAGATCAGAAGGTTTTTAAGGCTGTCCTTATTCATTCCATAACTCTCATAGATTCCGGCCTTGATATTTACTCCAAACTCCTTCCAGAACTTCTCATAGGTCTCCCTGTCTGTTTTCAGCATTCCCTCAAGCTCCCTCTGGATCTTCTTAGAAAGGTTCTTGGCTATAACCTGAAGCTGTCTGTCCTGCTGAAGGATCTCCCTGGAGATGTTGAGAGAGAAATCCGATGAATCCACAAGTCCCCTTATAAATCTGAAGTGGTCTGGAAGAAGCTCCTTGCACTTGTCCATTATAAATACATTCTTTGTATACAGCTGTAGCCCCTTCTCAAAGTCCCTTGTGTAGAAATCCATTGGAGCCTTTGATGGGATATAGAGGAGGGCTGTATACTCTATATTTCCCTCTACCTTAAAGTGGATATGCTTTAGAGGCTCCTCCCAGTCGTGGTACTTAGAGGTATAGAAGTCCTTGTACTCATCCTCAGTTATCTCGGTCCTATTCTTCTTCCAGATGGGAACCATGGAGTTAAGAGTTTCCATCTCCTTAACTGTTGTTTCCTCCTCCTTCTTCTCCCCCTCTAACCTGATTGGATACCTCACATAATCCGAGTACTTTTTCACGAGCTCCCTTACCTTATACTCCTGGAGGTACTCCCTGTTCTCCCCATTCTCGTCCTCTCTCAGGTAAAGGGTTATCTCTGTTCCCCTTACCTTCTTCTCTACCTCATCCACTGTAAATGTGGACTCCCCTGTGGACTCCCACAGGTATCCCCTATCTGTACCTGCCTTCCTTGTAGCTACTGTTATTCTGTCTGCTATCATAAAGGCTGAGTAGAATCCCACTCCAAACTGACCTATTACATCTATGTCGTTGACCTTTTCCGCTTCCTCCATGGCCCTCATAAAAGCCTTGGAACCAGACTTAGCCACTGTCCCCAGGTGGTTTAATAGATCGTCGTGATCCATCCCGATTCCATTGTCCACTATCCTTATAGTACCTGCTTCCTTATCCAGGAATACATCTATATAAAACTCTGAATCTCCCTCTAAAAGTGAGTTGTCCTCTATAGACAGGTACTTGAGTTTATCTATAGCATCACTTGCATTGGAGATGAGCTCCCTTAAAAAGATCTCCTTATGAGTGTAGATCGAGTGAATCATTAAATTTAAAAGTTCACTTGTTTCCGTCTGAAAATTTAAAGTTTCTTTCATCTTTCTTCCTCCTATTAGCAATTGTTCTTATTGAGTGCTAATAATTATTTATCATATTTTTTTTAACCTGTCAACTGATCTTGGGACATCTCTCCTATCCTGACTCCAATATTTACCTTCCTCGGAAGGGTACGTTGACTTTATCCAAAAAAAACTTTTTGAAAAGCTTCCATGGTGTTATAATCAGAACATAATAAATGATTTAAGGAGGGATGGAAGTTTGTTTTTACGAAAAAGAATACTTTTACTGGGAATCGCAGCCCTGCTGTTTATATCAGCATGCGGTAAAAAAGAAGAGAGCAACAGTAAAGATCATATAGCCAAGGGCCTCAATACCTTTCTCTTGGGAGAACCTAAAACTCTGGACCCTTCAATATCTACAGACACCTACTCTGGAGATATTTTAATAAACATCTTCGAGGGACTCACAAGGATAGCTCCCGACGCCTCTGGCGAAGATAAAATTACAGGAGCTGGAGCTCTTTCATGGGAGAGTAGTTCAGATAAAACCATATGGACCTTCCATCTGAGGGATCACAAATGGGAGGATGGCAAAAAGGTCACTGCAGATGACTATGTCTACGGTATAAGAAGGAGCCTTGACCCTGCCACAGCATCTCCATACAGTTACCTTCTATTTCCCATAAAGAATGCAGAAGGTTTCAACAGGGGAGAGCTTCCCAAGGAGGAGCTGGGGGTAAGGGCAATAGATGAGTCCACCCTGGAGATCACCCTGGAGAAGAAGACACCATACTTTCTGGAACTTACCTACTCCAGCCTTATGCTTCCAGAGAGGAAGGATATCGTGGAGGAGTATGGGGATACATATGGAAGCGGGGCAGATAAGCTTGTGGCCAACGGTCCCTTCAGAGTCAAGACCTGGGATCACGAGCAGAAGATTGTTCTGGAGAAAAACCCTACCTACTGGGACAGTGACAGTGTCGGTCTAGATACCATCTCCTTCTATATCACTAGGGATGAAAATGCAAGGATGAGCATGCTCTTCAAGGGAGAGGCTCAAATAGGAGAGGCATCCAAGAAGGAGTGGGCTGAGAAGTTCTCCTCCTCAGAGGAGTTCTATGAATACCCCGGATACAGTGCTGCTACAAACTATCTCTTCTTCAACGGAAACAATAAGCTATTTACCAATAAAAATATAAGAAAGGCCTTCTCCCTGGGAATTAAGAGGGAGGAGATGTCTGAGATGGTCTATAGGGGACTCTTTGAAGCTGCCTATGGCTGGGTGGCTCCTGGTATCCACATGGAGGGGAAAGACTTCAGAAAAAAGGTTGGAGATATCCTTCCCAAGGACAGTAGTTCCGAAGCAAAGTACTATCTCTTAAAGGGACTTAAGGAGCTGGAAATGGATTCCACAAAGCCCGAGGATATCACTGTAACCTATTTAAATCCAAGTACATCCAACTGGGCCAGAACCTACTCGGAGTACCTGGCTAAGATGTATAAGGAGACCCTGGGAATCAATGTAAGATCGGAGTTTCTTTCATGGCCCGTCTTCGAAAAGAGAGTGGCTGAAAGGGACTATGACTTCGGAGGAATGGCCTGGTATGCAGATTACAACGACCCCTCAAGCTTCCTGGAGATCTTTTCTGGACAAAGTGAGGTTTCCCCTGTTAACTGGGACACGAAGGAATATGATGAACTCCTTTCAAGAGCCTTCAATTCTGAGGATGCCGGTGAAAGGCTGAATAGCTTTGCTGATGCTGAAAAACTTCTTCTAGACAAGGGTTGGATCACTCCTACCGTCTATATAAAGAGAAGAATATTTATCTCAAGGGATGTCAAGGGATACTACCTAACCCCCTTTACCAGCCCAGACTACAAAAATGTTTATATTGAAAAAAATAATTAATTCTAATAAAATGGTGTTGTTTAACACCATTTTTTATTTAGAATTGGAGGAATAATCTTGTATTCATACATATTCAAAAAAACTGTAAACCTCTTCCTCACCCTTTTCGTAGTTGTCACCCTCACCTTTTTCATCCTTGAGTCTATTCCGGGGACACCCCTCTCCTACCTGGGTCACAGTGTAGGTAGCCAGATGAAGGCAAACTTCTTGGTAAAACACGGACTGCACCTCCCCCTCATGGAGAGATACCTGATGTTTTTAAAGAATATATTTATCCACTGGGATCTGGGAAACTCAATGATCTATCCAGGGAGGGTTGTCATAGATGAGATAAGAAACTACGGCGGAACCTCCTTTCTTCTGGGAATAAAGGGAATGTTCCTGGGACTTATTCTTGGACTTACAGGGGCTCTTGTCACCGTGGAAACACAATCAAAGGCTTTGAAAAACTTTATGGAGGTTATCTCCCTCATCCTCATATCCATTCCCAACTTTATCACAGCTTCTCTGGTCTACTATATCTTTGCAATAAAGTTTTCGGAAGCAAACCTCATAGGCCTTGGGAGAGGAGGTTTTTCCTTGGCGGTGATCTGCATCGCCCTCTCCATCACGGGGATCTATATGAAGTATATCAGGGAAACTATATTGGAGGAACTCAGAAAGGACTATGTAATCCAGGCAAGGTTAAAGGGGTATAGGGGAGTCAGGCTTCTCCTCACCCATGTGCTGAGAAATGCCCTGGCTCCTGTGATGAGCCTTCTTCTGCCTCAGATAGCAGGACTCTTTATGGGATTTTACATAATAGAGGGGATCTTTTCCATCCCCGGTTTCGGGAATATCTACATCGATTCTGTAAACAACAAGGACTACAATATGATACTGGGAGCTACCATCGTCTTCACACTTATCTATGTGGTAACGGTATATCTCACCGATATTCTCTATGCCATCCTTGACCCCAGAATCAGAAGGAGGTTAAGGAATGAATCATAGGAACGATTTTCAAAAACTCACTCTAGAGCTGGAGGAGGAGAGGGTAGAGGTAGCCAAGGGAATACCTCCTCTCATCTGGATCCTTTTGGGGATTAGCCTGCTCTGGTTTGTCTCCATCCTCCTGCCGGCAGACCTTGCCCAGGGGAATGGCCCTCTGAATAACCCTCCCTCCAGGGAGCATCTCTTTGGTACGGACAGTCTGGGAAGGGATCTTTTCTTTAGGATTATCAAGGGGTTTGAACTGACATTCCTCCTGGGAATCTTAGGGGGAGGAGCTGAATTCCTCCTGGGAGGAATCTACGGAACCCTGGCGGGACTCTCTGGCAGGAAGCTGGACAACCTCCTAATGAGGATCCTGGATGTTTTTTCATCCATACCCTACCTCCTTCTGGTTACCCTCATGATCCTTGCTGCAAGAAGCAGCTTTACGGGAATTATCCTGGCTATTACCCTTACAGGGTGGATGCCCACAGCGAGAATTATAAGGGGGAAGGTGATAAGTCTCAGAGAGGAAAACTATGTAAAGGCCTCCCTCCTTATGGGAGGGGGAAGATTCTTCATCATCAGGACCCACATCCTTCCCAATATTATAGGGATCCTCCTTACCTCTGTGGTTATAAATATCCCTAAATACATCTTTGCTGAGGCCTTCCTGAGCTTTCTTGGACTGGGATTCTCCTACCCCAAGATAAGCTGGGGAATGATCCTGGCCTCTGGTCAGGAAAATCTCTACTTCTATCCATACCAGGTAATTATCCCAGCTCTCATACTGATAGGCACCCTGCTAGGCCTTACTGTTATTGGAGAGCACCTGAAGAAAAGAGTGGCAGGAACCCACTGGAGGGGATACTATGGATAAAAAGTTAGAGGTAATAGGAGTTAAGGTCACCGTGGGGGAGAAGAGGATCCTCCAGGATATAGATCTCACCCTTAAAAGAGGAGAGGTAGTGGCTGTGGTAGGGGAAAGCGGAAGCGGAAAGACCACCCTTTCAAGGGTTTTAACCGGACTGATCCCCTTTCAGGGGGAGGTCCTCGTGGGAAGGGCCCCCATGAACCACAGACACATTGGAAGGGAGGTAGTTCTTGTACCCCAAAACTCCATGAATGCCTTCAATCCCAGTATAAGGATGGGGAAGCAGCTCATCGACGGAGTCCTCCTCCACAGAAAATCAACAAAAGATAGGGCTGAAGAGGAGGCCCTTGCTCTCATGGAGACGTTTAATCTGAGCAGGGAGTGCTACAACAGCTACCCCCACCAGCTCAGCGGGGGTATGAAGCAGAGGATGGCTTTCATCATGGGTATCCTGACCGACCCTGACTTCCTTATCCTGGATGAGGTAACCACCGGGCTGGACAAGTTAAACAAAGGGATTATTCTGGAAAAGTTAGATGAGATAAGGAAGTCCAAGGGAATCCTCCTCATAAGCCACGAGATAGACCTTGTAAGGGAGGTAGCTGACAGAGTAATAGTACTGAAAAATGGAATTCCTGCAGAGTGGGGTCCCTGCAGAGAGGTCCTCACACATCCTAGGCACCCCTATGTGAGGGAGCTTATAAACTCCCTAGTAGAAAACCTTTCAGAGGATTTAACTCCCCTGAGGAAGTTAAGGAGCTACAGGGACAGCAGGTGCTGCCCCTTCATCGAGTACTGCTCCCACGCTATGAATATCTGTACCAGAGGAACCCCGTCTACCTTTGTGGGGGAGGACCGGGGAGTAGCCTGCTGGATCTACCATATGAAGGAAGGAGAGAACAAATGAATATAATCGAGATCAGGGACCTCTCCCTTTCCTTTGACGGCAGGAGAGATATCCTGAAAAGGATAGAATTAGATATTATGAGAGGGGAAACCCTCGGAATTATGGGGGAGAGCGGAAGTGGAAAATCTACCCTGGCAGGGTGTATATCAGGTCTTCACAGGGGATACAGGGGAGGGATAAGCTATACCTCTCCCATTAAAGCGAATAAGAGGTATATAGAGGGAGTCCACCTCATATTTCAGGATCCCTACTCCTCACTAAACCCCAAGCTGGAGGTCTGGAAAGCTGTGGGGGAGGGATCTCTTATCAGAGGAAGAAGAAGGGATCCCAGTCTTATAGAAGAGGTATGTAAGGTTCTTGAGGAGGTAGGGCTCCCCAGGAAGTATGCCCACCGGAGAATAGAAAAACTTTCAGGAGGAGAGAGGCAGAGGGTGGCCATAGCCAGAGCTCTCATCCTCAAGCCCTCTGTAATTATCTTTGATGAGGCCACGGTGAACCTTGATCTCATTAGTCAGAGGGACCTTCTATATATAATGGAAGAACTAAAAAAAAAGGGCCACACCATGGTTGTTATCTCCCACGATGAAGCCCTTCTTAAACTCCTCTCCCACAGGATAGCACATATGGAGGAAGGTAGGATTATCAGGATTGAGAGGGTTTAGGGTTCTCCTCTACCCTCTTAAGGGTTCCCAGGGTAATGGATACTGCACTGATAAGGGGAGCCAGGAAGATTCCCACTATTGGTATTATGAGTATCCCCACAAAGAGTCCCCCGTTTAAAATTGCAAAGAGGGCATTCCTTCTGAGAAACTGGGTTCCCTCCCTGGGAGTATAACCGTGTCTTTCAAGGGTATAGTCCATAAAGGAAAACCCTATAAAGTAGCACTGGACCCCGAATATCATAAAGGGACTTAGAAGGTTCAGTGGGGTAATTAAACTCAGTAGGAGAAATATCAGGGTGGCCACACTCTCCTTGGCAAAGGAGTTAACCGAGATAACCACACCCCTCCAGATAAAGTGGAGGTTTTCCTTCAGGGTAAAGTCGAACTTTCTCTCCATTGTATGGCTCTCAACCCTTTCAGAGATATAACTTAAAAATGGCGACAGAAGAATAAGAAGGAGCGCCTTATATACAAAGAAGTACAGAAGAAAGGCCACACATGCTACCAGTATCTTAACTGCCAGAAAGGCTATACTCTCATAGGTTTCCAGCTTAAAGAGAGCCTCTAAGTTTTCGAAGAGCTTCCCAGAAAGGACCTTGGAGAGCTGGTAGAGGATATAGATAAGCCCCATATTTAAAACTCCCGGTAAAAAATAATACTTCTTTAACTTTGCATCCCTTATTATGTCAAAGGCTTCCAAAAGAGACCTTATTGTAAGAACAACACTATTCATATACTTCCTCCCTTCACTTCCTGTTAATTTCTTTTTGTCTATCATAGCAGTAATTATAAAAATTTTCTATTTATTTTAACTCCCCTTCATTGCTTAGTAAATATAAGGTGTGCTATACTTAGGAATATAACACTTTTAAAGACAGGTGACGTTTAGAATGAATAATGTTATTTTGAAGGGAAAGAAGGACAGACTCGCTATTCACCTTAACAAGGAATTGGATTTTGAAGCCTTGAAGGTTTCTCTCAGAGAAAAATTAAGATCAGCCGGTAAATTCTTCGCCAATGAAAGTATGGCCATCGAATTTTTAAATAGAGAGATGAACAACCAGGAGGAAAATGAGCTCCTTGGGATCATTCAGGAGGAGGGTATCGATATAAGCTGCCTGATCTCACCTGAAAATCCGGGAGGAGAGATTCAAATATTCAAGAAAAACCTTATCGACGAGGGCCCTACAAAGTTTTACAGGGGAAGCCTGAGATCTGGTGCCAGTTTAGAGTCCGAGGGAAATATCGTTATTCTTGGAGATGTCAATCCCGGAGCCAGAGTCAGTGCCATGGGAAATATAGTGGTTCTCGGCTATCTCAACGGGACTGCCCATGCTGGGGGAGAAAGTGAGGAAGGGGCTTTTATAGCTGCCCTTAAGATGAACCCCATCCAGCTGAGGATCGGTCACAGGATTGCCAGAAGCCCTAGCGGGGATATGCTGACTACAAACAGGATCAAAAAGGATGCTTCCCTGGAAGTGGCTTATATCAAGGACGATAGGATGCTGATAGAGGATTTAAGCAGAAGTACATTAGAAGATATGATCAAATTTTAGAATATAGGAGTGATATTTATGGCAAAGGTATTTGTAATTACTTCAGGAAAGGGTGGAGTAGGAAAAACAACAACAACTGCCAATTTAGGAGTAGGACTGGCAACAAGAGGAAAGAGAACCCTTCTTATAGATGCTGATATCGGTCTTAGAAACCTGGATGTTGTAATGGGACTGGAAAACAGAATCGTCTACGACCTTATCGATGTAATCGAGGGGAAGTGCAGAATGAAGCAGGCCTTCATTAAGGACAAGAGGTGTGAAAACCTGTACCTTCTGCCAGCAGCTCAGACTAGGGATAAGGATGCCATTAACCCAGACCAGATGAAAGTGCTCATCGATGCCCTTAAGGAGGATTTCGATTATATCATAATCGACTGTCCAGCTGGAATCGAGCAGGGGTTCAAAAACGCTATCTCTGGAGCAGACCAGGCATTTATCGTTACTACCCCTGAGATCTCTGCTGTAAGAGATGCAGATAGGATAATCGGACTTCTGGAAGCCAATGAGATCAGAAACTCCAAGCTCATCGTTAACAGAATAAAGAGCAACATGGTAAGGGAGGGGAATATGTTAGATGTTCCTGATATCAAGGATATCCTTGCCATCGATGTAATCGGTGTAATTCCAGATGATGAAAATATCGTTATCTCGACCAACAAGGGAGAGCCCCTTGTATTTAAGGGAAGTTCCCTGGCAGCTCAGGCGTACAACAATATCTCCCAGAGAGTTTTAGGAAATGAGGTGGAGTTCCTTAACCTTGCAGCGGATGAGGGAATCTTTAGCAAATTAAAGGGAATCTTCAGAAGGTAGGTGCAGTGAATGAGTTTTTTATCACTATTTAAGAAGGAAAATACCTCTAAAGACGTAGCCAAGGACAGACTTAAGGTGGTTTTGATCCACGACAGAAGCAATATCTCTCCAAGTGTTATGGAGAAGATCAGGGAGGATATAATCAAAAGTATCTCCAAGTATGTGGATATCGATGTGGAAAGCTTAAACCTTGAGATGGCTGAAGTAGAGGATAACGGAAGAAGGACTGCCCTGGTGGCAAATATTCCAATTAAAAGATAATTAAAAAGAGGAGTAAAACCCAATGGGGTTTTACTCCTCTTTTTTACTGTTAAGAAAAATCAAAATAGGTGGAGCGTCACACTCCTTTTTACTTTATAAAATTAAGAGCAAAGGAGTAGATGGGAATGGTAAAGATACAAAACAGTGTGGACATCCCTACCATGAGGGAGGCATACTTATAGTCCCTGTTATAGTACCTGGATACAATTGCCACATTGGTCATAGAGGGCAT
>CAYSGC010000043.1:0-16455 GCA_964430145.1 uncultured Fusobacteriaceae bacterium | reverse complement strand
TGGAGCTCCCACTAATGGCTAGGAATCTAATTTACACGTAATTTGGGAAAGACCCAAAATTGGAGTAAATAGTAGAGTGAGGTAGTAAATTATTACCTCACTCTACCTCTATAAATTCTTAATCAACCTATTAAATTTGACAATAAAAGATAGGTAACAAATTGTTACCTCACTCTATCTCTGTAAATTCTTAATCAACCTATTAAATTTAACAATAAAAGATAGGTAACAAATTGTTACCTCACTCTATCTCTGTAAATTTTTAATCAGCCTATTAAATTTATATACAATAAAAGACAGGTAACAAATTGTTACCTGTCTTTTTTATTCCCCTAAGATTTTTTGTAATTCTGAAAGGATTTTAAATACTTTTTGCTTCTTTTTCTCTTCTAAACTTCTTAATTTAGATTCATCTAATCTGAATGAATTAATTAAGTTATTATATTCTATTTCCTCGTATAACTCTTTCTTTGAATTGTTTTGAGGTAACAAATTGTTACCTGCTATTATAGTTTCTAAATATTTATTTCCTTCGTTATTAAGCTTCTTTATATGTTCCTCATCTTCCAGTATTGTTTTTATATATTTTTGAGGGAGTACTGCTATCTGAGTTCTACATTCTTTATTTTTAACAAGGTTATAAACTTTATACCTATTTCTATGACGTAGAGCAGTCATTTTATTAAATCCATTATACTCTAACCACTTTACATAAATCCCATCAACTGATATTTTTTCATGAACTTCAGTAAAGACCTTTCCTAAATTTAATTTTGCATTTGCTTGAATAGAAAATAGCTCTAGTGACTTTTCATTTAAGAATTCTAATTCTTCTTGTTTTAGTCCTTCGTCAACAAATTTGTTTTTAATAACTATGTCTGTGATATTTAATAAAGCCTTACTTTCCTGTACCTCTTTTTTATTAGGTAATTGAACCTGTCGCTTTTGAGTTTTTTTCATCATTCTATCTTTAAGACTACTCATTTATTTTACCTCCAGTTAATTCGTAAAGAAGTTCTAATAGGATCTCCTGAACTTCTACTATTTGTTTAGCATTACTCTCCCAAATAGTTTTCCCTTTATCTATTTGGTTAGCAATACTTGACCTTTGTGGAATTGCCGGAGGAAAAATAATATCTGTATCCTCTAAAGCTTCTTTTAATTGTTCAAAATATTTATTTTGAGTCCTCACGTTTTCAAATCTATTAACTATGATAGCAAAAACCTTATCGATTCCCGCTTCATCTATTACATTCATAACTCCCTCTACAGTAGATCTATCACAGTATGCAGGAATTATAACTTTTTCCGACGAATTTACAAATACTTCATCTAGCTTTACTGTAGGTATACTATCATTTATTATATAATCGTATTCCTGCTTTAAACCTGATAAAAACGAAGGTAATTTTTTCAGAAAGCTACTTCCAAAAACACTGCTTTCCAAAGGAATAAAATGAAAGTTATTTCTAATTTTTATAAGTTCTCCATCTCCCTTAGTTACCCAATGTTTCAACCCGTCTTTGAACTCGGGCTTATGTTCATCTTTAAAGGTTATATCAAGTACGTTGTTCTGTGAGTCAGAAGTTAGTAATAAAGTTTTATATCCTAATTCCGCTAAGCCATGGGCTAACCAAGTAGAAAGACACGTTTTTCCAATTCCTCCTTTATTTACTTTTAGCGTAATCATTTCTCCTTTTTTCATGTTAACCTTCTCCTTTTTAACCTTTAAAGAATTGTCTTCAAAAAAAACAACTAATTCATTATCTTCCTTAGATAACTTGAGTTCCGTTACAAGTGGTAATGGTAAAAATAATTTGCAACTATAATATTGCTGATCTTTTCCACTCTTTTGATAAACTACATCTTTTATTTTATGAAATTTACTCTTATGAGAATCTTCTTTTTGATTTTCTTTAGACTTTCTTATCGTTACTACTTCCCCATTATAAGAAATTGAAACACTTTTATCTTCAGGACTTAATCCAAGGTATTCTTGAATTTTTTTGGCAAGGCTAAACCTAGCTTGATTTAACCTCCCATCTTTTCTATAAGCCAGACTTACAGAAATTTTTTTTACTTTTTTATATTCATCCATTTATACTCCTTCTTAAGAAAAATTATCGATAATCTTCCTTAATTCAGCTTCATTTTCAACTATGAAATTAAGCCTATTTCCTCTTAATGTTAATTTAACAACTAAGTCACCTTTTGCGTTTCTTTTAACTGACATAATGTTACCTCCTTGAATTTAAGGGAACACCATGGTATACTTCTATTGCGAGTAGGGGTATATCCATAGTGATTACCTCTTTTTTTATATAATCAATTATACGTTACTCCTACACCTGTGTCAACACGTAAAGTGTGTTTTTTTATTTTTTTTATTTTAAGTGTGGAAAATGAAAGTAAGTTCTCTAAAACATAAAATAAAGGAGGTAACAAATTGTTACCTCCTTCTTTAATAAATCAGTTCCTTTAATTATAGTTCACCTTATACTAGCTGAGACTTCTGGGCTATCCTACTCTCCCTTAATTATCTTTATAATATAAATTTTTTCCATAGTTTTATATATTTTCTTATGTATATCATTAAAAGATTTGGTATTTGTAGTCTTTAGATAGAAGTCTTTTGCCTTCTCTTTAATTGTCGCTTGCTCTTCTTCCTTCATCTTTAAAAACATATTATATATCAATTCATCCATTGGGTTCTCTGCAGTTTCTGAGACTTCCTTCTGTGGACTTTTCGATTCATTCTCTTCAACTATTTCAGGTTCTAAAACTTCTGTTTTTTCACTAACCTTTAAAAGTTTTTCCTGCTGCTCTTCCTGAAAATCTTCTTTAGGAACATTTTTTATAATACCATTAAAGTATTGAACCAATGTTGTTCTTACATCTTGTTTCAAATTTTTATAAGCAGTTTTTAAAATAAATACAGCATAATCTTCTCCTATTTCTGCTACTATCTTATTTATTTTGTTATCTGCTCTTTTATTCCAAGCCTTAGAAATAAAAATATTCTTCTTAGCCTTTGATATTTCATTTTCAATCCTATTTCTATTAACCTTAACAGACAGTAGCTTCTCCAGTGGCTTCTTTTTACTTTTTAGCTGAGCCTGCTTTTCCTGCTCTAACTTAAGAGTATAAGTAGTTATAATTCCCATCTTTTCACCAAATTTATACCAGAATTCATAAGTCTTATCACCATGATCTACAGTCTTATATTCCTTAAGATATCCTAGATCTACCAGGAGGTTCATGTGCTCTTCTATCCTTGCTTTTATCTCTTTCCTTCTGCAAGTATAATAGTCTTTTTCCCCTGACTTAGTCTTCTTAGTAATTTTAGTTTCAACTTCATACGGAACCACCATCGCTAAGGCCTCTAATGAGGATGTATCTTCTGTTTTGGAAAATCTCTTTTTACCTATGTATCTAAATATTCTTAAAGCTGCTCTACTATGCTTAGAAATATCTCTTCTTGAACTCTCAGTAAAATAAAGATAGTTTTTATTCTGTAATGCTCTCTGAAGCAAAGTAGCACTTGGAACTATCTTATAAAATGTCTTTCTTCCTTCTTTAAGTTTCTGATAATTAAGTAGTTTAAAGGTATCTGTCTCGAATATGTAGTTACTTTGTTGTGCTTTCTTAGAATTTTGGGTTTCAAAGTAATACTCAGTAAACTTCATATTATTAAGAGCTTTTTCTACTTTTGTATAAAGAGACTGACTTTTGAGCATTCCTAAGTACTTGAGAAGATCATCGATAGTAAAGGTTACCTCAATATTGTTGATGATATTTCTTTTGAGCTTTTCTTTAGTTTCTTCTTTTAAATCTAGATTACTCTCTATGTTAGTGAGTTCATCTCTATATGCTTCAAAAGCTCTTTGAACTACATACTCAAAAATACTTTCTTCAAACTCACTAGGTTGTTGTGCTTTTTTCTCCTGAGAAGTTATATTACAATGCATCTTTATTCCAAAATCAGCAAATTGATATACCAGATTAACTTTCTTGTTTTTCTTTCTTGTAAAAAAAGGGAGGCTTATGTGATCTAAACTGGAAACCTCCCACTTTTCATCTGATTGACCATATGTAATTACCTTAGTCTCAATCTCTTCTATATCTTTTTTTATAATTCTCACAGTGGAATCTCCTTTGCCCCCCGAATCAAACAAAGTAAAAGACTCCTTAAGCTTTTTCTCCATTTTTTCTCCCTAAGTGTGATGTTATATCACTTTTTATTCTCCATAGACATGATGTTATACTTTAATATTCTAACTTATTTTAATAAGAATTCCAATACACTTTTATATTTTTAAGAAAATAAGGCCTAAAAAACATCATCTTTAAGGAGAATTACACTTTTCCAAAATATTCCCCAATTACTTTCTTTCCTTTTCCTTTAATATTCTTGGATTAAAAAACATCATAGTTATGGAGAATTATATTTTCCAGACTATTATTTAATAACTTCTTTACCTTTGATATTCTTGGATTAGAAAGCATCATAGTTACGGAGAAGTTAAACTATAATTTTACCTACTTTATAAATACAGGAAAAAGTTAATGATAATACATTATATTAAGGAAAAACAATACTTCCCTTATATCCCTTACTTTATATAGCTTTTAATACATCATTATTGCGGAGAATATTAAAAGAAGTATGAAGCTCCACCCTTCCTAACCTCATGTAGCTATTTTTTATCAAGGTTAGTTATCTATAATTCTATACTTTCCTTAGAATAAACTTATATATTCATCATACTTAGGGAGAATAATCCCATTCTTATCTTCCTAATTTTATTTTGGTTCAAATACATCATTGTTACGGAGAAGATAAAGAAATCACTCTTATATCTCATCATACTTAGGGAGAACATCTTCTTTCTTATTACCTCTTATTTTACTTCCCTTTAAAACCATCATTGTTGCTGAGAACATAATAAAATAAACCATTCTAAACACATCATGCTTAGGGAGAATAGAGCTACTTTCATTATTCCTTGTCTTATCTATACTTAAACACATCATTGTTACGGAGAAGGTAAAGGAATAAGCAACTTTAAAAACATCATACTTAGGGAGAATATTTTCTTTCTTATTATCTCTTATTTTACTTCCCTTTAAAACCATCATAGATACGGAGAACATAATAAAATAAACCATTCTAAACACATCATGCTTAGGGAGAAAGAAACTATTATTATGAGACTTTGTTTTATATGGCTTTAAACACATCACAGTTGCGGAGAAGGCAATAAACTTCAATAATAACAACATCATCATTATTACGGAGAATTCAAATTAATCTCTCACTACTTAATCCCTTATATTTATTGACATAAAAAAGTTTATCTAAATAGTAAGAAAAGGGACTACATATATACATAATATACATTAATACATACTATAACGATAAATTGTTGTTGTTTTATATAAAAATATTAAACCTATTTCGAATTTTAAAAAAATATACTTCTAATTAAAATCCTCAGAGTTTTTTTAGATATAATAAAACTCCCTCTTTTACTTAAAATAATTGAAAGAATCTATAGAGAGAACCTATGAAGGAAAATTTGCTTATATAAACTCTCCTCAAAAGGTTATAAACACTATTTTATGAATGTTTAAATTTTAATAACATTTTATCAAAAAAAAATAGTTGTTAAAGCCAATGGACGGTATAGGAAGAAGTATATTAAAATATACAAAAATATATTTTTAGGAGGAGTTATGAATAAAATAAAATTTTTAGTTTCAGTAATGATAGTTTTATTAGTAGTAGGGTGTGGAGCGACTTCTACAAAGAAAGAAGAAAAAAGTATAAATATAGTAGCAGGTTACCGTGAAAGGCTAGCTTTAATTCCAGGTTCAGAGGTGATTGCTATCCTAGAAGATGTTTCCAAAGCGGATGCTCCAAGTGAAGAGATCTCAAGAGTAAGTATGCCAGCAGGGAATCCACCTTTTGATCTGACAATAAATTACTTTGAGGATGATATCAAAGAGGGAAATAGATACAATGTCAGAGTAAAAGTGGTTAATGGGGAAAGGTTAATGTTTACATCTACAGAGGCTTATGATCCATTCAGTAAGGGGAAAAAAGATATAATAAAATTAATGAAAGTAAAATAATGAGAAAGCTAGATCGTATTAAGATCTAGCTTTTTTTATTTCAGTTTCTCATAAAATTTGTGTAAGTCTTCAGAAATAATATAGAATCATATTAGAATTTTTTAATTTGAAAACAGTTTTACTATTTTTTTTAAAGAAGCTGCGTCACTTTGGTTTTAGTTATCTTTATAGAGTTGGAGAAATGTTTTAGTTTTTCCTTGGTAAATGTTTTTACCGTACTTAGGATATTTACCTATGATTTATTTCTTTGAGGGCTTAAGAGCCGTTTTTACGACTTCTATGTTTTATAAGAGTATTTGGTCTAATTTATCCTTTATTACGTGTATAAAGGCTTCTAAGGAGGTTTCACCTTGGATATTTTTTGGTACCTTAGAATATTCTACAGTACTTTTATTATAAACGTTTACCTGAAAGAGATTTAAAGCTTTGATAAGGTTTTCCATCAAAGTTTTAATAGAGTAAACCTCCCCCTTTTTAGTTAATACATTTTCTATTATTCCTGTCCTGGCTCATTTCCTCTCTCCAATCCTTCTAACGATAACTTTGTATTCTTCTTCATTTGTTTTTTTGTTTTGAGGATCTTAGTTACAGCAAAATACTTTGTATTAATTCTTGGATAGATAATATAACCTTTTTCATGTAAGCTCTGAATAGCTTTTATAGAAGTTTGAAAATTAATTTTATTCTTAAAGAAAGATAGAACGAATAAAAAACTAAACAAAGTAATATGAGTTCTGGTGGTTATAGAACTGGGACAGCATGTTGCCTTATAATCATGCTTGAAATTTTCATGTTGAAACAAAGTGGTCTTAAAAAGATGAATTTGTTTGTTTTTAATTTGACTTAAATGGAAAGTTGGAGTATTATTACTAATAATAAAGGACGTGTCTTTTTAAGTCCGAAATTTAAGTTGAAGGGGGATTAATATGAACAAAATGAATCATATGTTTTATGCAAATCATCCAATAATTTGGATGACTGCTATTTTTGGTATTTCTATCGTTTTAATTCAATCTGCACTAATTATTAAAAAGTCTATTAAAGTTGGGAAAGCTATAGGAATTTCTGAAGCAGATATAAAAAAGGGAATACGAACAAGTGCGATAGCCAGTATAGGTCCAGCTTTAGGAGTTGTAGGAAGTCTGCTGGCATTACTGGTAACAATGGGATCAGCAGTTTCGGCTGTGAGACTAAGCTTAATAGGAGGCTCTAACTTTGAGGCTATGGCTGCTAATTTTGGAGCAAAGGCAATGGGATCAGAGCTTTCTACAGAAATGCTTCCAGTTGTATTTACGAATGCTCTTTGGACTATGGCATTAGGTTCATTAGGGTGGATTATATTTGTGTTCTTATTTGCACATAAAATGGATAAGGTTAATGGATTATTAACTAATGGAAGAAAAGCTCTTCTACCTGCAGTAGGACTAGGAGCAATGCTTGGATCCTTCGCTTATTTCAATGTAGGAAATCTTTTAAAAATAAATACAAATCCAGAAGTCACTCTTTCAGGAATATCGGGATTAGTTATAATGGTTGTCTGTCTAAAAGTGGGTGAGCTAAAAAAAATCTCCTGGCTTAAAGAATGGGCATTAACCTTTGCAATGTTTGGTGGTGCAATTCTTGGTACTTTAATAATTTAGAACAATCATAATTGAGGAGAGGTGGAAAAATGAATGTAAATATTAAGGCAAGTAAGTTAATTACATATGATTCTTATATTGAGGATGTCACTAAAATAGGTAGAACAACAATGGTTTTAGGAGCTTTAGCCTCCTTACTTCCAGCTTTAGTAATGACTTTTTATTTTGGATTTAATCCTGGAATAGCAGCAATTATGGCAGGAGCAGTGTCACAAATGTCAGTGTCCGGAGCTTTTTATATAAGTGAGCCTATAAGTTATTACCCTATTGTTGGAAGAGCAGGCTTATATATGGGATTCTTATCAGGAAATTTAGTAAATATGAGAATCCCGGCAGCAATATCTGCTCAGGAGGCTTCAGGGCATTCAGCGGGAACAGAAGAAGGTTCCGTAATGGGAACTATAGGAATAGGGGTTTCTATATGGGTTGGAATTTTCTTCTTAGCTTTAGCTGTTTTAGCAGGCCAGGCTCTTTTATCTAGTTTACCTGGTTCGTTCATGTCAATGCTCAGCTTAATTATACCTGCATTATTTGGTGGAGTATTTGGACAATTTGCTATAAAATCACCAAAAACTGGTGGTTTTGCACTAATTAT
This sequence comes from uncultured Fusobacteriaceae bacterium, assembly GCA_964430145.1. Taxonomy (GTDB): domain Bacteria; phylum Fusobacteriota; class Fusobacteriia; order Fusobacteriales; family Fusobacteriaceae; genus Propionigenium. Next base: position 8,085 of record CAYSGC010000043.1, on the reverse strand, counting down.
CTCATTTATAATGACAAAGGTAGTAGCATTAATCCCAGGAAATCCATCATTTTTAATAACGCTAACATCAGTTTTTGCAACAATAATGTTTGCTAAAAATCTGATGTTAAAAAATAAATAAGGAGTTGTAAAATGAATAAAGAAAGAATAATTGAAAATTTCATAGAAATGATTAAAATACATTCTCCATCTAAAAATGAAAAATCTTACTCTGATTATTTGATTAAAAAGCTTGAAGAATTAGATGTGAAAATTTATCTGGATGAGGGGTATAAAAACTACGGAGGAACTGCTCCTACGATTTTTGGAAAATTAAAGGGAGAGGTACCAGGAGAAGGTATTACTTTAGCAGCACATACAGATGTAGTAGAGCCTTCTGCAAATGTAAATCCTTTAATAGAAGGAGACTGTATAAAAACAGATGGGACTACTACGCTAGGAGGAGATGATAAAGCTGGAATAGCAGCTATTCTGGAAACTTTAAAAGTGATAAAAGAGAAAAATATTTCTCATCAAGACATCTTTATTTTGCTAACACCTTGCGAGGAAATAGGTATGCTTGGTGCTAAAAATATTAATTGGAGTTTAGTGCCAGATGAAATGAAACCGGCTAAAAACATACTTGTTATTGATAATGCCGGAAAAGCTGGATTAATAGCACATACAGCTCCTACAAAGTATGATGTAGAGTTTAGTTTTAAAGGGAAGAAAGCTCATGCTGGAATAGAACCTGAAAATGGTATTAATGCAGTCCAACTTGCTTCTATTGCAATTTCAGGCATGAAGATGGGGCGTATCGATGAATTAACTACTTCAAATATAGGATCTATTCTTTCAGATTATCCTACTAATGTTGTTGCAGATGAGTGCATTGTTAAAGCAGAAGTAAGAGGTCACTCAGAAGAGAAGGTTTTAGAGGTTATAAAATCTTATGAAGAAAAGTGTATGATTGCCAGTAAGAATTTTGGTGGGAATTATAATATAGAATATGTTTGTGATTATCCTACCCTTAAACCTAAGGATGATCTGAAATTTGCAAATGAGTTTAAAGAGGTTTACGAGGCATTAGGAGTGAAATCTGAGTTAAAGATCATAGGAGGTGGCTCTGATAGTAATATTTTAGCTAAAAATGGTTATAACTCTATAATAATAGGTGTGGGGATGTATAATGTCCATACTGTTAATGAGTTTTTAGATGTTAAAGACTTATTTACTACAACAAAAGCAATTTTAACTTACATTGAGAAAAGAGGAAAGTAATGAATAAACAAGAGTTAAAAAGTAGGATCATAAAGGCTATCGACACTAACAGAGATTCCATCATAAAAGCCGGAAGAGATATTTACTCTACTCCTGAGCTGGGATATAAGGAGGTGGAATCTACAAAAACAGCTGTGAACTTCCTTAAGGTTCTTGGACTAGAGGTAGAGGAAAACATCGCAGTTACAGGATGTAGAGCCAGATTAAATGAAGATGCTGCAGGACCTAAGGTGGCTATCCTCGGGGAGCTTGATTCTGTGGCTGTAGCCGATCACCCAGATGCTGCTGAAAACGGAAATATGCATGCTTGTGGTCACAATATCCAGATGGGAGGACTTCTGGGAGCCGCTCTTGGACTGGTTAAATCAGGTGTACTAGAGGAACTTGATGGTAGAGTAGATATCATGGCTACTCCAGCTGAGGAATTTATAGAGCTGGAGTACAGAGAAAACCTGAGAAAAGAGGGAAAGATAACATACTTTGGAGGTAAGCAGGAGCTTATCAAGAAGGGTGCCTTTGATGATGTGGATATGTCTATGATGTTCCATGCATTGGACCTGGGAGAAGATAAGGCTCTTATCGGACCTGTGAGCAACGGATTCATCGGAAAAAAGGTTAAGTTTATAGGAAAGGAATCCCATGCAGGTTCTGCTCCTGAAGTGGGAATCAATGCCCTTAATGCAGCCATGCTTGCCATGAATAATATCCATGCTCAGAGAGAAACCTTTAAGGATTCCGACAGGGTAAGGGTTCACCCTATTATCACAAAGGGTGGAGACATTGTAAATGTTGTACCTGCTGATGTAAGAATGGAGTCCTATGTAAGAGCAAGAACTGTAGAGGGGATGCTTGACTCAAATACCAAGGTCAATAGAGCTCTTAAAGCCGGAGCTATGGCTGTGGGAGCTGAGATCGAGATCACTGAGATTCCAGGATACCTTCCGATCCTCAGATATGAAAATATGGATGAGATCTTCAAGGGGAACCTGGAGGAACTGGGGCTTGCTGGAAAGATTGTAGAGGGAGGAGACTTCACAGGGTCATTTGATTTTGGAGATGTATCCCACCTGATGCCTACCCTTCACCCTATGATCGGTGGTATAAAGGGTTCTCTCCACACAAGAGAGTTCCAGATTATAGATGAAGATCTGGCATATATAGTCCCTGCTAAGGCAATGGCTATGACTGTAGTTGATCTTCTTTTTGACGGAGCAAAAGGTGCTAAGGAGATCTTAGCTGATTTTAAACCAGTAATGACAAAAAATGAATATCTTAAGTTTATGGAGAGTAACGATAAGATAATAAAAGGATAAAAATATTTTATTTACCCTTCTGATCTAAGCTGAATAAGTGTGCTTAGTTTTGGAAGGGGCTTTTTATATTAAGTTTCCTTGCAAGTAACCACATGTTCTATGGTAATATATAATATAACATGAATTATATTATGGGAGGGGTCTATGAAGCTTGGGATAATAGGACCTAAAGATTCAGTAACAAAGATTAATGCAACAATAAGTAAGATATTTCCAGAAATAACAGTAAAAACATATATTGAAGAAAAAATTATAGATGCTCCTAGGGTTATTGATCAATGCCAAGAGGAAAATGATGGGATTATTTTTAGTGGGATTGGGGTAATGAAGAGTGTTTTGAATTCAGATAAAGAAGTCATTAAGCCTTATGGCCATATTCCAAGAAACGGTCCAAGTATTTTTAAAGTGCTTTGGGAAATGAAGCAAATAGGAAACCTACCTAAAAAAATTAGTATCGATGTAACGACTGATTCCTTATTAGATGAATCATTAGATGAGTTAGGAATAGCATTTGACGAGGTTTACAGTCAGCCTTACTCTTCTTCTTTAAATGAAGAAGAATATTTGGAGTTTCATGAGAGAATCTTTTTAGCAGGAAAGTCTGAAGCAATTATTACAGGATTTGGATCTGTTTATACATCATTAAAAGGAAAAAAATATCCAGTGTTTAGACTTTACCCTACAAGTATTCAAATAAAAGAAGTTGTTGAAAAACTACTCTACAAAATAAATACTCAAATAATAAGCGATTCTGCTATTGCAGTACAAGTTGTTAAGTCTATATCTTGTGAAAACGCTCTTTACCAATATGAAACTTTAAAACGAAAAGGAACATTAGAATTGAAATTACTAGAATATGTTCAGGAAATTCAAGGCTCACTTTTTAACTTTGGTAGAGATGAATATATAATATTTTCAACCCGGGGAGCTATAAAGGGAAGAGAAAATATGATGAATTTTTTAGAGATAATAAAAGTAGAAACAAGACATGATTTTTCTATCTTTTCAGGCATAGGATATGGATCCACCTCTTATATAGCAGAAATGTCAGCTAGGAAAGCCTTAAATAGTTCGATCTCCTATGGTAAACCCTCTTTATTTGTCAAAGATGGTGACTCACTAAATGGACCTATTGGAGAGAGAAGTGAACTTTTCTATAGTACAAAAGTTTCAGATGAAAAGATCATAAAAATTGCAGAAAAAACCGGGATTAATGTAGCTCATATAACTAAATTACTTTCTCTTACCCTAAAAACAGGAAAAAAAGAATTTGATTCTCAGGAAATTGCAGGTTACCTTAATATTACTGAAAGAAGTGCTCGTAGAATATTAAATAAATTATTAGAGAACAACTTAGGTGTACTTTCTGGAAAAGAGGCATCTAAAGGAGTAGGGCGTCCTAAAAATATTATAAAGCTCAAATTTTAGTTAAATTAAAAGTATTAATTTAGAGAAAGAATAGTTAAATAGTTTAAAAAGCACAATTCATAGATTGTTTAAAATAGATGTTTATAGAAAAAAGACACTCGTTAATTTGAGTGTCTTTTTTGTTGACGTAATTGTTTTAGCCAATTAATAAATCTATTTACTCTTGTTAACATGAATAACAGGAATAATTGTAAGTTAGTTTATTTAGTGAGATTAACTGCTTAAAGTAGTGGATTTTAAGAAGTTATCAATAAGTAATATTAAGAAAAGTATCGAGTCTCCTATTTTTGAAAATAGATCAATTATCTTTTTTATGGATTACTCCTTGCAACAGAAATTTATAATTGATAATTATTTAAAAAATACTATAGAAGATCCAAGGCGTCAGAACCATTGTTCAAAACAACTATAATAGTAATTATAAACTCATTAGAGAATTAAAATTCTTTTTAAAAGAAATTAAAAAGCTTAAATTTTTTCAAAAAACACTATCAATAAAAAACAAGAAGACCCTAATGTTTTTAAGTACCATCACATTTATTAGAGAATTTTTGTTCTATTATTGAGCTTTATTATAAAGGGCATTTATGATTTGAATTGAAATTTACGAAGAAATTATAGTAGTATTATTCATAGAGAAACGTAGAAAAAAATACGTTCAAAAAAGATTAAAGGAGAAAATATTATGAAAAAGAGGAGTACTTTTTGGGGTGCTTTATTTTTATTAGGAAGTCTAGCGGCCCATGCAGAAAATGAAGAGAAAAGATGGGCGTTGGAAACAGGGGTAAGCCATATTGAAAGACAACAAGGAAGGGTTACTGGAAGAGGACATGAAGGCAGGTATGACGCTACAGCGGATGACCTTAATGAAGATGGAGACGTTACATCGATTTACACAAAGCTTGGTTATAAGATCAATGATAAATGGTCTGTTGACTATAAATATTCTTATGACTACATAGATAACAATGAAAGATTTGGGAAATATAGAAATGATAAGGGAGGAATTGATAGTTCAGATAAAGACAGTGGCCAATTCATAGAACATACAGTTAGATTAATTAGAAACTTTGAGCCATTCAACTTGGTTGGAAAAGAATGGGATTCTAGTGTTTGGGTAGGCTATAGGAATTATAGAGAGTCAAGTATTGAAGGCGGAGGAGACTACCAATATTACGGATACTCTTCTAATAGAATTCTATTTAATGGAAATATGAATACAAATCTAACAGCTAAAACTAATTTAGACTTAAATTTTAATTATCAATATAGAACTTATAACAATGATGATGATGGGGCAGATGTTTACCAGCACAGACAATATTATACAGTAACTTTAGGTCATAACTTTACTGATAACTTATATATGACATTAGAGAATACTCTTTATGTAAGACAGCATGTACAAAGTGGTCATAATAGAGATTATGGAGAATGGGACTATGCGTATACCTTTGGGCACAATTATGACCTGGGAAATAACTACACCCTTAACTCTGAATTAACTGCTTGGGGAGAGGTATCGCTTTGGGAAAAAGGGACAAAAGATGTAGCAAATAATAATCAGGCTGAAATACTAGGAATGCCTAAAATTAAAAAGGTTCATGTGATCTCAGAAGACTTAAAAATATCAGGCTTTATAGGGGCTGGTTATGTATATGGATATGATACTAGGACTAGCCGGAAAACATATGCAGGTTTTGAAGGAAGACTGGGAGCAGCTATAAATTACAACTTCTAAAATAGCTAATACTTAAAGGCTCTCTTATATTAAAGGGAGCCTGTCTTAAATGTTAGGAGGGGATATGCAGATAAAAAAATCTAAAGTTTATGAGAGAATTTACGAAGAGGCGTTATCTTTATTTTTATCAAAAGGATATAAAGCTACTAAAATTCGGGATATATCTGAAAATGCAAAGGTTACTGCCAGCAACATTTATTCTTATTTTCCAAATAAAGATTTCTTATTTAAAGAAGTGGTCGGAAGAACGTATAATCTTTTTTTCTATCATTTAAAAGTAGATTTTAAAAAAAGAGAGATTCAAACAGAAGAAGAGTTAATTGTAGAGTATTTCAAGATCTTTATGAACTTCAATTTTAAGGCAATTAGAATTCTTCTGAATAGCAATGAAGGTGTAAAATACTGTGACTTTAAAAAGAGAAACATTGAAGAATTAATTAAGGCTTATAAGAAGGTAGGGGATAAAAACCTTATCTTTTTAAATAGGAAAAGTGGTATTTTATTGAGTGAAAACTTGCTTTTCCTTATAGAAAAAATTATTACTGTGTTCCCTTCAAAGGAAAGAGCTGTTCACTTTGGAGAAGAATTCTTACCATCTTATTGTATCAAGCTTTCAGATTTAATTGCTGCATATCAGAAGAGTCTTTTAAAAACAAACTATGAAAATAAATAGAGGGGGGAGAAGACCTGTGATTAAGGATTTACGCTTCAACTTATTTAAGGAACATATGAGTAAGACTACTGACAAATTATTAAAGGAATATGACTCCTTTAAAGGCCAGAATGCTGTTACATTAAAGATATATTCTGATATAGTATTTCATTTAGCTGTAGTAGATATTGATAAGGACCCTTATGAAAGATCAAAAAAATCTTCTATGGATTACTATAATTTTGCTTACAAAACAATTGAAAAACTCTATCTGAACTACTTAGAAATACTTCTTGATTTCAAAAAAATCAAATATAAGTCATATTGATAACAATTAAATAAAAGTGAGCTTATAAGCCCATTTTTATTTATACAAAGTTCCCTCCTGCTATAATAGGGATGGCCAGGCCATAAAAAGCTGAAAGGTTAAACATTTTTATAAAGCAACTCTGGAATACAACAAGAGAATAGAGGAATTAGCTCGTACAGTGGACCTAGACAAGCCTATAAGGTCGCTAGGAGTAAGGTTAAGCATAAGTATCGGAAGTAGCTTGAGACAGCTACCTTTTTTTATAAGAAAGAGGAAGATATATAAATTAACCTATGATTTAAAATAGAGGTTTAGTAGGAAAGTGGTATTGGGTCCTTTAAATACTAAATCATAATTGAGATAGGAAAAGAAGGAATCGGTATGGGAATAATTAATATATTAGCTTTAAATGAAAAGGAGATAGAAATTTTAAAATTATTTCCTGAGTATGCAGAGAAAAAAGTAGGAATGAGGAGAGGAAAGTCATCTGCAGTCAACTATTGGAAAATACCAGACTTAAGTATTACTTTTTCTATCGAGGAAAACGGGAAGCTTCAGGGAGGAGCCCAGAAAGCTAAAGGCTATACTATAGGAGGTTATGGATATAATAATGATTTCAATGAAAAATATTAACCGACAATAAAAAAGGCTGGGTTTTAACCCCAGTCTTTTCTTGTTGTTAAGGAAAGTATAGAATTAAAAACTCATATTTTTTAGACATAGAATTGGAAAAAGCTTCAAATATAGTATAAAATAAATCTGTCGCATATATTTAAGCATTACAAAATACCGTACTGGCGGGTACGGTTTGTAACTTTACTATGCGCGTCGTATCATGGAGAGTAATTGTTGTGCTGGATAGTGCCGTACTTAACATGAAAGATTTCAAGTAAGTGCAGGTGAGAGCTACACTTACGACAAATTAAAGGGTTAATTCCAAATGCTTTAAAGAAACGTTCAGCCCAGGTAGATTTAGTTTTAAATAACTTTGTCTTCCTGGGTATTTTATTTTGGGATCTTCTGGAATAAAGTCCAAACCTTCTGACCATTTTAAAATTTTTAGGTGGAATATGAGAAAGGATTCTTCCAAGAAACGTTTCCATGGCAAGAGTGATGATAAGTTTCTTTTTAGAATCAGGGGTTTGATACCAGAGTTTAACAATTTTACTGTTAAAAAAGATGATTCTATACTCTGCAACAGCAGGACGTGCAAGATATCGACCTATATATTTTGCGATAGTTTTAGAATTACTAACTTTAGATTCGGCATTCACGTAAAACCCCTTTGTATATTTTTTATAGGTTAATGAAATCTTGTTTTTTAGCTGTTGAGAATTGTTATCCTTGGCATATTTAGCAATGATATCCAAGACGCATTTTT
>CAYSGC010000042.1:5967-16491 GCA_964430145.1 uncultured Fusobacteriaceae bacterium | reverse complement strand
AGTGGTGGGACAGCAGGGGACATGGGCAGGTTGAACTTGCCGACCTTGTGGCAACCATAGTAGGCTGGATACTGGCTGTGGCCAGTGTGGAGTTAACAGATTTATTGTAGGGGCTCTGGGGTGAGCCCCTATTAATTTGAAGTTGTATAAAGGAAGGAGTTAATGCCTGCTCCTCCCTTTTCTGGAAGCAATGAGGCCCTTTAGGTATCTTTTATACTCTGTGGAGGTGGCTCCCATAAGCTCATCTACCTCCCTTGTGATGGAGATAATATAACTGGTGAGGGATCCCGATATATGGGTCTCTACCTCTCCCAGAAATACCTTCTCTCCACTCTTTAAGATAAAGGAATACTTGTAAAGAAGCTCCTTCTTGGAAAATGGCAGTCTCTTCTCAGAAGATGTCTTCTCGTGGAGGATTCCCTCCAGGCTCATCTTCCTCATCACAGAGGATTTTTTCGGAAAGTTACCTGTAAGATCCCTAAAGATATAGAGCTTTCCCTCTGAGGTGGAAGAGGCTTCCCCCTCCTCTGAAAACTTTATCTTTTCCAGCAAAAAATCATCGATAATCAGGATAGAAACCGACCTGGACAGGTAGTTTGATACCCTGGGCATTACAAGAAAATTAAATACCAACAATATTAAAAATGCTATCAATACTCCCATAACAATCCTCTCCTTCTGCTGGTCTATATTGGTCTATTCTGACCTTCTCCCCCAAATCCTTTTGACAGAATAGCAGTAGCTAAATAAAGGGGAAGATAAAAAATAATCCCCTTGAAAAACAGAGTTGGGGTATAATCCTAGTGAGGTGATGAAAGTGAAAAAGATATTGTTATTATTTATACTGAATGCCATTGTAGCCCTTGGGCAGGTTCAGATTAAATACCTTCCTGGAAGAACTGGAGAGGAGAAGGGGGTCAGGGAGTGGCTTCAGGAGAACAGAGTACTGGATGAAGCTGTGGAGCTCATCAACAGGGAGATTCATGTAGAGGAGGAGCTCCATATCATTGTAGGTGAGGGGGAGTTCGTCCACTACGATCCCCAGACAAGGGAGGTAAAGATCCCCTATGATTTTCCCATAGAGGTGAGGGAGAGGTTTGCAGGGGAGTATGATGAGGATTGGGAGCTCTATGCAGGAGACGCTCTGGAGCATACCCTCTACCACGAAGCGGGCCATGCCCTGGTGGATCTCCTGAATATCCCAGTTTTGGGAAGGGAGGAGGACGCTGTGGACGACTTCGGGATAATCATGCTCATCCTTACCAGGGAGGACGGAGATGACAGGGCTATCTCAGCAGCGGAACTCTTCTTTATGGAGGGGGAGGAGATAGAGGAGTTTACAGATGAGGACCTCATGGACGAACACAGCTTGGACGACCAGAGAGGATTTAAGAGCCTGTGTATGGTCTATGGAAGCGATCCTGAAAAGTACGAGGATATTGCCAGAGACCTGGAGATGGATGAGGACAGGCGCCTTATGTGTGAGGAGACCTTTGAGAGGCAGACCCTTAACTGGCTGACTCTTTTAAATCCCCACCTAAAGGAGGGAATCCTCAGGGATACTCTGGAAGAATTTGAAGAGGCAGAGGAGATCTAACCGCCCTGGAACTGCATAAAAAAGCCAAGACCCTTCCTTCTGTTTAATTCTTAGGTGGGCTACCTATAGGATAGAAAAATAGGGGTTATTTAAAAATTCCATAGAAAAAGGCTCTCAGATCTACTGAGAGCCTTTTTTATATAAGATACGTTGTTAAGTAATTCCTATTTTTATCTTAAGGCTGGATCTCTCCACCTATAATCCCTTCCTGAATTTCTTCAAGTTTCTGAAGCCTCTCCTCACCAATGAGTTCTCTGGTAAATTTAAGGTCTGTGATGGAAACTCCCCCCTCCTCTAAACCAAAGACCGTAACTCCCCCTCTGAACTCTCCATTGATAGAGTCCTCTATGGTTTTATAGATGGCGTTATCCACCCTCTTGAGCATAGAGGTGATTACCTTCCCCTCTACATCTCCATCCTGGTTGGAATCCACTCCTATGGCATAGAGCTTCTCACCCTCTGCCACAGCCTCCATAACTCCCCTTCCAGAACCGCCGGCAGCAGCGTAGATTATATCCGCTCCAGATTTATTAAGGGAGATAGCCTGCTCCTTGGCTCTTGCAGGGTCGTTGAAGGGATTTACTCCTCCCACATAGAGGCTCATAACCTCTGCCTCTGGATTGACATGCTTTGCTCCGGCCTCAAAACCGTCTCTGAACCTATTTATAAAGGAGATATCCAGTCCTCCTATAAATCCAAGCTTATCTGTCTCCGACATCATTCCAGCAAGGGCTCCCACGATGAAGGATCCCTCTACCTCGTCAAAGACTATTGAGGTTACATTTTTCTCCTCCACAACAGCATCTACTATGACAAAGTTTACATCTGGATAGTTCTGGGCCGTCTTTCTCAGGGAATCCTCCATATCGAACCCTACTCCCACAACCAGGTCATACCCTGCACTGGCATAGTCATCTAAAAACTGATCAAACTCAGATACATTGGCTGGTTCCACATACTTGAACTCCGCTCCCAGCTCATCCCTGGCCCTTATAAGCCCGGCATAGGCCGAATCATTGAAGGACTTATCCCCCAGACCTCCCGTTCCCAAAACAATACCTACTCTAAGTTTAGAGCTTTCAACCTCTTCCCTTCCTCTGCCGCAAGCACTCAACACAAGGAGTACCATAATCAAACTTAATACCTTCTTCATCCTATTCCTCCTAAAAAAATAAAAACACAGATACTCTAGGGGCATCTGTGGGAATAATCAAAAAATAGCATTTTTTGTCATTACCCATAGTAGCTGATTTACGGTCAGCTGTAGAAACACTTGCCCCTATTGCAAATATATATGAGTTATCTATGTCGTTTACAGGGAGATAGTAACCTCTTTTATCCCCAATTAATAGGACGCGTGTCCTGTTTTAGAAAAAATGGTATCTCTCTGAAAGAGATAGGTAGAGGGAGAAGCCTCCCCTCTGAAGAGTGGTAGCGGGCTGGAAAACCTTAAAAACTTCCTACAATGTGTTAAAAAAATTAAGTATTGCTTCAGTTGTTTCCGCTGGTTTTTCAAGGGTGGATATGTGTCCGCACTCCTCTATCCCAACTACCTGAGCTCCCTCTATAAGAGCAGCCATCTCCTCGCTCTCAGCTATAGGTCTCGGGATATCCTCCAAACCAGAGATAAACAGTGTGGGAACCCTTACCTCCCTTAACTTCTCAAGGATATCGCTTCTTCCAAATATCCCCCTTCCAAGGGCAACAATAGTGGGAATACTCTCTGCTGGGGTATTTAGAAGACTCTTTCTAAACTCCGTGTAGAGCTCTCCCTTTTCACTGTTGGTTTTCTTGGAAAAGAACATGGGAGCAATGGTATCGCTCATCTGCATGGGAATAAAGTTAAGCTTTTCGATAATATCCAGCATCTCAAAGTACTGCTCCCTACTTGCTGCAGGTTCCTCCCCCACATGGGTATCCATTAGAACACATCCCCTTACCCTCTCTGGATAGGATGTAATAAGATGTCCCCCAATCATACCTCCCACTGAAAGACCGCAGTAGAAGAAGGTGTCTAACCCTAGGTAATCTGCTACCTCTATGACGTCCCTGGTCATCTCCTCTAGAGAGTAGACCTTTCCCGGATCAACAAGGGGTTTTGACCTCCCGTGACCATGGAGCTCTATGGAGATACACTTAAATCTTTCCTTTAACTTTTCGATCTGAGGCTCCCACATTCTATTGTCCCAAAGGTAGGAGTGCACAAGGATCAGGGGTTCTCCCGCTCCCTGTATATCACAGTTAACCTCACATCCGTTTTTCAGCTTTATATACATAGTAACCACCTCCAAAGCTTATTATAACAAGTGTTTTTTTAAATGTAAATAAATAATGGAAATTCTCCTTTAACCCCCTGGGAAAAAATATATCACCTGCCTTCCCATTAAAATCCCATCTTTTTACCCTTGTTCTCCCACCCTGAATAAAGTAGAATATATGGCAGACGGATATAGGTAAGGGAGGAAATTTGTGGATATAAGATACTACTCCTATAATGAGGAGATAATAGATAATATAGAACCGGGGAGGATACACCTCTTTGACAAAAATACAGATAAAAAAACAGCCAGAAGGAGGTACAGGGGGGATATCTTTGATGAGCAGCCCCTCTTAATGACCTTCAGCGAGTTCAAGGGAGGCCTCTTTCTTTCAGACAGGATCACCCTGAAGGAGGAAAAGCAGGTAATAGCCTTCTACAAGGCCCTCTCTCCTGAGCACAGAAGGAGGCTCAAGGTAGAGGGATACTACGATGTCATCGATATCGCCGCCAACTTCTTTAACTTCTTCAGGCTCCTCACTGAGTACAGGATAGAGGAGCTCACAGACCTCAAGGAGTGGCAGAGAGGGGTCTACGAACTCTTCTGCAGCATCAGAGAAAACTATACAGCTCTTCTTCAGGAGAAGAACTATACAGATTCTGTCTTTATCGGACTGGAGGAAAACTTCACAGAGGATGTCTACCACAGATACAGGAAGAGGGAGATCATCATCTACAACAAGCTATTCTTTACCCCCAGGGAGAAGTGGACAATCCAGAAGCTGGAGGAAGCCGGGTACAGATTCATACTGAAGCTCCAGCTGAGGGAGGGAGACTTCTGCGAGGAATCCCTCAGATTAAAGGATATTACCTATGAGAGGAGAAGCTGTGTCAATGTGTACAGAGCCCAGGATGAATTCACAGCCCTCCTCAAGGTCATCCAGCTGACCCACGAGAAAGAAGAGAAGGGGGAGGGCTACAAGATCTTCGATGCCAACAACGACAACTTCAAGTACAACAACTTTTTCAATGAGGTGCTCTACCTATCAGAGATCCCTCTCTTTAAGCTCATAGAGTGCATCCATACCCTGGTGGCAGGGTTAGAGACCGACGGATATATAGACCTTCAGGAAGATGATGTGGATAACCTTCTAAGGGACAAGCTCCTTATTGGTATGAAGGAGCTTGTGGAGGTTATGGAGATAGAGGAGTTCAGAAGATACTATAAGCTGAAGGAAAGGGATCTCTCCCTCATTAAATATCTCGCCGGGGAGGGATATAAATTCATCACCAGAGAGGAGATGGAGAGACTCATCCAGAGGCTTGAGGAGGATGAAAAGCAGAGAAACTACATCAGGGAGGACTTTATAAACCTTATTAGAATTATCGATGACCTGAGGGAGCTCTATCAGATGACCACCCTCAAGGAGTGGTGCAGATGGCTCACCTTTGACAGGGAGATCATGGAGGAGTTCAGCACCCAGGGTGGCAGCGAGATAAATAAGTACTTTGAGGCCCTGAGCGAGGTAGAGATAATAGAGGAGCTGGATCTTATAGATACTGATGATCAGGGAGGCAAGGTATGGAAGGGGTTCTTTAAAGACAACACCTCTGAGGGGCTTCTGAGACTTATCATGAAGTACCACAGGTTCAAGGAGGTGGCCGGAAGCAGTCATAAGCTCAAGAAGGAGGAGCTCGCCGAGCTTCCCACAACCCACGACACCACCAGGATCTACATGAACATCTCTGATGTCTATGTGCCTGAAAACAAGGGAAGTTCCTTCCTCCTCACTGAGGCCCAGAAAAAGGAGCTGGGGATTAAAAACCTGGACGATGACAGACTTCTTGAGAAATACAACCTTCTGAGGGGAGTTATGACCGCCAGGGAAAACCATATAGTTACCGTGGAAAACCAGGGAAGTAATATCTCCCTCTCCTCCTTTATAGAGGAGATAATAGAGGAGGGAACTCCAGACACACAGGTGGGGATAGACACGGAGAACTATCTGGAGCTCATTAGGGGAGTTATCCATGAGGGAAATCCCCAGAGCATAGAGGGGGACAGCTCCGACACCGAGCTTCCCCTGGAGAAGGAGGAGCTTCTGAAAAAGAAAAATATGAGTGCCTATATGTGTGATGAGCTCTTCAACTGCAGGTATAAGATGTATCTGAGATATATTGTGAGACTTGAGAGGGAGGACCTGGAGATCGACGAGGGACTTACCAGAAAGGAGTACGGTAACCTGGCCCACGATATCTTTGAAGAGGTACTCATGAAGTATATCAAGGAACCTGGTAGGTTTGAGCCCCTTCAGGGACAGGAGATAAACGTTGCCAAGATCTATGAGATTGTGGAGAGACTTATAGATCAGCCTGGAAGAAAGCTGAAGCTCCCCCACCTTAACAGCAACTACTACAGGGAGATCATCTATAGGAATCTGGCTGAGGGGGTGAAGAGGTTCTTCAGGGAGATCTCCAAGGAGCTGGCTGGAAGAAGGGTAGTGGATATCCATGTGGAGCAGTATGGATACAAGGAGATCTCCGAAGGTATCTACCAGAGTGCCAAGGGGGACCTCATCATAGACACCGATAGGGACAGACACATAATAGATTTTAAAACCGGTGGAAAGATCGACAGACAGCTGGATTACTATGGAATTCTATACACCGGAGTGGCCGACGGGGCCCACAGATACATCTACAGCATAGATAAGAATATCCTGGAGAAGGCTGAGAAGGTTGTTATGACCAGGGAGAACCTGGTAGAGGGAGTCGAGAACCTCCTGGACAGCGAGATATATGAGAGAAACTACACAAGCAGATGCAAGAGGTGTGAGTACTGGGTTGTGTGTAGAGAGGTGGAGAAAAATGTCTAGAAAGATAGTTAAGGCCAGTGCGGGAACGGGAAAGACCTACAGACTGGCCCTGGAATATATTGCAAGGCTTCTTGCAGGGGAGGATTACACCGAGATCCTCTTTATGACCTTTACCAGGTCTGCCACAGCTGAATTAAAGGGAAGGATCTTTGATTTCCTGAAAACCATCGCCCAGGAGGGACGTGAGGGAGAGCTAGTAAGAAATATACAGGCGCTCTACCCGGAGATGACCCTCCACATAGAGGAGGCCGGAAGTATCTACAGGAAGCTTCTCCTGAATAAGGATAAGCTGAAGATCTACACCATCGACTCCTTTACCGGTAATATATTCAAGAAGGCTGTGGGGCCCTACCTGAATATCTACTCCTATGGACACATCAACTCCAAGGAGGAGGAGAGGGTCTACAGGGAGGTATTCGGAAAGCTTGTAGCCGGAGCAAACTTTGAGAGGGTGAGGAAGTTCCTTGAACGTACTGCAGACAGAAACGTGGACAAGTACCTGAACCTCATAAAGAAGGTTTCCGAGGAGAGGTGGAAGTTCTCCCTCATAGAGCCTAAAGAGGCTAAGGGAGATTCTGAGGATCTCAAGGATGAACTCTACAGGGAGATAGGAGAGGTATTCCTTGCCCTAAATGAGCTGGTAGAGGTGGGGAAGAAGGAGCTAGACAAGTGCCTTGGACCTGCCTCCAAGAAGATCTATGAAAGGTTTGGAACGGACCTCCACCCCTCTGCCTCTGTAATAGAGTTTGTAGTGGAAAATCTGGGAGATATGCGTAGCGGAAAGTACTACAACGGTACTCAGACAAGGGCTAAGGGGGTAGCCTACCTCAAGGAGAGGCTGGAGGAGAGTCAGGATAGGATCTGGGCCCTTCTGGACAGTCTTGTCTACTTCGAGGAGATCCTTCCCTATGAGAGGGATATCATAGAGATAGAGAGCATCATAAGGGATATCTACGACGAGATAAAGTTCAAGGAGAAGGGGATGACCTTTGCCGACATCACCAACTATACAAGCGAGTATATGTACAGCACCGAGCTGGACCTGGTCAGGGACGGGGTTGTAACGGAAAACTTCTACGAGATAGTTGGGGGAAGGATCTCCACCCTCTTCCTGGATGAAGCCCAGGACACCAGTGTGAGCCAGTGGAGGATTATAGAGCCCATCGCCAAGGCATGTAAAAATGTGGTTGTGGTGGGAGACGAGAAGCAGAGTATCTACTCCTGGAGGGGAGGAGAGAAGAACCTCTTTATGAGTATGGGAACTATCCTGGAAGCCCAGGAGGACAACCTTCCCACAAGCTACAGGAGTGAGTACAGGATCATAGATTTTGTAAACCACTTCTTTGCCTCTGTAAATGCCAACAATGAGGATTGGAAGTACACCCAGGTAAGGTGTAACCGTGAGGAGACCCAAAAGGGTCTGGTGGCAGCCCTTACTGTGGCAAACCACGAGGAGCACTCCCTGGAGGAGGGAATAGCTCTGGATATCCTGGAAAGGTTTGGCGGAAACTACCAGGGGATAGGAGTTATCTCCAGGAAGACCAAGACCCTGGACAGTATCGGAGAGGCCCTGAAATCCCACGGTATTCCCTTTGTAACGGAAAATAGCATGTCCATAGCCAACCATCCATGTGTAGTGGAGATCCTGAGGATTCTAAAATATATTCTCAGAAGGGATTTCTTCTCCCTCCTGGAATTCTACAGGGGCCACTCTATAGGAATAGGGGACACCCACATGAGGTGGCTCATCCACAACAGGACCCAAACCGAGAAGTATTTGGACAGGGCCCTTACCTTAGAGGAGCTTCAGGCTCCAAAGGAGATCAAGGAACTCCTTGAAAAAACCCAGAACCTTATGACCACAAAATATGAGAGACTGGGAAAGAGGATAGTAGAGGAGTTTGCCTTCATGTCCAGATACTCAGCTCCAAGGGATATTAAGAATATCAGGTTCTTCCTGGAGATAATGGAGGGGATGGACAACCTCTCTGAGCTCCTTAACTATATAGAGGAAAATGAACTCTCCGAGGAGCTGAAGCAGGTGGGAATAACCGAGGAGAACTCCGTGGTGCTCATGAGTATCCATAAATCCAAGGGTCTGGAGTTTCATACGGAGTATATGTATATAGAGGACAAGGCCAGCAGATATAAGATGACCGGATTTAACGGGGGAGCCACCCAGCACCAGCTATCCCTCATGGCAAAACTGGATGAAAGGTATGAGAGGGTGGAGGACTACCTCTTTACAAACTCCATCTATGAGAAAAATATCAAGGAGACGGATATCTACAAGTATATAGAGAAGACCTACCTGGACGAGGAGATAAATACCCTCTACGTGGGAATGACAAGGCCTGTAGCCAACCTCATCCTCTGCATAAATCCTACCTCTACAACAGTAAAGAAGGAGAAGGTCAATGTCCTCAGAAATGATCTCCTCATATCTCCAATTGAGAAGTACTTTAATATCACAAGGGAGGAGCTTCTTGAAAGAGGCCTTATTGAAGCTGGTCAGTTAGTTGAGTTTCAGGGAGAGGAGGAGAGGAGGTCTGAATATCATATGGAGACCGACCTCTACAGGAGAGCATGTGAAAGAGCCTTTGAACCAGATGAAGAGGAGGGTGAGGCTGTAGAGGAGGAAGCTGTCTTCACCTACGATGTGGCAGTGGAGCTCAGAAGGAAGGAGGGACTGGCTATCCACTACTTCCTGGAGATCCTGGAAGACCTCAAGTATGAATCCATAGAGAGGGCCAAGAAGCTCACCTACTTCAAGTATGGTAATATGCTTGGAGATGAAAGGCTAAGGGAGATAATGGACAGGAGTGAAAAGTTCCTTAAGAGAAACACAGATATCTTTGATCCTAGATTTACAGTCTATAAGGAGCTGGAGTTAAGGACCCTGGAGACAGATGACTCTGGCAGGGAAAGAGTAAGAACCCATATAATAGACAGGCTCAATGTGGATCACAAGACTGGAGAAATAGTCATCTACGACTATAAGAGTGGTAGAACAAGAGATATTTCTCAGCTGGAACGATATGAAAAAGTAGTTACAGAAAAGCTAAATGAGAAGACAAGGGATATCTCCTACAAAGTTGTTAAGAAGGAATTTCTAAGTGTCAGATAGATCATGCAGCAGTTATTATTAAATAAAAAAGGAGGCTCAGGCCTCCTTTTTTATATTATTTATTTTGTGCCTTTACCCTTCTGATCTCCTCTGTAATTAGAGGTACTACCTTGGAAGCATCTCCTACGATACCAAGGTCTGCGTTGCTGAATATAGGAGCATCCTTATCCTTGTTTACTGCGATGATAAAGTCCGACTCCTCCATTCCTGCAACGTGCTGGATAGCTCCGGAAATTCCCATTGCAAAGTATACATCTGGTCTTACTGTTTTACCAGTCTGTCCTACCTGTCTGTCGTGTCCGATCCATCCTGCGTCTACTGCTGCTCTCGAAGCCGACACTATTCCGTGTAGCTCCTCAGCAAGTCCCTCTAGGTGAGTGAAGTTATCTGCATTACCTATCCCTCTACCTCCAGAAACAAGGACATTGGCTTCAGTGATGTCGATCTTCTCCTCCTCTTCCTTAACTATCTCAAGAACCTTTACCTTTAACTTAGATGTATCTAAAGTTACCTGGTGAGATTCTACCTTACCGCTTCTTGCCTCGTCTCTTTCTATCTTCTGCATTACTCCAGGTCTTACAGATGACATCTGAGGTCTGTGGTCTGGACAGATGATTGTAGCCATAAGGTTTCCACCAAAGGCAGGTCTTGTCATAAGAAGCTCTCT
>CAYSGC010000042.1:3659-5867 GCA_964430145.1 uncultured Fusobacteriaceae bacterium | reverse complement strand
AGCTCTCTTCCCTTTCCGATTAACTCTAAAGCTACATTTTGTATTTCTCCGTCTCTTTGCTCAGCAAAGACTAGGATTCCTTTATAATCATTTAAATTCATCTTTTTAGTCTCCTTTTATATTACAAACTTTTCCTTTAGTTTTTCTACAATGATCTTTGCCGCTTCCTTAGGCTCCACTTCATGGATCTTACCAGCCTGCTTAGCTCCCTTGGTAAATGACTTTCTTACTTTTGTAGGAGAACCCTTAAGTCCTAACTTCTCAAGATCTACAGTGATGTTTGTAGTATCCCATACCTCTACTTCCTTGTCGTAAGCTTCTACGATTCCTCTTACCGACATATATCTAGGCTTGTTTGCCTCAGTAAGCACTGTGATAAGACAAGGCATCTTAGCTTCTAGAAGGTAGTACCCGTCCTCTACAGCTCTCTTTATAGTAACTGTCTTGTTCTCGTCGCACTGAAGATCCTTTACATAGGAGATCTGTGCAAGATCTAGGTGCTCTGCGATCTGAGGTCCTACCTGAGCTGTATCTCCGTCGATCGCCTGTCTTCCTGCAATGATAAGATCGTAGTCAAGCTCCTTTATTGCTGCAGCAAGGGCATTGGATGTAGCCAGTGTATCTGCTCCTGCAAACTTTCTGTCTGTAAGAAGGATTGCTCTGTCTGCTCCCATAGCAAGAGTTTCTCTTAGGGCTTCCTGTGCCTGAGGAGGTCCCATTGTAATTGCAGTAACGTGAGCTCCGAATTTATCCTTTAGCTTTAATGCTTCCTCTAATCCAGCCTTATCATCTGGGTTGATTATACTAGGTACACCGTCTCTTATAAGTGTTCCAGTTACAGGATCCAGTCTGATCTCTGTAGTATCAGGTACCTGTTTTACACAAACTACTATTTTCATATTTTTCCTCCAAATATTTCATCTCTATTCATTGTATTAAGTGTTCCCAGTGCCGCCACTCCTACCCATCCCACAGATGAATCCAAGTGAGCAGCACCCCTACCATTAAATTTCAACAAGTAATTACTTTAGAAGTCCAGCTGAGATTACCATTCTTTGTACCTCAGATGTTCCCTCATAGATCTCAGTGATCTTAGCATCTCTCATCATTCTCTCTACTGGGTACTCTCTTGTGTATCCATATCCACCGTGAAGCTGTACAGCCTTGGTAGTTACTTCCATTGCTGTTTCTGCAGCAAAGAGCTTTGCCATAGCTGCATCCTGAGAGTATGGCTTCTTGTTTGATTTCTTCCAAGCTGCGCTGTACACTAGAAGTCTTGCAGCCTCAGTCTTTGTGTGCATGTCTGCAAGCTCAAACTGAGTGTTCTGGAACTTAGCGATAGGTCTTCCAAACTGCTTTCTCTCCTTTACATATCCCACAGTCTCATCTAGTGCTCCCTGAGCAAGACCAAGAGCCTGAGAAGCGATTCCTATTCTTCCACCATCTAGTGTCATCATTGCTATCTTGAATCCCTTTCCTGTAGCTCCTAACTGGTTTTCTGCAGGAATTCTGCAGTCCTCCATAATAAGCTCACATGTAGCAGATCCTCTGATTCCAAGCTTCTTCTCCTTCTTACCTACGCTGAATCCTGGTCTGTCTGCCTCTACGATAAATGCCGAGATTCCCTTAAGTCCCTTGGATTTATCTGTCATGGCAAAGATTATATAAACATGGGCATATCCTGCATTTGTGATAAAGATCTTAGAACCATTTAATATCCACTCATTAGTTGCCTCATCGAAAACAGCTGTAGTCTGCTGACCTGCTGCATCTGTTCCTGCATTTGGCTCGGTAAGACCAAAGGCTCCTATCCACTCACCAGTAGCCATCTTAGGAAGATACTTCTTCTTCTGATCCTCAGTTCCAAACTCTAAGATTGGCGCCATTCCTAGAGATGTATGAGCTGAAACAACAACTCCAGTTGTTCCACAAGCCTTAGATAACTCCTCTACAGCCATGGCATACATGAGGTTGTCTCCACCTGCTCCACCATACTCCTTTGGTACAGGTATTCCCATAAGTCCTATCTGACTCATCTTTTCCACAGTTTCCACTGGGAATCTCTCCTCCTCGTCGATCTCTGTAGCTAGTGGTTTTACTTCATTTTCCACAAATTCTCTTATCATCTGTCTAAAGAGTTCATGTGTCTTTGGTAGTTCAAAATGCATTTTTTCCCTCCTGATTATCTATTAAATAAAAAGTTATTTA
>CAYSGC010000042.1:0-3559 GCA_964430145.1 uncultured Fusobacteriaceae bacterium | reverse complement strand
GTTCTCAGTATCACACGATTTTTTTCAGGTATAAGTTCTATGATCTCAGCTACAGCTGTGATGGTATCTCCCATATATACTGGAGCTGTAAACTTCAGCTCCTGTCCCAGGTAGATACTTCCCTCTCCAGGAAGCTTTGTTCCCAGAACTGCAGAAACAAATCCCGCTGTAAGCATTCCGTGAGCAATCCTCTTTTTAAAGATAGTATTTTTAGCGTGTTCCTCATTTAGATGCGCCGGGTTAGTATCCAGAGTTATTCCAGAGTACATTATTACATCGGTCTCGGTAACTGTCTTAGCTACGCTGTCCTTCATCCCGACCCTTAGTTCATCAAATCTCATAGTCCACATCCTTTTTTATCTCTTTAATAATATGGCAGTACCCATTCCTCCACCTATACAAAGAGAGGCTATTCCGCTCTTGCTGTCTCTCTTTACCATCTCGTGAACCAGTGTTGTAATGATTCTGTTTCCAGAAGCCCCTATTGGATGCCCCAGAGCAATAGCTCCTCCGTTAACATTACTTCTCTCTCTGATCCACTCCTCAGTTACGCCGTGCTGCTCGGAAAGCTCCCTTACAACCCCAAGAGACTGGGAAGCAAAGGCCTCGTTTAACTCAAAGAGGTCCACATCGGCTAACTTTACATCTGTCTTGCTTAATAGATTGTTTATTGCAGGTACAGGCCCCATACCCATTATAGAAGGATCTACTCCTCCCTGACCTATAGCTGCCACCTCTGCAAGAGGCTTAAGGTTGTATTTTTCCACAGCTTCCTCTGAAGCCAGAAGAATTATACTCGCTCCGTCATTTAACCCTGATGAGTTTCCTGCAGTTACCGAACCATCCTTCTTGAAGGCAGGTCTAAGACCAGCAAGCTTCTCAAGGGAAGTTCTTCTGTTTGGATACTCATCTCTGTCAAATACGATAGTTTCCTTTCTTGTCACTATCTCCACTGGAACTATCTCATCCTTAAATCTGTCTGAATCCACAGCAGCTATGGCCTTTTCCTGAGATGCCATTGCAAAGGCATCCTGTTCCTCCCTTGTAAGACCATACTTTTCCACGATATTTTCAGCGGTAATTCCCATGTGATATCCGTTAAAGGCATCTGTAAGACCGTCCTTTATCATATGGTCTGTCATCTTGAGGTCCATCATCTTATGACCGTTTCTTATAGCTGCAGGAGCTACAAATCCAGCCTGAGACATGGATTCCACACCACCAGCCAGGATAAGGTCTCCCTCACCTGCCCTTATGTTGTTAACTCCATTCATAAGAGCCTTCATTCCGCTTCCGCAGATTATATTTACCGAGTAAGCAGGCACCTCATATGGAATTCCCCCAGCTACAGCTGCCTGTCTTCCCACTCCCTGTCCATGTCCTGCTGAGAGGACATTTCCCAGGATAACCTCATCTATATTCTTTGGATCCACTCCAGTTTCCTCTATAATACTTTTTATAACCCTTCCCCCGAGCTCAGCTGGTTGCACTGTTTTCAATGACCCCAAAAAACTTCCTATAGCTGTTCTCTTTGCACTTACAATATAAACCTTTTTCACCTTTTTTCCCCCTATAAATTAAAGTCTCATTCCTCCGTTTACACTGAGTGTGTGACCTGTAATGTAACTTGCCTCATCACTTGCTAGGAAGAGAGCTGCCTTAGCTATCTCCTCTGGTTGTCCCAGTCTTCCCATCATAGTCATCTTAGCGAACTTGTCCAGAAGATCCTGTGGTACAGTCTTTAAGATGTCTGTCATTATATATCCAGGAGCTATGGCATTTACCCTTACTGCCGCTCCCTTTCTTGCATACTCCTTAGCCCAAGTCTTAGATAGTCCAATTACTCCAGCCTTAGTTGCAGCATAGTTTGCCTGACCAATATTTCCATACTCTCCTACCACAGAGGATATGTTGATTATAGAACCGGCACCATTTTGCATCATGTGCGGTCCCACGTGCTTTGTAAGGTTGAATACTCCCTTAAGGTTTACATCCATAACCAGATTCCACATCTCGTCATCTATCTTATGAGTCAGGGCATCCCTTGTTATTCCGGCGTTGTTTACAAGCACATCTATCTTTCCATACTTTTCCACTACATAGTCGAAGATCTCCTTACAAGCATTTGTATCTGTAACATTCAGCTTATATCCCTCAACATTAGCAGCTTCATATGTAAGATCACTCATGTCTGCGGCTACTACCTGAGCTCCCTCCTTGGCAAATAACTTCGCCATCTCAGCACCCAGTCCATTAGCACCACCAGTAACAAGACAAACCTTATCCTTCAATCTCATAACAAAATCCCTCCTCTATCTAAATTTTTTCATTCTTTGAGAACCTGTTCAATAATTAATTACTATACATTTTGATTAAAATCAACTTTTTTTCTTAATTTTGACCCTTTTTAATTCAAAAATCCCTAAAATTGATATAAATAATCATAAAAAAAATAGTCCAAGCTAAAAAGCTCAGACTATTCATTGAGAGGTTATTCAGAAATACCCTCCTCCAGGTAACCCTTCAGTTTATTGAGAAGTTTCTCCCTCCTCCCCTCACCATCTGTGTGATAGAGTTCAATTTGAGAGTAGTGGGCTATCCCAAGAATACAGTTTATGATGACATTATTTTTTTCAGTTCTCTCCATCTGAAGAGCTGAATAAAGAAACTCTCCCAGGGAATCGTAGAGAGCCTCTACCCCTCCTGGGCATATGAACTCAGCTTCCCTCATAAACCTGTACTTGTGGGGATCCTCCTGGAAAAACTTAAGGAATCTTTCCAGGACCTCAACTACCCTCTCCACACGGCTTTCCTCTGAAAATTCCTCTGAAGAAAGGTAACTCAGGAGATCACCCTGGATCTTTGTCAGAATCTCCTCAAAAAAGTTTTCTTTGGTCTCAAAGTTCAGGTAGAAGCTTCCCACGCTGCTATCCACTGCCTTGGCTATCTGGGAGATCTTTACACTGCTAAATCCCTTCTCTCCGAAGAGCCTCATCCCCTTCTCCAGGATCTCCTCTCTTCCCGCTAGCTCCTTGCCCTCAGCTTCCTCTCCAGAAATAAGACCCCTGCTAAGGGAGGGATTCTCCCCTATTCCTCCTGCTATAAAGTTTCTCAGGCACCTTGTGGGGAGAGGGGTCTCAATCCTTGTATTTTTTACGCTCACATATCTTATTCCAGAGGTTATGTAGAGATACTCCTCCTCATCTACCTCCCTGCCATAGATACGGCTGAGAGCCTTGAGGTAGATATCCCCTCTCAGGGTTTCCTCATACTCTGTAAATCTGTACTCTCCCTCACGACAGGCAGCCAGCAGGTGCTCGATCTCCTGGGCACTTCCAAAGGCGAGCTCAATATAGGACAGCAGCTTGGAGGAGGGAGTTACTCCCTCAATAAGAGTTGTATTTTTACTCAGCTCATGAAGAGTCATATCCAGGACATCCCTGTAGATCTCCTCCTTATTTTTAAAGTATTTATAGATAATCCCGTTGGATACCCCTGCATTCCTGCAGATCTTAGCTACAGAAACGTTATCATACCCCTCTGTACCAAATAAAAATAT
>CAYSGC010000041.1:7787-16544 GCA_964430145.1 uncultured Fusobacteriaceae bacterium | reverse complement strand
ATTATTTCCTTATTCACAAAACTATCTAGCTTTCCTTTATTTAAAGCTATCTCCCTAACTAAACTGGAACTTAAATAAAGGTTCTCTCTGGTAGCTGGAAGAAATACTGTCTCCAGCTTTCCTTCTGAAAGTACAGAGTTCCCCAGGGCAAGCTGCAGCTCATACTCATAATCCGATACAGCTCTAAGTCCCCTCACTATAACATCAGCATTGTTTTCCTCCATAAAATCAACGAGAAGGCCTTCAAAGGTTTTTATCTGTATATTTTCTATGCTTCCGATCACCTTTTCCACCATCTGCTTTCTCTCCTCCAGAGAAAACCAGTACTTCTTGCTTCCGTTATTTAGAATCCCCACTATCAGTTTATCTGTAAGCTTTGCTGCTCTTTTGATTATGTCCACATGCCCCTTTGTTATGGGATCAAAACTTCCTGCGTACACTCCTACTCTCATCTATATCACCTATACCTCTAAGATTATTTCATATTCATTTTTTTCCTTGGAGGAGTCCACCTCTATTATAAGCTTCTTCCTCTTACTCGTCAGATACACTTCCATAAACTCCCTGTACACCTCTTTAAAGAAGGTACTCAGCTCCTTGGCCAGCTTCAGCTTAACCTTGGATATATCCCTGTCGGTAGCTACATTTTTAATCTCTGAAATTATCTCCAGAGACACAGCTTCCTTGGATTTTATCTTTCCAGTTCCCTGGCATAGAGGACACTCCTGCTGAAAGTAGTGGGAAAGGGTCTTCCCAACCCTCTTTCTTGTCATCTCCACAAGCCCGAGATCTGTAAAGTGTATTATATTGTTTTTTATCCTGTCTCTTTTAAGGGTTTTCTCCAGTTCCTTGAGAACCTTCTGCTTATCCTCTTCAGACTTCATATCTATAAAGTCTATTATAATGATTCCGCTCAGGTTACGCAGCCTCAGCTGTCTCGGTATCTCCCTGGCCGCCTCTAAGTTGGTTTCCAGTACCGTGCTGTCCAGGTTCATGCTGCCGGTATTCTTTCCTGTATTTATATCTATACTCACAAGGGCTTCCGTTCTCTGAATTACCACAGAACCTCCGCAGTCCAGCCTTACCTCCTCATTGAGGGCTTCATCTATCTGCTTGCTCACGCCGTAAGCGTCGAAGATTGGCTCCTCTTCGTCATATAGCTTTATCTTTGTTTTAAGGGAGTTTTCACTGAAGGCACTTACATAGTCCAGGATCTGCCAGTACTTCTCCTCATCATCTATTATAAGCTCATCCACCTTGGAGGAGAATATATCCCTCACTACCGTCATCACTAGTTCATTATCTGAATAAAGAGTTTCCCCTGCCTTGGCAGAGGTTATCCTTGACTCTATTTCATTCCACTTCTTTACCAGGTACTCCACTTCTCTCTCAAAGTGAAGTTCACTCTTGCCTTCAGCTGCCGTTCTAATGATCACTCCCATGGTATCTGGCTTTATATCTGTTAGAAGCTTCTCCAGCCTTCCCCTCTCAGCGCTGCTCTTTATCTTCTGTGAGATGGCAACATAGTCGTTGTTTGGCATAAGTACAAGATATTTTCCAGGTATTGTGTAGTGTGTGGTTACCCTTGCTCCCTTGCTTCCACGAGGGTCCTTGAGTATCTGCACCACCACTTCATCCCCCACATTTAATATGTCCTCTATAGGTCTTTCACTGTTTTCTATACCGTCTAGATATCTCTCCTCAAACTCCCTGAGATCCTTAACATATAGAAAGGCATTCTTTTCTAGTCCTATATCCACAAAGGCAGATTCCATTCCCGGAAGAACATTAGCTACCCTTCCCTTAAAGATGCTTCCATTTACCTTCTTCTCATCGTCTCTTTCAATGAAAATTTCAGAGGCTTTTCCATCCTCTAGAAGTGCTGCTCTAGTCTGAAACTTATCTACATTAATTATTATCTGATTCATGAATAACCCCACCTAGTATGTCCAGCCTGGTATAGACTTTCCCATTTATTCTCACTTCTCTCAAGCTTAAACCTCTATCTATTCTTATAATTAACTTTCTTCCAAACCTTACCTTATTTACCTTCTTTATTCCAGTTATCTTTGAGATATTTTTTTCATGTGCCTCTACAACTATCTCCTCTTCCTCCTGGAACCTCTCTAAGAAATCTCCATAGATTCTGGCTTCCACCAGCTCTCTGAATGCTGGGTGAAAGGGACCTGCTATGATTACTCCATCCTCCCTAAGATCATCCGAGGGCTGCAGTCCCACCCTTATTATATTTATTCCTGCCCCTTCAAAGAGTGCATAGATAGGAACTATCCTCTCCACTGCTTCCTCTAGAGTCATAGGCTCAAACCTTCCGGTTCTGTACATCCCCTCCATGGCGGTACCACTTATCACCAGGGTAGGGTATATCCTTACCATATCCGGTTTTATATCCAGCACCTCTCTTGCACTGTTTAAGTCTGTAACATAAGTTGAGCCAGGTAACCCTGGCATTAATTGAATTCCTAATTTTATTCCGTATTCCTTTATGAGCTCCGATGCTCTGTAGACCTCGGAAGGCTCATACCCCCTGCCGCTAAGCCTCAGTACCTGACTATCCATAGACTGTACTCCCAGCTCTATGGTGGTTACATTGTACCTTACAAGCATCTCCAGAATATCCCTGCTTATATAGTCTGGTCTTGTGGACATCCTTATACCGTCGATAAGACCGCGATCCATGTAGTTCTTTACGGTTTTCAGATACTCCTCCTGTAGAGACTTAGAGATTCCAGTAAAAGTTCCACCAAAGAAAGCGACCTCTTTTATTGATTCCTTTGGAAGACTTTCTAAGTACTCCTCTATTATCTCCACCACATCTTCTGCCGTTACATCTGTTTCCCTGCCATTTATCTTCTTCTGGTTACAAAACACACATGAGTTTGGACAACCAAAGTGACTTATAAAAACAGGAATATTATAGTGCTTCAAAGGCTTTGACTCCAAGTTTTTTGCAGGCATCCTTTGCAGCTGATTGTTCTGCACTCTTTTTATTTCTTCCATTTCCTCTACCTACTGTTTCATCGTTGATACTGACCACTATTTCAAAGTTCTTTCTGTGATCTGGTCCCGTTTCCTTTACTACTTCATATACTGGAGTTACCTTGTGTGACTTCTGGCTGTGCTCCTGCAGTATAGTCTTAAAGTCGATGAGCTCCTCATTTTCCTCAATATGATTTATCTGGTATTCCAGCAGCTTAGTTCCATATTCCTTTGCCACAAGAAAATCTGAACCTGAATCTAGGTAGATAGCTCCCAGAACAGCCTCAAATACATCTCCTAGTATAGAGCTTCTGTCTCTGCCGCCAGTTAGTTCCTCCCCCTTGCTTAAAAGAAGGTATTTTCCTATTCCTAGTTCCCTGGAAATTTTCGCAAGCACCGGTTCACTGACTACCATTGATTTAAGCTTTGCCAGGTCGCCCTCAGACGACTTGGTAAAGTTTTTATACAAATATTCAGTAACAACAAGATCTAGAACTGCATCTCCCAGCAGTTCTAGTCTTTCATTGTTTATTTTTTTGTATTCCCAGTGCTCGTTTCCATAGGATCTGTGAATAAGAGCGTGTTTTAAAAGCTCCTTATCCTTAAAGGTATAACCTAGCTTTTCCTCTAGCTTATCGTAAACATTCTCCTTCACCTACGGTCACTCCTTGATCTTTAATTTTTAATTACTTGTACTTTCTCATTGCGATTACTGCGTTGTGTCCACCAAATCCTAGTGAGCTTGAAAGACCTACTCTGATCTCTCTCTCTACAGCTTTATTTGGCACGTAGTCAAGATCTAAATCCTCATCTGGATTGTCATAGTTAATTGTTGGAGGCATGATTCCCTCATCGATAGCAAGAGCTAGGATTACTCCCTCGATCCCTCCAGCTGCTCCAAGACCGTGTCCAGTTGCTCCCTTTGTAGATGACACTGCAAGCTTGTATGCGTGCTCTCCAAAAGCAGACTTTATTGAGGCTGTTTCATTTCTGTCGTTAGCTGGTGTCGATGTCCCGTGAGCATTGATATAATCTACCTCTGTAGGGTCGATATTCCCCTGCTTAAGAGCCATCTTTATCGCTCTAGTTCCACCTTCTCCACCCTCTGCTGGTGAAGTGATGTGGTATGCATCTCCAGTTTCTCCATATCCTACTACCTCAGCATAGATCTTAGCTCCTCTGGCTTTAGCATGCTCAAGTTCCTCAAGGATTAGGATTCCTGCTCCCTCTCCCATAACGAATCCGTCTCTATCTGCTGTAAATGGTCTAGAAGCCTTAGTTGGCTCGTCATTTCTTGTAGATAGAGCCTTCATGTTTGCAAATGAGTTGATTCCAAACTTAGTGATACAAGCCTCTGCTCCTCCAGCGATAACTGCATCTGCCTTACCTAGCTGGATAGTCTGCATAGCATCTCCTATAGAGTGTGTTCCTGCAGCACAAGCTGTTACGATACTCTTGTTTGGTCCCTTTGCTCCTGTGTAGATTGCTACGTTTCCTGCAGCCATATTAGCTATCATAGAAGGAATTGTAAATGGAGAAACCCTCTTAGGTCCCTTAGTTAGCATCTTCTCATATTCCTTCTCAATTATCTCTAGTCCACCGATACCTGAAGATACGATTACTCCAATATTTTCAGCGTTCTCATCTGTAATCTCAAGCTTAGAATCCTCTATAGCCATCTTTGTAGCAGCTATTGCAAACTGAGTATTTCTAGCCAGCTTCTTAAGCTCCTTCTTTTCAATTCCAAACTCAGTTCCGTCAAAGTCCTTTACCTCTGCAGCTATCTTTACAGGAGTGTCCTCTGTATCAAATGACTCTATAAGTCCTAATCCAGTTTTTCCATCCTTAATAGCCTGCCAAGACTTTTCTACTCCAGTTCCCAGAGCAGTTATTAATCCCAATCCAGTTACTACAACTCTTCTCACTCTTTTCACCTCTTCAATCTCTTTTACTCTCAATTTTTTTTATAATAAGATTCCTACAAAAAGAAAGCTCCATAGGAGCTGTATATAAAATACCTTTAAAATGTAATTATAGGGGTATTTAAAAATACCCCTATACTCTTAATATAATTTAATTTAATTACTTAGACTCAATGTAGTCAATTACATCTTGAACAGTCTTGATCTTCTCAGCGTCTGTATCAGGGATCTCTACGTCGAACTCCTCTTCAAATGCCATGATTAGCTCAACTGTATCTAGTGAGTCTGCTCCTAGGTCGTCTACAAAGTTTGCCTCTGGAGTAACCTGCTCAGCATCTACACCTAATTGATCTACTACTACTTCTTTAATTTTATCTAACATATTTGTCTCCTCCTTAAATCTTCTTATTCTATGATAATATCAAATTTAACACTTATTTTCAAGTTTTTTGAAACCCTTTCTCACCTTTTACAAGGGATTAAGGCATTAACAGCCCACCATTTACACTCAGTGTCTGACCAGTGATGTATGTAGACATATCAGATGCCAGGAACAGTACCGCGTTAGCGATATCCTCTGGAGTTCCGAAATCTCCCATTGGAATATTAGTCATAAATGACTGCTTTACATCATCTGAAAGTACATCTGTCATCTCCGATCTGATATATCCTGGAGCGATGGCATTAACTCTGATACCTCTCTTACCAGCTTCTCTAGCTAGGGACTTAGTCATTCCTATCATTCCTGCCTTTGATGCTGAGTAGTTTACCTGACCAGCGTTACCCATGATTCCTACGATAGAAGCCATGTTTATGATGCTTCCGCTTCTCTTCTTGATCATCGACTTAAAGAAAGCCTGTGTACAGTTGTACGCTCCCTTTAGGTTTATATTCAGTACAAGGTCAAAGTCCTCTTCCTTCATTCTCATGAAAAGACCATCCCTTGTAATTCCTGCATTATTTACAAGAACATCTACCTGTCCAAACTTGTCTAAAACTGCCTTTGCAAGTTCAGCCATAGACTCGCTTGATGCTACGTTTCCAGATACGAACATAGTCTCTACTCCGTACGTATTGGCTATCTCCTTAGCGGTAGCCTCTCCTACTTCCTCTAGTATATCTGTAATTACAACATTTGCTCCTGCTGCTGCCAGCTTTTCTGCTACAGATCTTCCGATTCCTCTAGCCGATCCAGTTATTACAGCTACCTTTCCCTTCAAATCAATCACGTTCATATCCTCCTTAAAAGAGTTCATTAAATTTTACTCCAATATATTTATTTTGCAAACATTTTTCAAAGAAAATTTAATTTTAAGTGGCCTTGTGTTTCAGTATCCACCATATCTATTTAATTAAGCTAGGTCCTCTAGCTTCTCTACATTTTCAACCTCAAGAGTCTTATCTATCTTTCTGATTAGCCCCTTAAGTACCTTTCCAGGTCCGATCTCGTAGATCTTCTCTACTCCAGCCTCTTTAAGAGCAGTTACAGTGTCTACCCACTTTACTGGTCCAAAGGCCTGGTTGTAAAGCTCGTCCTTAAGCTCCTCTACGCTCTCAACAACTGTAGCTGTAGTGTTTGCCACAAGCTTAACCTCTGTATTCTTAAACTCATATGTGTTAGCAGCCTCTAGGATCTTTTCTCCTGCTGGCTTCATAAGAGATGAGTGGAATGGCCCTGATACAGCTAGTATCATAGCTCTTCTTGCTCCAGCTTCCTTCAGTGCCTCACAAGCATTCTCAATAGCCGCTACCTCTCCTGCTATCACAGTCTGCTTCGGCTCATTGAAGTTAACAGCTTCTGCTACTCCGTCTATTCCCTTTAGTACTTCATCTATCTTATCCGCTTCCATTCCGATGATGGCAGCCATAGTACCATTTACTTCAGCAGAGATCTCGTTCATAATCTCTCCCCTTGTAGAGGTTAACTTTACAGCTTCTCCAAGGCTAAGGTATCCTGCTGCTCCGATGGCTGCATACTCTCCTACAGAGTGTCCTGCAACATAGTCAGCTTTAACTCCCTTTTCCTCCAGTAACTTAGTCAGAACTAAGCTCATTGCAACTATTGCCGGCTGAGTATACTTAGTTTCCTTCAGCTTCTCCTCTGGTCCTTCAAACATTACTTCTTTAAGGTCTATTGAAAGACTGTCAAATATCTCATCAAAATACTTTCTTGCTGTTTCATTGTTTTCATATAGCTCTTTTCCCATTCCAACATACTGAGAACCCTGTCCTGGGAAAACAAATGCAACTTTTGACATTTGTAACCTCCTTATTTAATTACACCTGTAATCTTAATATATCACAGGTGCTATTTATTGTCAACAAAGAACTTCTTGACTAGTTTAACTTACGTATTTCCTTGGTTTTCTTAGATTAGTACGACCACTTTATTACAAGAGATCCGTAGGTTAATCCTGCACCAAATCCTGTGAATGCAAGGGTGTCCCCCTTCTTAATCCTACCTTTTTCAAGAGCTTCTCCAAGAGCCAGCCCAATTGAAGCCGATGAAGTGTTTCCGTACTTGTTCAGAT
Organism: uncultured Fusobacteriaceae bacterium; assembly: GCA_964430145.1. GTDB lineage: Bacteria > Fusobacteriota > Fusobacteriia > Fusobacteriales > Fusobacteriaceae > Propionigenium. Next base: position 9,094 of record CAYSGC010000041.1, on the reverse strand, counting down.
TCAGATAGAACTTATCGGTAGAAACCTTAAGTCTCTTTGCAGCTGAGTCGATTATCCTCTTATTTGCCTGGTGCGGAATTATCATATCCAGATCCTCCACCGTCTTACCTGCTTTTTCAAGAGCTGCTTCAGTTGCCTTAGGCAGTGCTTTTACTGCAAACTTAAATACGTCCTGCCCCTTCATCTTAAGGAAGTTCTGCCTTCTGTCTAGCTCCTCCTGAGTCGTAGGTCTCGCCGTTCCTCCTGCTGGCATTCTGAGGATCTCCTCATCCTCTCCCTCTGCCATGATGTAGCTTGAAAGGATGCCATATCCTTCCTCTACCTCTCCTACTACCGCTGCTGCTGCACCGTCTCCAAATAGGATACAAGTATTTCTGTCCTGCATGTCTACCACTCTAGAAAGAGCTTCTGCACCTATTACAAGGATCTTCTTATACATAAGTGACTTTATAAGGCTTGCTGCCACTGTAAGGCCATATACAAATCCGCTGCATGCTGCATTCAGATCAAAGGCTGCTGCATTTTTTGCTCCCAGCTTTTCCTGAACTAAGCAAGCTGTACTCTGAATAAGGTAGTCTGGTGTACAAGTTGCAACGATTATCATCTCGATATCCTCAACACTGTCTCCCGACTTAGCAAGAGCTTTCTTAGCCGCTTCCACAGCAAGGTCCGAGGTAGCCTGGTCGGAAGCTACAAACCTTCTCTCCTCTATACCAGTTCTCGTTCTTATCCACTCATCACTGGTGTCTATAATCTTTTCAAAGTCAAAGTTTGACATTACCTTCTCAGGAACATATGTTCCCATTCCTATTATTCCAACGTCTTTAAATTTCATCGATTCCCCCTTAGCTGATCGCTTCTTTCACCCCGCCTACAAGATCTACCTCTGCAAACTTCTCTGCTACCTGAATAGCATTCTTAAATGCTTTGGAATCCGAGTTACCGTGGGCTTTTATAGATATTCCATTAAGTCCTAAAAATAGTGCTCCTCCGTATTCAGAGGAATCCATCTTTTCCTTCAGTCTTTTAAATACAGGCTTTAATAGAAGTGCCCCTAATTTATATAATCCTTTTTTAGGAATTTCCTTTTTAAGGAAGTCCAGGATGAAACTGGCCGTCCCCTCTGCTGTCTTTAAAAGAATATTTCCAGTAAATCCATCGGTGACTACAATGTCGATGCCTGCATCCATCATATCACGACTTTCTATATTTCCTACAAAATTTATTTTTTTATTCTCTGAAAGAAGATTAAAAGCTTCCTTGGTAAGCTCATTTCCCTTACCTGCTTCCTCTCCTATATTTAAAAG
>CAYSGC010000041.1:0-7687 GCA_964430145.1 uncultured Fusobacteriaceae bacterium | reverse complement strand
AAGCTTCCTTGGTAAGCTCATTTCCCTTACCTGCTTCCTCTCCTATATTTAAAAGTCCTACCTTGGGATCTACAGTTCCTAGAAGCACCTCAGAGTATTTAGAAGCCATTACTGCAAACTGATCTAGGTATTCCGGCTTGCACTCTGCATTTGCCCCTGCATCCAGCATCACAAGGTGCCCCTTCTTAGAAGGGAATACAGTTGTTATCGCTGGTCTGAGAACACCCTTTATTCTTCTCAGCTTCAGCTGACTGGCTGTCATAAGAGCTCCTGTATTTCCAGCTGATACGCTGGCATCAGCCCTTCCCTCCTTTATAAGATCAAGAGCCACATTCATAGAGGCTAGGGGTTTCTTCCTTACAGCCATAGCTGGATTATCCTTCTCATCCATAGCTATCACATCTGGTGCGTGTTCTATGGTAATCCTGTTCTTATCATAATTATATTTTTCTAATTCTTTTTCTATCAGTTCTTTGTTTCCAACAAGTATAACATTGAGGTGGTCCATCTCCTGGGTTGCAAGTACTGCTCCCTTTACAGGTTCTAAAGGGGCAAAATCTCCACCCATAGCATCTAAAGCTACTCTCATTACTTCCTCCTAATTATAAAATAACTTCTATTATTTTATCAGAATATAAAAAAAAAGACAAGATGATACCATCTTGTCTCTTTTCGTTCAATTACTCAGCTTCGTTTGCTAGTACTTGCTTACCGTTGTAGTCTCCACACTCTAGACACACTCTGTGAGGTCTTCTAGGTGCTCCACACTTATCACAAGTTGCTAATCCTGATGCTTTTAGTGAATCATGAGATCTTCTCATGTTTTTCTTAGCTTTAGAAGTTTTCTTCTTAGGTACTGCCATTCTTCATTCGCCTCCTACGCAATTCTTATTTAAAAATTTAATTTTTAAGATTAAGTAACTCTTGCCACCTTGGATCTACATCATCTTTTGAGTATTTCTCCATCTCCTCTAAACCATCACATGCTGGTTCACAAGCTGGATAAGGGGGCATATCAAGTATTATAAATTCTCTAACTAGTTCAGTTATGTCTATCTCTCCGTGGACAGCTTCCTCTAGATAGTTTTCCTTTATATCGCACTCCTTCTTCAGCGAACTCATATGTTTACTATATCTTTCACCTTCAGAGTAGTGACCATCATACTCTCCATCTAAGGATATCTCCACTTCCTTCAGACACTTCACACAAGGTGCTCCTACCTTGACTTTATAATGTCCTCTAACGAAGATCTCATCTTCAATATAGGATATCTCCCCCTCTACTTCCAAGGGAGATAGAAGTTTAATGTCTTCAACCTCAGAAGTTGTGTAACTAAACTTTTCTTTCTGGTTTGGCTTAGCTCTTAATTCCTCTAACTTTATAATCAAGACTAACCTCCTCATTATAAAATACTTAGATATTTTATCCAATTTCCAAAACTTTGTCAAGTAATTTTTATTAACAAAGGTTTTTTTGTTTTATTTTATACGTTAAACAGGAACTCCATTAAATCTCCGTCTTTAACGATGTATTCCTTACCTTCAAGTCTAAGCACTCCAGACTCCTGAGAACCCTTCCAACCATTGTTTTTGATGAACTCATCATAGGCTACAACCTTGGCTCTGATGAACCCCTTTTCAAAGTCTGTGTGGATCTCTCCTGCTGCTTTAGGTGCTGTATCTCCGATTCTTATAGTCCATGCTCTTACTTCCTTCACTCCTGCTGTAAAGTAAGTTTGAAGTCCAAGAAGCTTAAATCCAGCTCTTATCAGTCTGTTCAGACCTGGCTCAGTAACTCCAAGCTCCTCTAGGAACATATCTCTGTCTTCCTCTTCCATCTCCTGAAGCTCAGCCTCTACCTTAGCTGAAACTATAGCTACCTCAGATCCAAGCTTAGACGCGTACTCTCTCACCTTCTCTACATACTCGTTTCCAGATACGAGGTCATCCTCAGATACGTTAGCTGCAAACATCATTGGCTTTAGAGTAAGGAACTGGTAAGCCTTTATCAGGAATGCCTCATCCTCTGTAAGCTCTAGAGTCTTAAGAAGTTTAAAGTCCTCTAGGTGAGCCTTGCACTTTTCAAGTACCGGCATAAGTGCTAGAGCCTCCTTATTCTTAGCTCTTACAAGCTTAGCCTGCTTTTCCATGGCTCTCTCTACAGCCTCTAGGTCCGACAGGATAAGCTCTGTGTTGATTACCTCGATATCTCTAATCGGGTCCACTGAACCATCTACGTGAACTACATTTGTATCCTCGAAACATCTCACTACCTGACAGATAGCTGCTGTTGATCTGATATTTGACAGGAACTTATTTCCCAGTCCCTCTCCACCAGCTGCTCCCTTAACAAGTCCTGCGATATCTACAAACTCAACTGTAGCGTGCTGTACTCTCTGGGGATTTATGATCTCTGATAACTCGTCCAGTCTTGAATCTGGTACTGTTACCATACCTACATTTGGCTCTATTGTACAGAATGGGTAGTTTGCCGCTTCTGCTGCCCCTGCTTTTGTTATAGCATTGAAAAGTGTCGATTTTCCAACGTTTGGAAGACCTACAATTCCTATTCCAATCATCTTGAAACCCTCCTAAAATGTCTTATTTATTCTATTAATTTTATCATATCTGTAAAACTTTGTAAATATTCATAAATCCACTTCTGATTTTACCAATAAAAGCAGCGTAACGCTGCATCATTATAACTCAGTTGGAATATTTATTATTCCATATGTTTTTTATGGTTCCTACACCTTCCTCAATAAGAAAAAAGGCCTGGAAGCAACTTCCAGGCCTTGATCTATCCGATTATCTTTCAAGAAGGCTTTCCCCTGTCATCTCTGCAGGCTTCTCTACTCCCAGTATATCTAACATAGTTGGAGCAAGGTCAGCTAGCTTTCCAGGCTTCACCTTAGCACCCTTCAGTTCCTTGGATACAAGGATGAACGGTACCTCATTTACAGTGTGGGCAGTAAATGCTACTCCGCTCTCTGGATCCTCCATAAGGTCAGCGTTTCCGTGGTCTGCTGTAACAAGCATAGTTCCCTCTATCTCCTCTATCTTAGCAGCTATCTTACCTAAACACTCATCTACCACTGCTACAGCCTTCTTAACTGCCTCAAAGTCACCAGTGTGTCCTACCATATCAGGGTTAGCGTAGTTAAGGATGATCGTGTCGTACTTTCCGCTGTCTAGAGCTTCCAGTACCCCTTCAGTCACCTCATAAGCACTCATCTCAGGCTTAAGGTCATAGGTAGCTACCTTAGGAGAAGCTACAAGCTTTCTGTCCTCTCCCTCATACTGCTCCTCCTTACCACCGTTAAAGAAGAATGTTACGTGAGCATACTTCTCAGTCTCTGCAGTTCTCAGCTGAGTCAGTCCCGCCTTGGAGATTACCTCACCATAGGTATTTACAATCTCCTCATCCTTATATACTACAGGGGCATCTATATCCGCAGAATACTGTCTCATGCAGGCAAATTTAACCTCCATATACTCCCTTGCAAAACCTTCAAACTCCTTGTCAACTATAGCTCTAGTTATCTGTCTAGCTCTGTCTGGTCTGAAGTTAAAGTTAACAAAACCGTCTCCAGCCTTTAGCTCAGATCCCTCTACTACTACAGTAGGCTTAACGAACTCATCGTTCTCCCCCTTAGCATAGGAGTTTTTAACTGCATCCACTGCAGTGGATGCTTTTAGTCCCTCTCCCTTTACTATAGCGTTGTAAGCTAGCTCTGTTCTGTCCCAGTTGTTGTCTCTGTCCATTGCAAAGTATCTACCAGAGATAGTAACTATTCTACCTACCCCTATCTTCTCCATCTTAGCTTCCAGTTCCTCTACAAACTCTATAGCTGACTGAGGTGGCGTATCTCTTCCGTCTAAGAATGCGTGTACACATACATCCTCTATTCCGTAGTTCTTGGCCATATCGATAAGTCCCACAAGGTGATCTATATGAGAGTGAACTCCACCATTTGAAAGAAGTCCTCCCAGGTGAAGAGCTCCTCCGTTTTCCTTAACAGATGTATAGAGCTCAGTAAGAACCTTGTTATTTTTGATCTCCCCATCTCTGATATCCTTAGAGATCTTTACAAGAGGCTGATATACTACCCTTCCTGCACCAAGGTTTAGGTGCCCTACCTCTGAGTTACCCATCTGTCCCTCTGGCAGACCAACTGCTTCCCCTGCAGCCTTCAGTCTTGTATTTGGATACTCTGCCATAAGTCTGTCAAAGTTCTTTGTGTCCACCTCTGCGATAGCATTTTTTTCATCTTTATTTTCATTTATTCCCCAACCATCTAGGACAGCCAGCATTACTGTTTTTTTCGCCATTCTTTTCACCTCTTCTTTATTCTCAACTAACCTTTAATAAAATGCACGGAATCTCTTCCGTGCATGAAAAATTATAGACCTGCTTTTACAATTTCAGCAAATGAATCTGCTTCCAGTGAAGCTCCACCTACTAGTCCACCGTCGATATCCGCTTCAGACATAAGTTCCTTAGCGTTTTCTGACTTCATAGATCCACCATATTGAATCGTCATATCTCCTGCTACCTCTGCACCAAACATTTCTGTTAGAAGATCTCTGATTGCTTTGTGAGTTTCCTGTGCCATCTCAGGAGTAGCAGTCTTTCCAGTTCCGATTGCCCATACTGGCTCATATGCGATTACTACTTTAGCAGCATCCTCTGCTGTTAATCCTGCCATTCCACCCTTTAGCTGAGTAGCGTTTACCTCATTGGTTCTTCCTGCTTCTCTGTCCTCTAGTCTCTCACCGATACAAAGGATAGGAGTCAGTCCGTTAGCCAGAGCAGCTTTAACCTTCTCGTTTACTATCTCATCTGTCTCACCGTAGTACTCTCTTCTCTCAGAGTGCCCAAGGATCACATACTTTACTCCGATTGAAGTAAGCATCTTTGCCGAGATCTCTCCAGTGAAAGCACCAGATTCGTTGGCGTTCATATTTTCAGCTGCAATCTCAATGTGAGATCCTTCCACAGCTTTAACTGCGTCTGAAAGAGCTGTAAATGGTGCACCAATTACAACATCTACCTTCTCATATCCCTTTACAAGCTCTGCCAGCTTAGTAAGCATCTCAACTGCTTCTGCATTTGTTTTATTCATCTTCCAGTTTCCTGCAACTATTGTTCTTCTCATTCTTCAATTCACCCCTATTTTCAATTTATGACCGTTTATAAAATTCTAACACATAGAAATTCTTTTTTCAATTTAAGAACAGATCAATAATTTAGCTATCTCTGCTCACTTTTTTCTATTAATAGACCCCCTATACCTGTAAGGAAAGTTTCTAGTTGTAGTAGAGATCTCCCTCAAGAGGCCCTATATCTACCTTCAGCCTCTTTCCTGTAATCTTCTGTCCTTCACCCTTGAAGAGAGAGTTAAACTCTCCTCTTCCCTCGGTATAGATTCCCACCTTACGGGAAGTCATTCCTCTGTTCACAACTACTATTACCCTCTTTTCATCTAGGATCCTTTCATATGCCAGGACATCATCCAGTGTTTTGCCGCTCTCTTCCTCTACTACCTCCAGGAATCTAACCTTCCCTTCTCTGAAGATGTGAGCATTTTCTCTCCTGAAATCCAAAATCTTGGTATAGTGGCTGCTTATCTCATTGTTTCTTGTGGCTGGATACTCCACATACTTTCTTACCTTGTTATACTCCACTCCCTTAAGTCCTAGCTTACCTAAGGTTTCATAGGTTTCGTATCTGTCCCTTTCAACCTGGTTTTTCTGACCGCTCCACAGCATTGGTTTTCTGCTGTATGGGGCATCTCCACCCCACATACCAGCTTCGGTCCCATAGTAGATATATGGTGACCCAGCTATGGTGAGTTGGATAAGGCTTGCTGCCTTCACCCTTGCCGCTGCTCCTCTGTCTGCCAGGTCTGGCCTTATATTCAGGTAGTTGCTCTCTGGTGTGTTAAGGCTGTCATACTTTCTCCCGGGATTAGCCATCATGGAAAAGACCCTATCGGTATCCTTTGAATCTAGATAGAGGGGAGAAGCATAAACATTCTCAAGGGTATTAAGCTTGGAATAGATATAGAATGCATTTTCAAGCTCTCCCTTGGAGATCTTCTTCCTGCTATCCAGATAATCTATGATTATAGATCCAAGTGCATAGTTGTCCTTGGAGTGAAAGTTAGTATCATCTATATGAGGTGGCCTCTCCCAGGCTCTTACCAGAAGGAAGTCTTCCCTCTCCTTGGTCAGTGTCTCCTCTATCTCCCTTATAAGGTTTCTTGGAACATTGGATGCCTCTATCCTGTAACCATCCACTCCCAGCTCTATCCACTTTTTCATGGAGTCCTTTATATAGGTTCTGTATCCCTCGTTGGAGTAGTTTACAGCTACCATGTTTTGATCCTCATCCAGGAATCTTACTCCCATATGCTCAAGGTTCCATCTGTAAATTTCCTCTGTAACCTCTACACTAGCTCCCTCAGGTGCCTCTATCCAGGCTTTTCTGTATCTCTTGCCGTCATCCCCTGCTTCAACTCCCACAACTGAGGTTCCCCTGTACTCTATCCTCTTATCCCAGTTCTCCTCCAGGTAGAACCAATCTCTGTACTGGCTCTCCTTCCCCTGAAGCATTAGCTGCTTTAGGGCCCAGAACCTTTTAGATACATAGTCGAGATTTACATCCAGCACCACCTTCATCTCCTTCTCGTGGGCACTAAATATCAGCTCCTCGAGAAGCATGTCCGATTCCGTCATCTTCCAGGTAGAGCTTTCCAGTCCCTCTCCCAGATTGTTTTTATCTCTTCTGTGGTCCACATCTAGAAGCATATACTCGCTTACTCCCCTGCTCTTAACCTGAGCAAGGTCCGGGGATACGTGTCTGTAGTCTATGACATCCATCTTGTGAGCTGAGTAGGAATAAAATACCGCTGAAAGGTTGATTACATCTATCCCCATGTTCTTGAGGTAGTAGAGCTTTTCCTGAACCCCCTGTAGGTCTCCCCCGTACCTTCTGGTATTCCTACCGCTTCCCTGGTTATACTTGGAGGTCATATTTTTTTCATAGGCTTCCTCTACAGAAAAGTCTCCCGTCCAGTCGCTCACCTGGAACTCTCCAAGAGTATCCACACTTCTCCACAGCCCCCTGTCTATGAGCTCACTCTTATACTCGCCGCTTTCCATCCTTCCCCTGGGCTGGAAGAAGTATTCAGGCCCCATCTCATTAAAGATGGGATCGTTATCCTCATTGGCATTGTTAAAGGTATCCACATAGACCCCATACCAAAGGGAGTTCTTGGACCACTGAGGCACCTCTAGAATCTTCCCTTCTTCCACCTCATAGGTAAACTTTTCTATCTTCTTAGGGGAGTACTCTCCCGTCTCTCCCACAAAATATCTTACCCTTCCGTCTCTTGCCTCAAAGAAGTACTCCAGGTTAGCTGCCTCCACCTCTATCTCGCCTACATAGTACTCTACACCTCTGTAGACTCCCGCTGATTCTAGAGTTTTCTTCTTCAGTTCACCGTCTCTATAGTAGAGGTTTAGCTCCTCCACATCGTCTCCCTTAGTTGAGAATAGAATTCTCAAGGTAGTTTTCCCATCCTCACTTTCGCTCACCTTGGTGATATTTCCGTCATGCCTGAGACGGTCTAAGAATATATAGCTGTCTCCCTTTTTTGCTTCCTTAGGAGCCATATGTTCC
>CAYSGC010000040.1:0-16863 GCA_964430145.1 uncultured Fusobacteriaceae bacterium | reverse complement strand
TATGAAGCTGATGTTAATGCCAGAAATGCCCTCCTGGCCTCTATTAGAGAGGGGGGATTATTTGTAATAGATGAATGCGGTACCCTGAGAAGGCCTGTTGGCCCAGGAAAGGTTTCGGGAGAGAGCAGAAATAAAAAGATAGAGATTATAAGCGAGGTTACCAAGCTGTCCCCCGTCTATATCTCCAAGATAATGACCCTCCTGGAAAGAAAGGAGGAGTTAAGGGTGGACTCCAGGGAGCTTGCAGGGTATCTGGAGATCAGCGAAAGAAGCGCCAGAAGAATAATCACTAAGCTCATAGAAAATAACTATGGTTCCCTGGAGACCGAGGAAAAGGTTTCCAAGGGAAGGCCTAAAAACATTATAAAGATAACCTTCTAGATAGAGGCTCATCAGGAGCCTCTATTCTTTTTCGGACAATTTATTTGTCACAATATATCCTCCGTCTACATTGAACCTCGTATAAAACTTTATAATTTGTTTCCGCCATCTCTACCTAATGAGCTTTTGCAACCAAGGTGTTTTATATGCACATTAATTGTTCTCTCTTTTTTATAACTTCTCATTTTTTAAGTATATTTTAAGTAATAATAACGTTAAAACAAAACAACTCTTAAACCCTTATAATTATTAGTATATCAATGGGTCTATCAAATGTATATCTTTAATAATAATAGAATCATATATACTATTTTAAAATTAAATGTTCTTTTGTTTGACGAAAAATATTAATTGTGATATAAATTCAACTACAAAACGGACAATGTCCAAAAATAATTTTTAAGGAGAGTTATCACAATGAAGAAACATATTTTAAACACCTTTGCTGTCGTTTCAATTATCTCTTTGGTGTGTGAGATGATCGGAAAGGTACAAATAGGAAAAGTTGCTATCTTCCCTATGCTTTATGCTGTTTTAATAGGAATGGCAGTTACTCCAGACCTACTTGGAAAAAAGATCGGAAAACTCAAGGAAAAGATTACAGCCAAAGAGATGGGACTGGCTGGAGAGATGGTTATGCTTATCCTCCTTATGTTGGGAATTAAACTGGGGACCTTTGTTGGACCTAATATCAATCAGATTATTCAGGCTGGACCGGCATTCATTGCACAGGAGTTCGGACATATCCTTGCACCGCTGATTGCAGTACCTCTTGCTCTTAAGCTGGGGCTTAGAAGAGAGTCTATCGGAGCAGGTTCAAGTATCAGTAGAGAGGCATCCCTTGGGGTTATCGGTGAAAAGTATGGAATCGCTTCTCCAGAGGGAAGCGGAGTACTGGGAGTATACCTTGCCGGCACAATTGTAGGAACTATCTACTTTGGTATCCTCGGATCCCTTTCTGTATACACTGGTATCCACCCTCTGGCCCTTGGAATGGCTTGCGGAGTAGGAAGCGGAAGTATGATGACAGCTGCAGCATCGGCTCTGTCAGCAGTTGTAGATCCTCAGTATGCTGACCAGGTATTTGCATATGCATCTACAAGTAACATGCTTTCAGGAATTACAGGGGTTAACATCCTTGTATTTATCTCACTGCCACTTACCGAGTGGTACTATAAGAAGCTAGAAGGAAAATTCACTAAGAAAGAGGCAGGTATTCAAAATGCATAGAATTGATATTAAAAAATATATAACTTACTTTCTACTAATGTCCACAGCTGGGATCATTATCCTGGCTGGTCAGGCCATCGGTCTGCAAAAAGAGTTTATAGGGGCTGTTCCCGGGATGCTTTTAATCATCCTTCTGGCTCTGCTGGCTTTCTCTGTAAAGGATATCTTTCCTAAGTTTCCGCTGCCGGCATATGCCCTTTCTACAATTATAGGTATGATCGTGAGCCTTGAGGCTCTTCCTATTTCAAAGTTCTTTGCTCCCAGCATCGGAAGCGTAGAGTTTATGCCAATGTGTACTCCCCTTCTTGCCTTTGCAGGGATCTCAGTTGGTGATAAGATAGAGGAGCTTAAGGAGATGTCTTGGAAGATCGTTATTATCGCAGTGGTAGTATTCACAACAATATTCTTCGCATGTGCACTGATTGCTCAGACAGTATTAAAGATTCAAGGTAAGATCTAATTTATAGAGGATAACATATTATTAAGGGGGATGAAGGATGAATAAGCAGGAGTTAAAGAAGAGAATAATAGAGTCTATCGATGCCAACAGGGATTCTATTATAAGAGCAGGTAGAGATATCTACTCTACCCCTGAGCTGGGATACAAGGAGGTGGAGTCCACTAAAACAGCTGTGAACTTCCTTAAGGATCTTGGACTAGAGGTAGAGGAAAACATCGCAGTTACAGGATGCAGAGCCAGACTAAATGAGGAGGTTCAGGGACCTAAGGTCGCTATCCTGGGAGAACTTGACTCTGTAGCAGTGGCCGACCACCCAGATGCTGCTGAAAATGGAAATATGCACGCCTGTGGTCACAACATCCAGATGGGAGGACTCCTTGGAGCTGCCCTCGGACTGGTTAAGTCGGGAGTCTTAAAGGAGCTAGATGGTAGAGTGGATATCATGGCTACTCCAGCTGAGGAGTTTATCGAGCTGGAATACAGGGAAAACCTTAGAAAAGAGGGGAAGATAACATACTTCGGAGGTAAGCAGGAGCTTATCAAGAAGGGTGCCTTCGATGATGTGGACATGTCTATGATGTTCCATGCACTGGATCTTGGAGAGAACAAGGCCCTTATCGGACCAGAGAGCAACGGTTTCATCGGAAAGAAGGTTAAGTTTATAGGAAAGGAGTCCCATGCAGGTTCTGCTCCAGAAGAGGGAATCAATGCTCTGAACGCTGCAATGCTTGCTATGAATAATATCCATGCCCAAAGGGAGACCTTCAAGGACTCGGACAGGGTGAGGGTTCACCCTATCATTACAAAGGGAGGAGACATTGTAAATGTAGTTCCTGCTGATGTAAGGATGGAGTCATATGTTAGAGCGAGAACTGTAGAGGGGATGCTCGACTCAAATACCAAGGTTAACAGAGCTCTTAAAGCTGGAGCTATGGCTGTGGGAGCTGAGATCGAGATCACCGAGATTCCCGGATACCTTCCTATCCTGAGATATGAAAATATGGATGAAATCTTTAAGGGAAACCTGGAGGAGCTTGGACTTGCTGGAAAGATCGTAGAGGGGGGAGACTTCACAGGATCATTTGATTTTGGAGATGTGTCTCACCTGATGCCTACCCTACACCCTATGATTGGTGGAATAAAGGGATCTCTTCATACAAGAGAGTTCCAGATTACAGATGAGGAGCTGGCATATATCGTCCCTGCCAAGGCAATGGCTATGACTGTGGTGGATCTTCTCTTCGACGGAGCAAAGGGTGCCAAGGGGATCCTGGCAGACTTCAAACCTGTAATGACCAAGGATGAATACCTTAAGTTTATGGAGAGCAATGACAAGATAATAAAAGCATAGAAAAAAGACCGAAACCTATAAGTTTCGGTCTTTTATTTTTAAAGGATAGAATGAATTCTCCTCATAAACTATTAAATAGAAACATCTCACTTCAAGGAGGAAGAGTCTATGAAGAGTATCCTGATTTTTATCTTTATTTTAATGACCTTTGATATTTCAGAGGGTGCCTTTACCAAAACAAACAACTCCCATTTAGCTGCAGAAAATATCTACTCCTTTAACTTCGGAAGAATCAAACTTGAAAACTGTCTCTTAAACCGTAAAAGAGGGGATTACCGAAAGTTCCAGGGTGTGGTGAAAAACAGAGGGAGCAACGATTTAGAGTGGATTGAACTTGAGTTCTACTTCAGAGACCCCAATTTCAATAATGGAAGATACTCACTGGTTTCCACAGAAGTTATAAAAAAGATTCCAGGGAAATCCCACAAGGAGTTTAAGTTAAAGATACCTGTGGGTGGCATCGACGGAAGGGACTTTAAGGTTAAGATGTCGGGATACAAGGTAGAAGGGGAGTAGCCCCTGCTCCCCTTCCAAACAAAAAAAGGCCCGTAGCTCCGGAACCTTTTTTACATAATTTATTTCTTCTGCATCTTTTTAAGTACATCTTTTATGGCATCCTCTATACTCTCATAACCCGCTATATCTTCCTTTGTTACCAGTTTCTCTATATCCTTCTTACTGTATCCGAGGGCTTCCAGAGCCATGTACAGCTCCTCCTCTATGGCTGCCACCTTACTGATGCTGCTTCCTCCATCTGCAAGATCCATAAGTTGAAGCCCCTTAAGTTTATCCTTCACATCCACAAGAAGTTTCTGGGCTTTCTTCACCCCAAGCTTAGGAACCTTGGTAAGAAGCTTTACATCCTCCCTTGCCACTATCTCCTTTATATCGCTTACACTAAAGGTGGAAAGGATGGCTAGGGCCAGAGACACCCCTATTCCATTTACATTGATAAGGATCTCAAAGAGGTCCCTCTCCCTCTCCTCGGCAAAGCCTATGAGTTTAAAGGCATCCTCCCTGATATAGTTATATATAAAAAGCTTGGCTTCCTCTCCCAGAGTCAGCCTTTCATAGGTCTTCAGGGAGATGTTTACCCTGTAACCTATGCCATTTACATCTACAGCTACATAATCCAGCTTTTTTACAGCTATCCTTCCGCTTAAGTATTCAAACATGCTTAACCTCTCCCATAATCTTCTAAGTTTATCTTCTTAACCTCTTCTATCTTGCTCCCCAGAAACATCTCCCCCAGCTCCTTAAAGTGTTTTGGAGAGTCACTCACATAGAACTCATCGTGAACCTCGGCCATACCTGACAGCTGATCCTCTCCTTCCAGAAGTTCCTTTAGCTCACGAGCCACCTCTATTGCCGGATTGACAACCTCTATACCTGTTCCCTGAAGATACCTTCTTATAACGTTCCCAAGGATAGGGTAGTGGGTACATCCCAGGATCAGAGAGTCCACCCTTCCCTTAAAGTGGGAAAGATACCTCTCGATCACCATCTCCGTTATCTCATCATCTATCATTCCCTCCTCTACCAGGGGAACAAAGAGGGGGCAGGAGTTTGCATAGACCTCCACATCGGCTTTTATCTTTCTTATCTCCCTCTCATAGACTCCGCTGTTTACAGTACCCTTGGTACCTATAATACCTATCCTTCCCTCTGAACTTACCTTGAGGGCTCCCCTGCTTCCGGCACCTATTACTCCTATTACAGGGAAATCATATTTTCCCTGTAGGGCTTCCAGAGCCAGGGCTGAAGCTGTATTACAGGCAATAACCAGAGCCTTTATATCCTTTGTCTTTAAAAATTCCGCTATCTCCTGGGAGTAGTTTACTATATTTTCCCTGGACTTTGAACCGTAGGGAAGCCTGGCTGTATCTCCAAAGTAATACACCTTCTCCCCTGGGAGTATCTTTTTTATTTCCTTAAGAACTGTGAGACCTCCGAAACCAGAGTCAAAAATCCCAATTCCTCTATTATCCATATATTCACCTCATTAAAATTATATCATATTTCCCCCTATAAAAAAACGGTCCCACCATAGACTTATTCCATCTATTACCTGATCCCCCATTATTTCCTCCTTTTTTAAAAAAACCTGCTCTACCCATCACAAAATCAACACCTTTTCCTCATATAATTTGAAGAAAACACAAGGAGGAACTATCGTGTCCCTAGATCTATTTCTCAAGGTTGGAGGAGGCTTCTGTATCTTCTACTCTCTCTACCTGTACCTTGAAAACTTCAAACTAAAGAAGCAGATACGTGCAAACAGCTGGTTAAACTATCACAGGGTCACCTCGACAGCTAAAACCCTAGAGGAGGTCATCTCCCTCTACAAAAGCGTCCACAGGTCAAACCTCAACACCGAGGTACTGGAGCCCCTCATAAGGGTGGACTCCCACACCACGGAATTTTCAAAGGGGATCATCCATCAGATCCAGATGTTTGAACCATCCTTTGAGGAGAAGGATTTTTCAAAGTGGTACAATGAGGGGAAGATCAACAACTCCTCTCTGAGGGTATTTAAAGCCATCAAACTTACAAACCCCGAAAGGAAACCCATCTCCCATAAGTTCAGGGGATGGCTGAGAAAGCAGCTCTTTAAGGAAAAGAGGGGGGAAACTCCCACATCCACCGAAGAGTAAAGGAAAAGCCGGAGGATTCCTCCGGCTTTATCTATTTAGCCAATATCTTCTTTAGATACTTTCCTGTATAGCTTACAGTAGACTGGGCTACCTTTTCAGGGGTTCCCTGGGCTATTACCTGCCCTCCTCCGTCTCCCCCCTCAGGTCCTATATCTATTATGTGGTCCGCTGTCTTTATCACATCCAGGTTGTGTTCTATGATAACCACACTGTTCCCCCTCTCCACAAGCCTGTCCAGCACCTCCAGAAGCTTCCTTATATCCTCAAAATGAAGCCCAGTTGTAGGCTCATCCAGAATATAGATGGTATGCCCCCTGCTCATCTTAGACAATTCCGTTGCCAGCTTTATCCTCTGGGCTTCCCCTCCTGAAAGGGTTGT
This sequence comes from uncultured Fusobacteriaceae bacterium, assembly GCA_964430145.1. GTDB lineage: Bacteria > Fusobacteriota > Fusobacteriia > Fusobacteriales > Fusobacteriaceae > Propionigenium. The sequence continues at coordinate 10,408 of CAYSGC010000040.1, read as the reverse complement.
TGCAGGCTGTCCAAGCTTTATATAGTCCAGCCCCACATCCATAAGAACCTTCAGCTTCCTTTCAAGGGACGGGATGGCTTCAAAGAACTCATATGCCTCTCCCACACTCATCTCCAGGATATCCGAGATATGCTTCCCCTTATAGTGCACCTCCAGGGTTTCCCTGTTATACCTCTTCCCCTTACACACCTCACACTCAACATATACATCTGGAAGGAAGTTCATCTCAATCTTTATTATTCCTCCCCCCTGACATGCTTCACACCTTCCCCCCTTTACATTGAAGGAGAACCTTCCCTTGCTGTATCCTCTGGCCTTGGCCTCCTTGGTTTCAGCAAATAGACCTCTGATATCATCAAATATCTTGGTATAGGTTGCCGGGTTGGATCTAGGTGTCCTTCCTATGGGGCTCTGATCTATATCGATTACCTTATTCAGCTTCTCTATCCCCTCTATCCCCTTGTTTTCCAGCGGGTAGAGCTTTCCCTTGTTGAGGGTGTTGAAGAGCTCTGGGAAGAGGGTCTGGTTGATAAGGGTGGATTTACCACTTCCGCTTACCCCGGTGATGAGGGTCTTTACTCCCAGGGGGATCTCCACTGTCACATCCTTTAGGTTGTTTCCTGTGGCCCCCTTGATCTTGATCTTATCCCTTATCTCCCTTCTCTGGTTGGGAACCTCTATGGCAACCTCCCCCTTGAGGAACTTACCGGTCATAGATTTCTTGCTCTTCATTACCTGCTTAGGGGTTCCCTTGGCTACAATATCTCCCCCGAACCTTCCTGCTCCAGGCCCCAGGTCCAGAAGGTAATCTGCCTGAAGCATGGTATCCTCGTCGTGTTCCACAACGATAAGGGTGTTCCCCAGATCCTTTAGCCTGTTTAAGGTAGCCAGAAGCTTGTCGTTGTCCCTCTGGTGAAGGCCGATGCTCGGTTCATCCAGCACATAGAGCACTCCTGTAAGACCGGAGCCTATTTGGGTGGCCAGCCTGATCCTCTGGGATTCTCCCCCTGAAAGGGTCTTGGTCTCCCTTGCAAGGTTCAGGTAGTCCAATCCTACATTTATCATAAAGGAGAGTCTCTCCCTTATCTCCTTGAGGATCTCCTTGGCTATAATCTCCTCCTTAGGGGTTAGGGTTAGCTCTTCAAAGAAGGTCAGAGCATCCTTGATGCTTATGGTACAGAGTTCCATGATATTTCTTCCAGCCACAGTTATGGCAAGAACCTCGGATTTCAGCCTTCTTCCCTGACACTCCTTACATACCCTCTCCACCATATACTTGTTCTCTATCTCCTCCTTCATGGAGTCGGAGGCTGTCTCATAGTATCTTCTTTCAAGGTTTTTAACAGCTCCCTCAAAGGTCTTAAATCCGTGGTACTGAAAATCCCTTCCGCTGTAATCCACCCTGAACCTCTTACCCTTGGTTCCGTAGAAGATTATCTCCCTCTCCCTCTTGGTAAGCTTTCCTACGGGCTTATGCATATCTATTCCCATGGACTCCGCCATGGAGGTAAACACTGCCCAGCTGTATCCCTTTCTCGCCTGGGCTCCCGGGACATATATTCCCCCGTCAGACAGGGAGAGGCCGGAGTCCACAATCAGCCTGTTTTCATCCACTTCCAGGTTCTTACCCAGTCCGTTACACTCGCTGCACGCACCATAAGGGGCATTGAAGGAGAAGAGTCTCGGATTTATCTCCGGGATGCTTACATCTTCGTGGTTAGAGCAGGCAAAGTTTTCACTGTAGTTGTAATCCACCCCGTCTATATTTACAATGATCCTTCCCTCGGAGAGATCCACTGCCCCCTCCACCGACTGGGTCAGCCTGGAGATAAACTCCTTGTCCTCCTTCTTGAGAACCAGCCTGTCCACAACTACCTCTATAGTATGTTTCTTGTTTTTATCCAGGTCTATCTCATCCTCCAGGTAGAGAATCTCCCCGTCTACCCTCACCCTTACATATCCCTTCTTGAGAAGGTTTAAAAATAGGTTTTTATGGGTTCCCTTCTTCTCCTTAATCACTGGGGCCAGAAGGATCATCTTGGCTCTCTCCTCAAACCTGGTAACTATCTGCTCCACTATCTCCTCTATACTCTGCTTCTCCACAGCCTCTCCGCAGATTGGACAGTGAGCCGTTCCTATGTGGGCAAAGAGGAGTCTCATATAGTCATAGACCTCTGTCATAGTTCCCACTATGGATCTTGGGTTTCTGTTTGTGGTCTTCTGCTCAATGGAGATAGCCGGTGACAGCCCCTCTATACTGTCCACATCCGGTTTCTGCATCTGGCCGATAAACTGCCTGGCATAGGCACTTAGGCTCTCCACATACCTTCTCTGTCCCTCTGAGTATATGGTATCAAAGGCCAGGGAGGACTTCCCGCTGCCGCTCACTCCCGTTATTACTATAAACTTATTTTTAGGAAGCTCTATATCTATGTTTTTAAGATTATGCTCCCTGGCTCCCTTTATCACTATCTTATTTAGCACTCTTACACCTCCGTAGATCCCTGCTCCATATCTATAATTCATTATCCATTGCATTTCTTACTAAACTTCTCAACTAATTATAGCACCTTAAGGGCTATTCTACAATTTCATAAGTAGGTGGAATTTAACTTTTTTTTAATTCCATCCCCATATAATCATCACAATCCCGTGATACCCTTTCAGTGTAAATTTATTATAAGAGAGGGATAAAAAAATGAAAAAGTTATTGTTAGTTTTTATGCTTATACTTACTGTTAATACCTACTCCAGAGTCGGGATTGGAGTGGGAGTAGGTTCTGAGACCGAGATACTCATCGGGATAGAGGACTATAATATAGGAATAGGTCTGGAGGACGATACCTCCCTCAGGCTGGACAAGCACTTTACCGTTCCAGATACTCCATACTTCTACTGGGGTGTTGGAGGTAAGGTCTCCGAGGACGATGATCATAGAGCGGGAGTCAGGGGTATAGCCGGACTTAACTTCTTCCCTGAGAGGGAGATCGAGCTCTATGCTCAGATAGTTCCAACCCTTTACATTATAGAGGACAGCCACTCAGATATTGAGTACTCTTTAGGTATCAGATACTGGTTAGATTAACTCAGATTATTGAATATATTGCCTCCCATAAAATATCTCCCACTCGGGGAGATATTTTAATTTTCTATGAATAATCGACCGTTCCCCATCCCTCCCTGCTATATCAAAAATCATTTGTAACTTTTAGTTAAAAATGATATAATTTCCAAAATATTAATAATTAAACAAAGCTTATATAAATTTCGGATATGGCGAAATGTTTCTACCGGCTACCTTAAATAGCTGACTATAAGGATTATGTTGTTGTAGTAAAAGCTCTGTTTTCATATATGAAAATAGGGCTTTTTTACTTAACTTTTAAGGGGAAGGTGAATCAATGTTAGAAAAATTGTTTAAACTCAGCGAGAGGGATACCTCTGTAAAACAGGAGATCCTTGGTGGAATTACTACTTTTATGACTATGTCATATATCATTTTTGTTAATCCTGCTATCATGTCGGATACAGGTATGGATAAGGGAGCCCTTATTACCATTACCTGTCTCTCAGCAGCTATCGGTAGCCTTATTGCAGCTTTTTGGGCAAATGCTCCCCTAGGTCTAGCACCTGGAATGGGACTTAACGCTTTCTTTACATATACACTGGTTATCGGAAAGGGAATCCCTTGGGAAACAGCCCTTGGGGTGGTATTTATCTCGGGACTCTTCTTCCTGGTAATGTCCATTGGAGGAATAAGGGAAAAGATAGCCCAGGCTATCCCCATGGAGCTGAAGATAGCTTCCACAGCAGGTATCGGTCTCTTTATAGCCTTTATCGGCCTGAAGAGTATGGGGCTTATCGTTGCTAACCCTGCTACCTTTGTATCCCTTGGAGAGTTTACTCCCACTGTAGTTCTTGGGGTTATCGGTATTGTTATCTCCGCTCTCCTTGAGATGAGAGGAGTAAAGGGAGGTATGCTTGCAGGAATGGTGACCACTACAGTACTTGGAATGTTCGTAGGGGTTGTTGAGCTTCCTACAACGATAATGTCTATGCCTCCGTCTATAGCTCCAATTGCTTTCAAGCTGGATGTTCTAGGTGCCCTTAAGTTCTCACTGATCGGTCCTATCTTCTCATTTATGTTTGTGGACCTGTTCGACTCATTGGGAACTCTTATTGCCTGCGCCAAGGAGATGGGTATGGAGGATGAGGATGGAAATATCCTTTCCCTTGGAAGGATGATCCATACAGATGTAGCTTCTACCATAGTAGGTTCCCTTCTTGGTTCAAGTACAGTTACTACTCTTTCAGAGACTACTGCAGGTATAGCTGCAGGGGCCAGAACTGGTCTTGCCTCTGTTGTTATCGGAGGACTCTTCCTTCTGTCTCTGCTATTTACTCCAATAGTTGGAATTGTGCCGGCATATGCCACTGCACCGGCTCTTATCATAGTAGGGATCTACATGTTTAAGAATCTTAAGGACCTGGATCTGCATGACTTCAAGACGGCGCTTCCTGTATTTGCCACAGTAATCATGATGCCTCTGACATACAGTATCAGTACTGGTCTTAGCTTCGGATTCCTGTCATTTATAGTTGTCCATGCTGGAAGCGGTGAACACAAGAAGGTTTCACCGGTACTATGGGGGATAGGAGCACTATCCATGGTAAATCTAATCGTATAGCTAAAAGATCGGGAATCTTCTCCCGGTCTTTTTTTTATTCCCTTCTCCCTCTTCGACACCCATTTACTAATCTTCCATACAACCACTTACCAGACTTACAAAAAAATCCCTTTCCTTATTTTTAAAATTTTACCATATATCAAAGAGTTTACAAGGTCTGCAAAACCTCTTTAAAATTAAAATTTCTATTTTTATAGTATCATAGTTGAATTTTGTGTTTTTTAATGGTACTATCAGAGCATAGATAGGTCTTTTGTTCATAATTAAAAGGAATGATAATGGGGGAGGAAAAATGAAAGACAAGCTACATTTAATATGGGATGATTTTTTATCCAATCTGGGTAAAAGCATCAGTATCCCGAGTATTTTAAAGGAAGATAACTCCGAGTATCCCTTTGGGGAGGATATTCAGAGAGTTCTGGAGGAAACTATTTCTCTGGCTGAAAGACTTGGATTTAAAACCTATACAGATCCAGAGGGTTACTATGGATATGCTGAGATCGGTGAGGGAGAGGAGCTGGTAGGAGTTTTAGGACACCTGGATGTAGTTACTACGGGAGATCTCTCCAAGTGGAATACAGATCCCTTCAAACTGGAGGTAGTAGAGGATAAACTTTACGGTAGAGGAACCAAGGACGACAAGGGACCTCTTCTGGCAGCCCTTTACTCAGCCCACTTGCTGATTAAGGAGGGACATGAGTTTGGCAGAAGGCTCAGATTTATCTTCGGAACCGACGAGGAAAACCTCTGGAGGGGAATCTCTAAGTATCTGGAGAGGGAGGAAATCCCTTCAATAAGCTTTACTCCAGACAGTGGCTTCCCGGTGGTATACGCTGAAAAGGGACTGGTTCAGTACTCCTTAGAGGGGAAAAATGATACTACAATCACCATGGCAGGGGGGGACGCACTAAACTCCACTCCAAGTAAGATGGTATACTCTGGAGAAAGGATAGAGGATATCTCAAAGGAACTGGATAAGTTAAACTTCGAGTATGTGAGAGAGGGGGAGACCCTGGAGGTTAAGGGAAAATCCGTTCACACTAAGATTGCTCCCGAGGGTATAAACGCCATCGCAAGACTCCTTATGGGAATGAAAAACTGCGGCTTTCAGTCGAAGGTTATAGACTTTGTGGGAGACCTTGTGGGAGAGGATGCTTACGGAACTAAGATCTTCAATGGTTTAGAGGATAAACCAACAGGTAAGCTTACCTTCAATATAGGTAAGATCTCCCTAGATGAAACCACTGAAAAGTTAGGAGTGGATATCAGATTCCCTGTGGTAGATACAACCAAGGAGGATATCTTTAACCTTATAAATAAAAAGGCCAGGGAGTATGATTTAGAGGTCAAGGAGATCGACTACCTGAGACCGGTATATATGCCCCTTGACTGTGAGCTAATTAAAACACTGGTGGAAACATACCGTGAAAAAACAGGTGACTACACCACTGAACCTGTGGCTTCTGGAGGTGCTACCTATGCTAGAGCTATGGAAAACTGTGTGGCCTTCGGACCTGCATTCCCAGACAGCATAAGTACCGAGCATAAGCCAAATGAGTTTATCACCCTTAAGGAATTAAAGCTCTCCATGGAGATCTACTACGATACTATTAAAAAACTTACTGGAAAAGGAGAATAACACCGTGAAAGCTAAAAAAGGATTTAAGATGCCATCATCTGTGGTAATTATACTTTCAATTATATCTTTATTCGCAATCTTATCTTGGATCGTTCCCAGCACTGAGTATTTAAAGGCTACTGGGGAGTTTGTACCTGGAGAAACTAAAAATCTTGGACTTTCCGACATAGTTATGTCCGTTGTAAAGGGATTTAGAAGCAGATCCGACCTTATAGTATTTATAATTGCTCTGGGAGGCTTCATGGGCATCACCATGAAGACTGGTATGCTGGAAGCACTAATAGGGGCCCTTCTAAAGAAGCTCCAGGGAAAGGAGATCTGGCTTATCCCTATCCTTATGTTTATCTTTGCCATCGGAGGAACTACATTTGGACTGGCTGAGGAAACTATCGCCCTTGCAATAGTTATTATTCCTGTATTTGTCCTGGCCGGATTTGACTCAGTTACCGCTTTAATGGTTCTGCTATACGGTCCATCTATTGGATTTAGAGCGAGTACTACAAATCCCTTTGGACTGGGTACAGCTATCGATTCTGTAAATAAGTCTTTAGCTCCGATTATAGGAAAGGAGACCTTTATAACCCTGGGAGACGGTATGCTCTACAGAGTATTTGCCTTTGCTATACTCTACGCTCTCTTTACAGGAATTACCATCTGGTATGCCCTCAGAGTTAAAAGGGATCCGTCAAAGTCCCTCACAAGAGAGCTAAATGAAGCTATCAAGGAGAAGGCTCACCAGCAGTTTGACCTGAGCCAGATTCCAGAGTTTACACTTAAAAGAAAGATCACCCTTGGGGTCTTCATCGGTTCATTCGCCCTTCTGGTATTAGGGGTTGTTCCTTGGGAAAACTTTGGTATCACTATCTTCTCAGATATCCACACTTGGAGCCTGAGCAACCCTGTGGGGATCTTCTTCAATGGAACTACTGCTGCTCTGGGACACTGGTGGTTCAATGAGCTGACTATGCTATTTATAGTAAGTGCTATCATCCTTGGGCTTGTTAACGGCATGAAGGAAGATGAGATCATCTCTGAGTTCTATGCAGGAGCTAAAGATCTCTTTGGAGTCGTTATGATCATAGCAGTAAGTGCAGGAGTGGGAATTATCCTAACCGACAGTGGAATGCAGTACACGATCCTGGATAAGTTAATCTCTATCCTAAAGGGAACTCAGGGGGTTGTATTTGTTGTATTAAACTACATATTCATCATACCTCTGTCTCTGCTTATTCCATCATCTAGTGGTCTGGCTGGGGTTATCTTCCCAATCCTTGGACCTACAGCACATGCTCTAAACAGTTCGCCAGACTTTGTTTCCCTCGTGGTAACAAGCTTCTCCCTTGCAATGGGAACTATCGATTCCCTTTCACCTACCTCATCGGTAGTTATGGGATTACTGGCTATTGCAGCTGTTCCATTTGAAAAGTGGGCTAAGATGGCTCTTCCACTATCTGTAATAGGTTTCTTTATAAGTATAGGGATGATCACTATCTTTGAGTTTATGATCTAAATCACTTGAAACAAAAAGAAGCAGGGACACAAAGTGTCTCTGCTTCCATAGGTTATTTTTAAGTTTAGTCTGCTAGCACATCGGCCTTTAATTCCTTGGCAGTTTCCTCATCTAGTGGTTCCATAGTGATTCCTGTATATCCATAGAATACAGAGATTACTGGGTTTAATAGGTTTAGGAAACAGTATGGTACATATACCCATGGAGCTATTCCAAGAGTAGCTATCATATATGCTCCACATGTATTCCATGGAATAAGTGGTGATGTCAGAGTACCTGAATCCTCAAGAGCTCTCGATAGGTTCTTAGGATGTAACCCTCTGTCTGTATAGGCATTCTTAAACATTCTTCCAGGTACAACTATAGAAAGGTACTGGTCTCCTGCTACTGTATTTACAAACATAGGAGTAAGCACTGTTGATAGAACTAACTTACCTGTGGTGTTTGCTCTCTTTAATATAACTGCTGCAACAGCTCCTAACATTCCTGTTCTCTCCATTACTCCACCAAAGAATAGAGCACAGATAATAAGGGAGATTGTCCACATCATACTGTCCATTCCACCTCTAGATAGTAGTGAGTCAACCATCTCATTTCCTGTAGCAGATTCAAAACCATAGTGTAGAGCTCCAAATACATCTCCTAAACTTGATCCCTGGAAGATCATTGCAAAGATTCCTCCAAGTAGTGCACCACCAAATAGTCCTGGCACAGCTGGTACCTTCTTTACTACCATTGCTATTGTAAGAACTGGTACTAGGAATAGCACTGGGTTGATGCTAAAGTTTCCAGAAAGAGTTCCTAAGATCTCATTTATAGATTCTATATCCAGAGCTGCTCCTGCATACTTCATTCCAAGGAAAGCAAATAATACCAATGCGATAATGAAACTTGGTGTTGTTGTATAAAGCATGTGTCTAATGTGATCGAATAACTTTGCTCCTGCCATTGCTGGTGCCAGGTTAGTTGTATCTGAAAGTGGAGAAAGCTTGTCACCCATATATGCTCCAGATATGATAGCTCCCGCTGTCATTTGAGGAGGAATTCCAAGACCTGTTCCTACTCCCATAAGAGCAATACCTACTGTAGCTGCTGTACTCCATGAGCTTCCAGTAGCAATAGAAACTATAGCACAAATAATAAGTGTTGCTGGTAAAAATATCGCCGGTGATATAATCTTAAGACCATAAAATATCATAGTTGGTACTACACCAGAAAGTATCCAGGTTCCAACTACCATCCCTATAATCATAAGGATCAATATTGCTTCCATCGACATTTTTATTGTATCTACTACACCCTCTTGTATGTTTTTCCACTTATAACCCAGTCCAAATACAGCTACTCCAGCTGCAACTATTCCAGACATAAAGATCGGAAGGTGTGGATCCAGCCCTGCAAATTGAATTGCATAAACCAGAGATCCAATCAAAAACGTTAATGGTATCAGTGCATGGGACAACTTTGTTTCCTTTACGGTACTCGAACTCATCAAATCACTCCCTTTTTTATATGTTAAAACAATAAAAATTATTAAAATAAAATAAGACCCCAACTACGGCGTCTTATACATTAAATGAATAATATAATCACCGATAGCTCACCATTAAAATTTAATGACAGTCATATGGATCTTCTCCATTATGCCCAGGTACTAATCTTTAGAGCGATATAGTGCCTTCGGCAGCAAAACCTTTCATATTTCTTCTCCGCTCCCCTAAAAGCTCCAAAATATTAGTAATTTTTGCTGCGACCTCTACCTAGTTCTTTGCAATTTCTTATTTATGACATACATTCTATCTGTAAAACGTACATTTGTCAATAAAAAATATTACAGGTATCCAGGTATCTAAATTTTCATGATGAAATAGTTCTTTTATTTTTCTATAAAATCCTTGCCTATATAATTTGATGTCATTGCTTTTAGTAGTGCTCCGTATTCCAGATCAAAGGACAGGATATCCCCTATTTCATAATTATTTTCACTTTCCTCTACATCCATTATCAGGTGGTCACTGCTGGCCCCTATAACTGTTATATTGGGATCTCTCGGGATAAGGCCGTCTGGATCTATATCCTGCCTCCCCACTGCTAGTATAGCTCTCCTTCTTACTCCCCTATCCTCAAACTGAGGCTTGTTCCCAAAGGCATCCATCCCTATTTCACCAGTTGGAATGGACGGTTTACTCTTAAGCTCTATTATCTCAGCTTCAAGTACATAGGAATCTGAACTGGCTCCCTCTACCCTCTCACCGTAGGCTGTTTCCCTTCCAAGGAGTATAGCTTCTCCCAGTCTCAGATTATTTATTCCCTCTGGCATCCTTCCCTCATCTATAAGGTAGAGGCTGCTGGAGTTCCCTCCTGATATTATTTCTAAGTTTATTCCGTATTCCTTTTTTATTACTTCAGCCAGTTTCAGCAGCTCTCCCAGGTTATCCTCACTAGGAATTACTCCCCCGTAGCATGTGAGGTTTACCCCTATTCCTGCCAAGCTTATATTATCTAGCTTCACCACTTCATCTACCACTGTCCTCAGGTCCTCTGGCAGGATCCCCTCTCTCAGGTCTCCCA
>CAYSGC010000039.1:0-17276 GCA_964430145.1 uncultured Fusobacteriaceae bacterium | reverse complement strand
AAAAGTTGTAACAATTTTTTAGGGGGAGAAAGATGAGAGTTTTGAAGAGTCTAGAATTAGTATTATTATTGCCTTTTATTGTCTTGGGGAAGCTGGAGCTTTTGTTTGAAAATTAATTCATCCAGAGAGGGGAGACCAGCTAAATTAAAAGTAGAAGGGGAGTGGCTGAGGCTGCTCCTTTTTTATTGTTAAGGAAAGTATAGAATTTATAGGATATTTCCTTGAATCAATTATTGTTCCGATTGATTATAAGGATGCAGCATAACGTTTATTTTAGGTTGGTTGGAGATTAAAATTTAATAATTAAGAAGGAAGAGAACTTCATATCTGGGATATATAAGGTATCTAAGTATATTTACAGAGAGGGGGAAAATTATGAAAAAAGTAATTTTATTCCTTGCACTACTAACAATGTCTGTAGGTGTAGTAGCAAAGAGTATGGAGGGGCCACATATAGATGCAAAAAGGAAAGTGATGAGTGAGGAGGTCATTGCTCTGGGATCTTCTGCTGAAGCTGCGGAAAAGACAGAGAACGCAGCAGAGGAGGAGGTACAGGGATGGAGGGTAGTAAGAAGATTTAGTGATGAGATAGGGGGAGAGTATCCAGTGGATCTAAAGTATCATGGAACCCTCCCGGAAAACCTCAGTTATATAATAATAGCAAGACCCAGGATAAACCTTCGAGAGAAACCCACAACAGAGAGTGAGATAGTGGTCAAAGCTTACGAGGGTAAGAGATTTAAGGTGCTGGAGCTTGTGGAAAATAACAGGGGAGAGGAGTGGTATAGGATAGCTACCCCTGAGGGAGAGGTCTTTGTCTATAAAAAGATAGTACTCTTTAGAGAGTTCCGCTTTGCCAAGATGGAAGAGAAGATAGAGGAGCTGGAAGGATTTATAGAGGGGAGCATCGCCAGCGGCATGGAGGTGGCTTCGGTGAGTGCCTATATTCCCAACCCAAACAATGAAGATCTTCTGAGAGATAGAGATAAGTATGGAAATGTAGAGGATCAGAGTGCTGTGGGATACTATGAGGGGAATAGAGTGTTTGTAGCAGACAGGACCATAGTTGCCATAGAGGGAGAGGCAGGAAAAAGATATCGAATAATTAAACAGGGGGGAGAGGAACCCTATCTGGATATATCCATGAGTAGGATAGACAGAAGGCTTGTCATAGACAGTATGCCCAGAAAAGCCATAGTAATAGATATAAAAAATCAGAACTTCGGAGTATATGAAAGGGAGAAGGACACATGGAAGCTTATCTCCTATGCCTACAGCAAGACTGGAATAGAGAGCAGGCTAGGGTTTAAGACTCCCAGGGGGTCATTCATAGTTCCCACAGCTAAAAAGTTTATGATCTACAACGATGCCTCCGGGGAGAAGGAGGGGTATGCCCAGTATGCAATAAGGTTTTCCGGGGGAGGGTATATCCACGGAACACCCTTTAATCTCACAGAGGAGGAGGAGCTGGAGAAGTATAGGAGGATAAAGGAATCCCTCCTTGGGAGCTATCCCGGAACGAGGAAGTGTGTAAGAAACACCCTGGAACACGCCGAGTTTCTCTTTGACTGGGTAGTTGGAGAGGAGAGAAGAGATGGAAACTTTCAAGGGATAGAGGAGAATGTAGTGGTAATTGTTATGTAAGTAGAGATAAAGGGAATATAGGCAGGAAAGGAAAAAAGCTGAGTTGATCTCAGCTTTTTTCAATCCAATGTTCTAAAAGGATTTTTGTAAGGTATGTGTCCGATGGTCTCTCCTTGGAGACTATGAGCTTGTGGTTGCTGTCTAAATAGAGGTAGTTGATGTTTTTACAGTTGGGACAGGTAGAGCTGGCTACCTCTGAAAACTCGTAGATATAGACATTGTTTAACTCCTCATCTAAGTTCTCCAGGTGCCACTGGGCCTTCTCATGAACCTTTTTCTTGAGGGGCTTGGGCCTTCTGGTTGTGTACCTGTGGTCGCAGTGACAACAATTTATGGTGGTATCGTTTCCTGAGAATATATCAAAAATAGACATAGAAACACTCCTTTCTGTACTTTATTTACTAAAAATATACCTAATTAAATCTAAAATTCCTTTTGGATAGTTTTATAAGAAGTTGCGGAAAAAGTATTGATTTCTCTCTTTGATATAGGGTAAAATACCAAGGTAGGCACCAAAAAATAAGGAGGAATTAAGTTATGAAGAAATTATTGATAGTAAGTGCAACAATGTTACTTTTAGTGGGATGCTCATCTGCAGATGAAAAATCAATGGATTCACAGATTACAGATCTCCAGTCGCAGGTGACAAGAGTAGAGGCAAATACAGCTGAGTTAAGAGATGAAGCAGTGAGCCTTAAGAATGAAGCTATGTCTTTAAACAAAAAAGTGGATATGTTAAACTCAAAAGTAGACGCAATAAAAGAAGCACTATCTGAGTAGGGGGGAGTTGTAGATGAAAAAAATATTAATATCTTTAGCTGCAGTAACTCTACTAGTAGGGTGTAGCTCTGCAAAAAAAGCGGATACATTAAATAATATGGAAACATCCCTTGCAAGGGTCGAGCAGGAGAACGCAGATGTTCAGGAGATGATAGAGGGATACAAGTCGGATATCCAGTCAGCTAAGGCGACGATCTCATCTCTAGAGAGCGATATAAATGCCATAGATGCATTTGTAAATCCAGAGACTGTCTTTGATAAGGACGGAGTAATTATCAAGCAGGAGAGAGATACACTTACTCTTATCATGCCTACAGATGTAGTATTTGACTTCAATAAGGCAACTATCAAAAATGAGTTTAAGCCAATGCTTGACACTGTAGCAGAAGCATTAAACATTTATACTGCACTTAAAGTAAAGATCGATGGACATACAGACAATGTAGGAGAATACAACTACAACATGAACCTTTCCAAGAAGAGAGCGGAAAGTGCAAAGAACTATCTTGTGTCTAAGGGAGTAGATACTAAGAGAATAGAAACTGAAGGATTCAGCTTCTCTAAACCAGTGGCATCCAATGCAACTCAAGAGGGAAGAGACAAGAACAGAAGAATCGAAGTTATCTTAAAGAAATAATTATAAGTAGAATGAGACCTGGGAGCAGATCCCAGGTCTTCTTTTATAGGGAGAAGATCTGTGAATGTATTGATAACAGGGGTAACCAGCGGGATAGGAAGAGCCCTCACTATAAGATATATAGAGAAGGGGCACAGGGTAATTGGAGTGGCTAGAAGGGAGGAGAGATTAAGGGAGATAAGGGAGGAATACGGGGAGAACTTCTCATATATAAGGTGGGACCTCGGGAAGAGGGATAAGCTCAGGGACCTGGTAGAGAGGATAGGGGATGAGGGGATGGAGATAGACCTCCTTATAAATAATGCAGGCATGGGAAGCTACGGTGAGTTTGTAGAGGGGAAGACAGAGAGGGATCTGCAGATGATAGATGTAAATATTACAGCTGCCACCTACCTCACCAAGGTCTATCTGAAAAAGATGAGGAAGAGAAACAGCGGCGGGATAATAAATGTAGCTTCCACTGCAGCTCTTCAGAGGGGTGGCCCTCTCATGGCAGCCTATTACGGGACCAAGTCCTATATCCTCACCTTAGATGAGGGCATAAGGGGAGAGCTCGCTCAGATTCCGGGAAACAGGGTGAGGCTTATGACCCTCTGCCCGGGACCAACCTCCACTGAGTTTATAGGGATGGAGAAAGGAAAGAGATCTATTGCCATAACAACTCCAGAGGAGGTGGCCTCAGAGTGCTACAGGGGATATTTAGAGGGAAGGGAGATGGTTATTCCTGGAAGGATAAACAGGCTGGCCAGCTTTATTGGCAGGTTTGTCCCCAGGAAGATCCAGAGAAGGATTATTTACAGGATCCAAAAAAATAAGAGACCCTAGGGTCTCTTTAACTTTTATATAGTTTTTTATACAGCTTCCATCTGTCGTGGAACCACATCCACTGACTCGGATTCTCCTCGATGATCTTTTCCATGTGGTGGATCATCTTCTGAGTATTTCTTTTAACGTCTTCCTTGAAGTTTCCAGTTCTTTCCAGCTGGATCTCTATAATCCTTGTTGTACATGTATTATCCTTGTGCATCACATTATAGGCAAGGATGAAGGGCATATCATATTTAAGGGCAAGGGAGATAGCTCCTGTAGGTGCAACAGTTTCCTCTCCAAAGAAGTCAACAACGGCTCCCTTGTCTCTGTGGTCTGAAAACAGCGCAATAACATCCTTTGACTGGATGTGCTCCATGAGTTCCCTTGAAGTAGTTTTGGACTTTTTCAGAAGAGTTACATTGGCTTCCTCTCTCTTTTGTGTTATATACTTATCCAGGTATGGGTTTCTCTGGGCTTTGGCCACAGTGGTAACATGATAGTACTCAGCAGCCTTAAGGGAAGCCTCCATATTTCCCATGTGCATCAGAGCACACATAATTCCTCTGCCCTCCTTATATATCTCTTGAACTCTCTCTAATCCCACAAGCTTAACCTTACCTTCCTCCTTTAGGTAGTGCTCAAACCACATGGAGGAGAGAAAGGCCTTTGACATAATCTTATATGAGTTGAGAGCAATTTTTTCTCTCTGCTTATCTGTTTTCTCGGGAAAAGCCAGCTTTAAGTTGGCAAGGGCTATTAGCCTTCTCTTTTTGATAAGCTTATACCCAACTACAGCTAAAAATTCAGCGAACTTAAAACGAGAACTTTCGGGGAATAACATTAATATTTTAAGTAAAACCATGGTGATAAAAAATTCAAATTTATGTTTCATATGAAAAGATCCTCCGTACCATTATATTATGAAATAAAATATAAAATCATCAGAGTATATTTTATCACAATAACTTACCATCTACAAGGGAATGATATTGTGTACACTTGGACTTAATCAAATTAAAAATAATTTGACAAGGTTTGGGATTAAACGTATATTAAATAGAAAACAGAGGAAAGGGCGGGATAGTTAATGAGAGATTTGGATTACTTAAGGCTCCTGGGAAAGCAGTATCAGACTATTGGAGATGTCACTACAGAGATAATAAATCTTAAGGCGATACTTAACCTCCCAAAGGGGACTGAACACTTTTTGACGGATATACACGGTGAGTATGAAGCCTTTACCCATCACCTGAGGACAGCCTCAGGGGTATTGAAGTTTAAAGTGGATGATATTTTTGGCTTCTCCATGTCACAGGAGGACAAGATAAACTTTACTACACTTATCTTCTATCCAGAGGAAAAGATAAAGCAGGTAAAGGAAAAAGAGGAGAATATGAAGGACTGGTACAGGGTAAATATGTACAGGCTTATCTCCATATGTAAGGTTGTTTCCTCAAAGTATACAAGATCCAAGGTGAGAAAGGCTCTGCCCAAGGACTTCTCCTACATCCTTGAGGAACTTCTAAACCTGGAATCTACCCAGCTAAATAAGGAAGACTACTACCACCAGATAATAAACACCATAATAGAACTTGAAAGATCCGATGAGTTTATAGTGGCTATATCCAAGGTTATTCAGAGACTGGCTGTGGACAAGCTTCACATCATAGGGGATGTCTACGATAGAGGCTACGGAGCTCACCTGGTAATGGATGAACTAATGAAGCACCACAATGTGGATATCCAGTGGGGGAACCACGATATCCTGTGGATGGGTGCAGCCCTGGGGCATCCTATAATGGTGGCTACAGCTATCAGAATCTCCCTGAGATACGGTAACCTTGAGAGCCTGGAGGAGGGCTACGGAATAAATATGCTTCCCCTTGGATCCCTTGCCATGAGAGAGTATGGGAGCGATTCCTGCAAGGAGTTCATACCTAAGCTGAGCCAGGAGCAGTTCTACAGCGAGAAGGACAAGGAGCTAATTGCAAAGATGCACAAGGCTATAGCTATCATACAGTTTAAACTTGAAGGGGGAGCTATTCCCAAGAGAAAAGAGTTTGGGATGGATGACAGGATGCTTCTTCATAGGATCGACTATGAGAAGGGGACTATCAATATAGAGGGGAAGGACTATAAGCTTACCAGCAACCACTTCCCTACAGTAGATCCCAAGGATCCGTATAAACTGACCAAGGAGGAGGAGGAGGTAGTTAAAAAGCTGACCTTCTACTTCAAGAACAGTGAGAAGCTTCAAAAGCATATGCACTTCTTCTACACAAATGGTTCCCTCTATCTAAACTACAATGGAAACCTTCTCTACCACGGATGCCTTGTGTTGGATGAGATGGGAGAGTATAAGCCCTTTGAAATAGATGGAAAGAAGTATGAGGGAAGGAAGCTTCTGGATAAGTTTGAGCAGCTCGTTAGAAAGGCTTACTTTACAAAGGATATCTACTCAGTGGACTGGTTATGGTATCTGTGGGCGGGGAAGAAATCCCCTATGTTTGCTAAGAGTAAGATGGCTACCTTTGAAAGGTACTTCCTCAAGGATAAGGCACTTCACAAGGAGGCACTGAATCCCTACTTCTACCTGAGAGACAGGGAGGATATATGCCAGAAGATCCTCAAAGACTTCGACCTTGACCCAGAGACAGGTCATATAATCAACGGTCACACTCCTGTGGAGGAAAAAAACGGAGAAAGTCCCATAAAGGCAGGGGGAAGGCTTCTTGTAATAGATGGAGGATTCTCCAGAGCATACCAGCCAAAAACTGGAATAGCAGGCTACACCCTTATCTACAACTCGTGGGGACTGAGACTTGTATCCCACAAGCCCTTCACTTCCATTGAAAAAGCAGTTAGGGAAGGGGTAGAGATAAAATCCAGCATGAGAGTACTGGAGAAGACCAACAGAAAAACTGTAGCAGATACAGATATTGGAAGGGAGCTCAAGGATCAGATACAGGACCTCAGATCTCTTCTGGCTGCCTATAGAAATGGTACAGTAAAGGAAAAAATATCTAAGCCAAACAAAAACTGCCTCTAGGGGCAGTTTTTCTGTATAAAAGGAAGCCTGCTACTTTTAGAGTAAGTGTTTTTAAGGGGTGATATTATGATGGTAGAGGCACTTTACTATACAGGAAGGGGAAGGGTAAGGGAGAAAAATGAGGACAGCCTTGTTGTGGGGGATGTAGTTTTCAACAGGGGCGAGCTGGAGGATGTAAGGATCAAAACTATGGAGGGAGAGGGGCTTATCTTTGCAGTAGCTGACGGTATGGGAGGCTATCCCGGGGGAGAGGTAGCCAGCGGAGTAATAGTTAATGAGCTGAGAAGGGAGAAGGAGTCCGTAGGGAGAGCTCTGGAGAGAGCCAAGGTGAGGATGAGGGAGATAGGCCTTGAAAACAGGCTTCTCGCCCATATGGGCAGCGTAGTGTCCGGAATATTCCTAGAGGATGAGTCGGTGAGGGTCTTCAATGTGGGGGACAGCAGGACCTACCTCTACAGAGATTCTCTGAAGCAGATGACCGAGGATGACTCCTATGTGTGGGAGCTCCTTGCTGGAGAGGAGCTGTCTCCAGAAGAGCTCCACGAGGAGATAAGACACCACTACCAAAAGAATATCGTGACCTCAGCTCTTACTGCTGAGAGGGGAAAGTATAATCTTGCAGAGAAGAGTGTCGATGCTGAGATAGGAGACAGATACCTCATATGTTCCGATGGACTGTGGGAGGAGATGGAATACTCCTTTATGGAAGAGTGCATGGGAATGGAGATTTTGAAGGGAGCCAGAAGACTACTGGAGAGGGCAGGTATAGAGGCAAGGGACAATATATCCTTTATCATAGTTGAAATAAAATCCAAATAATTGTATACTTGTAAAGTAAGGAAAGAAATAGGAGGATAGCATTGATTATAACTAAAAGTAAAAAAGAGATAGAGATAATGAGAGAAGCAGGAAGGATAGTGGCAGAGTGCCATGACCTCCTGAAGGATGCAGTGAAGCCCGGGGTAACAACTATGGAGCTGGATATGCTGGTGGAGAAGCACATAAGAAGCAGGGGAGCAACTCCAAGCTTTAAGGGGTACCACGGATTCCCGTCATCTATATGTTCATCACCTAACGATGTTATATGCCACGGGATGCCAGATGACAAGCCTCTGAAGGATGGGGATGTAATAACTATTGATATAGGAGCCTATAAGGGAGGATACCACGGAGATTCAGCATGGACCTATGCTGTGGGAGAGGTGTCTCAGGAGATAAAGACTCTTATGGAGGATACCCTGGAATCCCTTATGAGGGCAATATCTGTAGCTGTAGAGGGGAATACAGTGGGAGATCTTGGGCATGCCATAGAGGAGTATATCAAGCCCAAGGGATATGGAATTGTTGTTGAGTTTGCAGGACATGGAGTTGGAAGAAACCTGTGGGAGGCACCAGAGATAGTTCACAAGGGGAAACCTGGTACAGGGCCTAAGCTGAAAAATGGAATGACCATAGCCATCGAACCTATGATAACCCTGGGAACATGGAGGTCTAAGATAGAGGCTGACGGATGGACAGCTAGAACTACCGACGGAAGCATATGCGTACAGTATGAGCATACCATTGCCATAACAGAGGATGGACCACAGATCCTTACACAACTTTAAATTAAAAGGAGCACACCTATTGGTGTGCTCTTTTTTTTATTGTTAAGGAAAGTATAGAATTTATAAAAAATTTACCTGGACAAATCAGTGTTTCGACTGATTATCAGGATGCAACGTCACGTTGCTCCTTTATTTAAAATGAAAAGCTGTCCTTAAGCTCCTCTTCCTCTCTTGTAAAGAGGTTGTTCACAGCCTTATACATAGCACTCTTTCTTGAATTAAAGTCATATGCCTTGGCATCTGAAGTTTTGTTTATGAGGTACCCCTCTATATTCTTGTCCTTAGCGGTTATTGTAACGTTGATGGAAGCCTCATACTTCTCTCCAATAATCTCCTTGTTGTTGTAGGTTACCGGATCCGTAAGGTCGATATAGTAGGAGTTTACATTTACATTGAAGAGGGTATTTACATCCTCGTTCATCTCTTTAGCTATAACAAGTCTAGTAGATGAGTTCTTGGAAAGGGTGCTTATAAGATTATCCACCTTGTTTTTAATGTAGTCATAGGCTTCGCTGGGGTAGTCTCCAGTAAGGGTAACCAGCATAACCTTTGGTGCATTGAGGATATTGTCGATTCTTGCTATCCTTCCCTCTATGTCCCCCCTTGTATAGTTAACGGAAAAGGTCTTCTCACTTCCCAGGATCATGGCGATGCTGCTGTACCCCTCAAAATAATCCAGGTCGTTTAGACTTTTCTCCAGAAGCTCCTTCTTCCCCTGAAGGGTTTCAGTGGATTCCGACTTCCTTACGTTGAGGTTAACATAGTTTTTGTGCTTTTCAGCACTATCCTCATACAGGCTAAGCTTATCCTCGTCGATCTGGGCGATAACTCTGTACTTCTTTCTGAGGAAGTACTTCTTTGTCTTATACTCCACTCCCAGAAGGTCGTTTTTGGAAACAAGGTTGATACTGCTTATGATATCTTCTCTAGTCTCTCCATTGGTAAGGGACTTTTCACTTGTATATGTGCTCTCTACACGAACCCTTATCTGCTGGGAAAGGTCATTTAAGGCATTGTTTCTAGCCTCCTCAGAGGTTTTCCCGTAACCTGTTCCCTCTAGCCCCTTGGCCATGGAAACCACTGTAAATATAACTAATAGTAAAAGCGTCCATATTTTCTTCATATTACTCAACTCCTTAGTAAAAAGATTCTAGTTAAAAAAGTTCTCCAACTCTTGACGGAGCTCCTCCTGGGACTTCTCAGACTTGAGTTCCTCCAAATCCTCGTCATCCATCTCCTCCATAGCTTCTACAGTACCGTTAATAATGTTTTCGTTATCAACTACCATGAGAACGAAGAGTTCTCCCTCTGGACTCTCCCAGGTTTTTTCAAGCCTGGAACCTGTAATGTCCTCGGAGACAACATCCTGGTAGACTTCCTCTACAACCTTATCCACAGCGGCATTTTGATCTATTCCGCTTTTTGCCACATAGGATTTGATGGTAGAGTTAACCTTTATTCCTATCTGTCTTGCAAGGTCGGCTCTGGCATTGGCCATGGCTTCCTTTCTGGCAAAGTCAAAACCAAGATCAGTTATCTTTGCAGATCCCACTCCTGCAATTCCTCCCTCATAGGTAGGGGAGGTAACCCAGTCTGGGTATTTTTCAGTCTGAGTGTAGTCTACCTTGGAACAGGCAGTGATTAATATCAGGGTGATAAACATAAGTACTATTTTTTTCATATCCACTTAAGCCCCTTTCTTTTTATTTTGAATTATACTTAAATTCCAGAAGTAAAGTCAATAAAATCCCCATAATAATTGCCTAAGGGAGTTTCTTTATGTTATAATTTTCAGTGGAATTATGCCAAAAAATAACAATGTTAGAGATATAAACGGAGGTAAAAATGTTAATCGGAATAATTGGAGCAATGCACGAGGAGATAGTAGAGTTAAAATCTGTAATGGAGAACCTTACAGAGGAGAAGATAATAAACCTGACATTCTACAAGGGACAGCTGAGAGGAAAGGATGTAGTTCTTGTAGAGGGGGGGATAGGAAAGGTAAATGCCAGCGTATGCACAACACTTCTTATAGACCATTTTAAGGTTGACAAGGTTATCTTTACAGGAGTAGCAGGGGGAGTAAATCCAGATATCAAGGTAGGGGATATTGTAGTTTCAACAGACCTTATCGAGCACGACTTTGACTGTACAGCCTTTGGAAGTGCCCACGGAGAGATCCCAAGAATGGAAACCTCAACATTTAAAGCAGATGAGAGACTTGTGGAGATAGCTAAGGAAGTGGCTCTTGAGAAGTTTGAAGATGAGAAGGTATGGGTAGGAAGAATACTTAGTGGAGACCAGTTCATAGCTTCAGTGGAGAAGGTAAAATGGCTAAACGACACATTTAAAGCTCAGTGTACGGAGATGGAGGGAGCAGCAGTAGCTCACGTATGCTATCTGTTCAATACGCCATTTGTGGTGCTTAGAGCTATCTCGGATAATGCTAACCACGATGCAGATATGGACTTTGCGGAATTTACAGTACTTGCAGCTAAGAACTCGAAGGAAATAGTAGAGGGAATGCTAGACAGAATATAGAGGTGAGTTGTGTGATAGATGAGAAGGTTGGAGTAGAGAAGGTCTTAGAGGAGCTCTATAGCTACTCTATGTTTGGAATAAAGCTGGGACTTGAAAACATAAAAAATATCTGTGAGGCTCTGGGAGAGCCTCAGAGGTCCTATAGGGTGATCCATATTGCCGGAACCAACGGGAAGGGATCCACTGCTACAACAATTGAAAGAGGTCTTATAGAGGCAGGGTACAGGGTAGGAAAGTTTACCTCCCCCCACATAGTGAGATTCAATGAAAGGATCCAGTTAAACGGTGTGGAGATATCCGATGAGAAGATCTGTGAATACTTCCTCATGGTAAGGGAAGTTCTGGAGGCGAGAGATATAAAGGGTACCTTCTTTGAGGTGACCACAGCTATGATGTTTCTTTACTTCAGGGATGAGGAGATAGACTTCCTGGTTCTGGAAACGGGAATGGGAGGACGTTTCGATGCCACCAATATAGTGGATTCAGAGATTGCCGTTATAACCAATATAAGCCTGGACCATACAGGTTTCCTGGGAGATGATATCTACACCATAGCCAAGGAGAAGGCAGGGATAATAAAAGCCGGATCCAAGGTAGTGGTGGGAGACAGCCAAGAGGAGGTTTCAAGAGCCATAGAGGATGAAAAGGATGAATATACAGATGTTCTGAAGAAGTATAGAGATGTAACCTACAGGCTGGATACACAAAACTATACTACAGAGATAGAGCTTGGAGGAAGGCACTACAGTTTTTCCCTCTTTGGGAACTATCAGGTGAACAACTTTCTCTGTGCTTACGAGGTGCTTAAAACTCTGGGAATATCCGAGGAGATTATTCAGAGAGCAGCCACTAAGGTTTCCTGGCCTGGAAGGTTTGAGATATCAGGGAGGGATCCCCTTCTTATCCTGGACGGAGCTCACAATGTAGATGCTGCAAGAAGGCTCAGGGAAAACATAAACCTCTCCTACAGGGAGGATGAGGTAGTTGCCATAGTCTCTGTGTTGGAGGACAAGGATATTCAAGGAGTAATGGAGGAGATCAGGAAGTTTACCGATACAATCGTTCTCACCTCTCTAGCAGATTTTAAGAGGGGACTCAGAGGAGAGGAGCTCCTAAAGTATACAGACAGCTTTCAGAGGGCAGTTGTCAGAGAGGATATAGATGAGGCATACAGGGAGGCTATAAGTTTAGGTAGGAAGGCTGTGGTTGTGTGCGGATCCTTCTATCTCTTGAGTAAGTTTAAGGGGAGGTAACCTTTGAAAAAGGGAAGAATCTTAATAAGGCTGATCATGATAATATTTATGCTTACTTTTCCCATATACCAGCTTCATATGCTAGTAGGCCGGTACAGGGAAACAAGAAGAGCTGATATTGAAAGACGGGATAGACTTACAGAGGAGTTCAGGGATAGGTTCCTTGTGAGAAGGGAAGACTTCTACAAGGATAAAAATTATCAGAAGGAATTTAAAAAACTTCAGGAGAAAAAATAGTCTTTTTCAAGGGGGAAGTTCAGGTGTCGACTAAAAAGGAAGTAACAGAAAAATCCTTCAGTATAAGGGAGATGATAAAGGAGTTTAACCTTGAGGTTATAAGTCCGGGAGATAACCTGGATTATAAGCTGGGCGGACCTAATATATACAGAACCGGCCCTGAACTGACAGGTTACTTTGACGGAGATTCCCAGGTACTGGAGGATCACATACACATATTTGGAAAGGAAGAGGTAGCTTATCTTGAGAGCCTCTGCAGAAAAAAGAGAAGGGATATACTGGAGAAATACTTCAGCTACGGGTTCCCGGCTATTATCCTTACCTACGGAGCGGAGCTGGATGATGATTCCCTGGAGATAATAAAGAGAAGGGGAAAACCAGTTCTGGCATCTATGATGAGTACAAGTAACCTGATCAGGGATATGAAGTACTACCTTCAGAGGAGACTGGCTCCAGAGATGGTCATAGAGGACCACATCCTTCTGGAGATCTTTGGTATGGGGATAATGATTACCGGGTATCATGAAGCCAAGATAGGTGCTACAATTGAGCTTATCGAAAGGGGACACAAGTATATCACAGATGAATACCTGGTCCTCCAGAGAACAGGAGACAACCAGCTATTGGGGTTAAATGGTTTTGATAAGTCCGATCCAGATAAGCACTTCTTCCTGGTAAACAAGGACGGAAGTAAGATAGATATTACAGACAGTTTCGGAGTAGGTGCTACCCGTAAGGAAAAACAGGTAAACCTCATAATAAACCTGGAGAAGTGGGATGAAAAGAAGTTTTATGACAGGCTTGGAGTAGACAGGGTCTATGAAAACCTTTTAGGAGTTAATATTCCCACTTTAGATCTTCCAGTAAGAAAGGGAAGAAATCTGGCGGTAATAATAGAAACAGCAGCTATAAATGAGAGGCTTAAGGTGAGCGGAACCAACTCGGCTGAGTATTTTTTAAAGGAAACTAAAAAGCTCATAATGGAAAATAAGAAAAGAAACCAGGGAGAAAGTGCTATGAAAAATCATGTGTCTCTATCTGTAAGGGAGTTAAAGGAAAGGTTTGACCTTGAAGTAATATGCGGAGAGGAGAAGCTGGAAAATACCTATATATATAAAACTAGTATTCACAGGCCGGCGTTGGCCCTTTCAGGTTACTACGATACTCTGGAAGAGGATGGACCAGACAGGATACAGGTTTTTTCAGAGGGGGAGTTCGGATACCTTGAAAGCCTTTCAGAGGATGTAAAGGTGGAGAATCTTAAGAAGTATCTGGAGTATAACTTCCCGGCAATAGTCCTTGCAGGGGTAGAGAATGTGCCGGAATACTTTATAGAGGCAGTGGAGGAGGCAGGGCTTGTCCTTCTTATGTCCAATAAGAGAAAGACCAGCCAGATAATTGCTGACTTCAACAGCTTCCTGGAGGCTTACTTTGCTCCGGCAATAACTCTTCACGGAGTATTTGTGGAGATGTATGGTTTTGGAGTTCTCCTTACCGGTAAGAGTGGAATAGGTAAGAGTGAAACTGCTCTTGAGCTTATCCACAGGGGACACAGACTGGTAGCTGACGACATGGTAAAGTTTATAAAGCATCCCAGCGGCGATATAGTGGGAAGGGCAGCAAGACTCCCTCACTTTATGGAGATAAGGGGGCTGGGAATAATAGATATAAAAACCCTCTACGGTCTGGGGGCAGTAAGGCTGAATAAGAGACTGGATGCCATCCTGGAGCTGAGGGAGCAGAAGAGCGAGGACTATCTGTCCTCTGCTAAGTTCTCAGGAGGAAGTATGGAGATATTGGGTGACTCCGTATACAAGGCAGAACTTTACATCTCCTCTGGAAGAAATGCAGCAGCCATGGTTGAGATAGCAACTATGAACCTCATGGCTAAAAAGCTGGGTCACGACCCTGAGAAGGCTTACAGGGAGGGAGTGACGAGATTTTCACAGGAGGAAAAGAGAATACTTGGGTTAGATAGATAAGTGGGGGAAAAATGAGAAGACGTTTAAAGAATATATTAATGGACTATTTTATGGTCAATCTGGGAACAATTATTACTGCAGCGGGGATAGCGCTATTTCTGGCACCGGCCAAGATAGCTTCTGGAGGGGTATCTGGTATATCTATTATCATCAACTACCTTACGGGATTTCCAATAGGGATGATAATGCTTGCTATAAATATACCTATATTTCTACTGGGACTAAAGGTGTTTGGAAAGGCCTATGGTTTTAAAACTTTTTTTGGAACTGTAATGCTCTCTGTGTATGTAGATTTAATCGGATGGCTGGTGCCAGATGTCAACACCCTTATTGACTTTCATAAGGGAGCCAACTACCTTCTTGCACCTATCTACGGAGGTCTCCTTGTGGGAGGCGGGATAGGTCTTATTATGAAGTTTGGAGGAAGTACCGGTGGAACAGATATCGTGGCTCAGGTAGTTCATAAGTATACCAAGATTCCAGTGGGGCATGCCATGATGGGAGTGGACTTTATGGTTCTTTCATCGGCAGCGATGATCTTTGGCTTTGAAAAAGCACTCTATGCACTGGTGGCACTCTATGCACTGGGAGTGGTGATCAACAAGATCCTTGAAGGGGTCAGCCACAGTAAGATGGTATATATAATAAGTGATCAGTATGAGGAGATAAGAAATATAGTCATCCATGATATCGGAAGGGGAGGTAACGGCCTCAAGGTAGATGGACTATATACCAACCAGGAAAGAAAGATGGTAATGACTGTGGTTGGAAACAAGGATATCCATGTACTGACTGAACTCATAAAGGAAGTGGATGAGAAAGCCTTTGTCATCATATCGGAAGTATACGAGGTGTTAGGAGAGGGGTTCTCCCCAATGGCAGGTAAGTAAAAATAAGCAGACAAAAGTAGGTGAAAAGATGGATAAAGTTATAATAAGGGATATGCAGGTATATGCCTATCACGGGGCTCTTCCCGAGGAAAATGTCCTTGGACAGAACTTCTTCATAAGTCTTGAGATGAGTCTCCCTCTGAAGGAAGCAGGGATGACAGACGACCTTACAAAGGGTGTGAGCTATGCAGAGGTATATGAAAGGGTAGAGAAGCTAGCCAAGGAAAATACCTTTAAGCTCATAGAAACCCTTGCAGAGAGGACGGCAAGGCTTGTAGTGGAGGAGTTTCCGGTAGAGAACGTTAAGGTAACAGTGAGAAAGCCCCAGGCACCTATCCCGGGGCAGTTTGACTATGTGGCTGTGGAAATCGAGAGATCCAGAGGGGATTATGAATAGAGAGGTAAGGGCCTATCTGAGCATGGGCTCCAATATGGGAAATAAACTCTACTACCTCATGGAGGGGCTTCTTATGATAGATGCTCTTGAGGGAGTAAAGCTGACCCAGGTATCTTCATTTTATGAAACGGAGCCCTGGGGATACACGGAGCAGGATACCTTCTACAATATAGCTGTAGAGGTGAGGACCACACTTCTTCCCTTTGAACTCCTGAGGAAGCTTCAGGAGGTGGAGACAAAACTCCACAGAAGGAGAGAGGTGAGATGGGGGCCTAGAACCATAGACATAGATATTATATTTTATGACAATTTAACTCTCCATATGGAGGAGCTTACCCTTCCCCATCCAAGATATAAAGAGAGAAAATTTGTGTTAGCCCCCCTCTATGAGGTATACAATAATAAGGCTGAACTTCTGAAGTATCTGAGAAGGGATAAAAGTGAGATAAAAAAGGTTACTCCAAGGGTCCTTGTGAGCTCATGTCTTCTAGGTGAAAAGTGCACATACAGGGGTGGAAGCAACAAAAAGGATATCCTGGATGTAATAGGTAAGGTAGAGTATATAGGGGTATGCCCAGAGATAGAAGGAGGGCTCCCTACTCCAAGAACACCAGCTGAAAGGCAGGGAGAGAGAGTGGTGACAGCCAATGGAGAGGATGTAACAGCTCAGTTTGTAAGAGGTGCCCAGGTAGCCCTTGAAACAGCTGTAGCGAACAATTGCAGCGTGGCCATAATGAAGGCCAAGAGCCCCTCCTGCGGAAAGGACCTCATCTATGACGGCACCTTCAGCAGAAAGCTTGTAGAGGGTCAGGGAGTGGCTGCAGAACTTCTTGAGAAAAACAATATAAAGGTAATAGCACTATAAGGAGGTTATTTTGTCTTTTGAAAAAATAATTGATAGAATAAGGGAATCCAACAGGATAGTTATACTGTCCCATGTAAATCCAGATGGAGATGCAGTGGGAGCAGGTCTGGGACTATTCTTAGCCCTGAACAAGCTCAACGAGGAGCTTAAAGCAGCAGATGAAGACTATATGGAAAAGGTAGTGAGGTTTGTCCTAGAGGACAATATCCCAAGAAATCTGAGGTTCCTAGAGGGAAGTGAGATGATAGAGAGGGATCAGTATGTGGAGTCAAAGTATGACTTTGATCTGGCTATCTGTGTGGATGCAGCAACCGATGAGAGGCTGGGAAGCACTTACAGACACCTGGAGAGAAGTAAGTTTGTTATAAACATAGACCACCATACAAGCAACACCATGTTTGGAGATATAAACCATGTGGAGGATATATCCTCATCCTCAGAGATAATCTATAAGCTTATAAATGAGATGGGGATCGAGATTACAAGGGAGATAGGGGAAGCGCTCTATACAGGTCTTGTAAATGACACCGGAAACTTTGCCCACTCCAATGTAACACCTAAGACCTTTGCCATGGCAGCAGACC
>CAYSGC010000038.1:0-17323 GCA_964430145.1 uncultured Fusobacteriaceae bacterium | reverse complement strand
AAGAAACCGGGAGCTTTTGCTGAGAGGAGATTCGATCTCGACCGTCTGACTGGACCCACTGGGGAAGGGAAATGTATCTATCATTAATCAGACTGTGAAGAGTCTGATTTTTTTTTGAAAAATTATGGGGGAAGTATGTATTGGGATATACACTGTCACGCCGACCGTCTCACAGAGGGGGAGATGGAGGAGGCTGTGAAAAGGAAGGTAGTAGTAGGGGCTGTGGCCATGGATATGGAGAGTGCCCGAAAGATACTCCGATTAAAGGAGAGATACCCTGAAAATATAAGGGTCTTTCTGGGAATCCACCCAGAGGTGGAAGGAGCCCAGGAGGAGATAGAGGAGATGCTGAACCTCATAGAGAAGAGAAGGGATATCCTGGACGGCATAGGAGAGGTGGGGATACCCTACTTCTATATGGAGGATAGGAGTCCTGAGGAGAGGGAGGCCATAAAGAGGAGGGGGGCAGAGCTCCTTGAAAGGTTTGTAGAGGCAGCTGCAAGATATGATCGCCCCCTGAACCTTCACGTGGTAGGGGATGATGTGGAGCTGGCCCTTCCAATCCTTGAAAAATATGGAATCAGAGGAGTTTTATTTCACTGGTATGAGGGAAGGGATGAATATCTTAAAAGGCTGGTAGATGCAGGGCACTTCATATCTGTGAGCCCTGAGATATTGATAAATCAGCACTACTTTGATTTTGTTAGGGGGATTCCCCTGGCACGCCTTCTCCTGGAAAGCGACGCTCCCTGCCCCTATGGGGAGGAGAGGGGAGTTCCCACAATGATATTTCAGGTGGCTGAAATGTTGGCGGAGTATCATGGGATAGAAAGAGAGGAGCTGCTGAGGATAGCAGGGGAAAATACCCTGAAATATCTGAGGACAGGGGAGTAGGAAGAAGGGATTCAAAAAACAGGTAAATTTATTAAAATAAAGAGATAAAAGGAGAGTAAGGATGGCACTGGCAAACTTAGATATTCAGATACTACCAAGCTTAGAGGGAGGAACGGAGAAGGATAAGTACAGGGTGATAGACGCTGTAATAGAGTATATACAGGGAACGGGACTTAAGTATGAGGTGGGGGCCCTTGGAACTGCTGTAGAGGGAGAGTTTGAGGAGCTGCTGGAGGTACTAAAAAAATCCCAGGAGATCTGCTTTACCCAGGGGGCAGACAGGGTATGTACTGTGGCAAAATTTGATCACAAGAAAGAAGGAATTACCATAGATGAAAAAGTGGCGAAGTTTAGAAAATAACCTGTTGTTTATGGGAATACTCACGGGGATGGTAGTTCTTACAGAACTCCTTGTGAGGTACAGGGATATACCTGCGTACATCCTTCCCGCTCCCACCAGGGTGATAGGAGCCATGGTGGAGCAGAGGGAGATACTTCTGAGTCATAGTGGGGTAACTGTGGCAGAGTCCCTTATAGGCTTTGGGGTGGCTATAATTTTAGCTCTGATACTTGGAGGGCTAATCTACCCCTTTAAGAGGGTGAAGGAGATACTCTATCCCTTTCTCCTCATCTCCCAGACTATACCTCTGATTGCAATAGCTCCCATTATCCTAATATGGATGGGCTTTGGGGTATTTCCCAAGATAGTTATAGTGGTGCTTATCTGCACCTTCCCCATTCTGGTGAGTTTTCTAGAGGGACTGGATCAGGTGGACAGGGAGCTCATAGACCTCATGAGGGTTATGAGGGCAGACAGAAATACAATATTCTTTAAGGGAATCCTCCCGGGAAGTCTGCCAAACTTTTTTGCAGGACTTAAGATAGCGGCTACCTATGCTGTGATGGGAGCTGTAATCGGTGAATGGCTGGGGGCTGAGAGGGGTCTGGGAATATATATGACCAGAGCCATAAGCTCGTTTAAAACAGATAATTTATTCGGGGCAATAATAGTGGTGGTAGCTCTGAGCATATCACTGTTTAAGGCAGTGGAGGGGATAGAGAAGCTGCTCATGCCCTGGAAGAAAAAATAGGAAAATCATGGAAAAGGAGAGAAGAAGAATGAAAAGGTTATTACTATTATTTATTGTTGTGGCAAGTGTGGTTATGGGGGCAGAGAAGAAGATAACAGCGGTACTGGACTGGACTCCCAATACCAACCACACAGGATTATATGTAGCAGGTGCTCTGGGGTACTTTAAGGAGGAGGGGCTGGATGTTAAGATAATTCAGCCTGCCAACGGGACATCTGATCAGCTGGTAGCCAGCGGAAGAGCGGATTTTGGTATAAGCTACCAGGAATCCATTACCTTTGCAAGGCTTGAGGGAGTTCCCATTGTATCCCTTGCAGCGATAATTCAGCACAATACCTCTGGGTTTGCTTCTGTAAAATCCAAGGGAATAGAGAGCCCCAAGGACTTTGAGGGTAAAAACTACGGGGGATGGGGATCTCCGGTGGAGACGGCAACCCTTAAGGAGCTCATGATAAGAGATGGGGGAGATTTCAACAAGGTAAATGTTCTTACAACAGGGGATATGGACTTCTTCCAGGCCAGCAAGAATCATGTGGATTTTGCATGGGTATTTGAGGGATGGACCAATATAGAGGCCAGACTAAAGGGATATGAGATCAACTACATTCCACTAAATAAATACTCGGAAGCTCTGGACTACTATACGCCGGTTATCACTACAAATGAAAGAAAGATAGCCAAGGACAGGGAAAGCGTGGAGAAGTTTATGAGAGCAGTGAGAAGGGGATATGAGTATGCCATGGAAAATCCAGATGCAGCAGCGGACATCCTAGTTGCAGCGGTGCCAGAGCTGGATAAAAACCTTGTAAGGGAGAGTCAGAAGTTCCTTGCCGGAAAGTATCAGGAGGACGCACCATACTGGGGAAGACAGAAGGAAGAGGTATGGGTAAACTACCAGAACTGGCTCTTTGACAATGGGCTTATAGAGAAAAAATCAGATATGAAGAAAGCCTATACCAATGAGTTTATAGAGGATTAAATTTGAAGGAAAGAGGAAGCCATGAAGGTTCTTGATATAAAAAAATTAGATAAAAGGTTTGATACAATTCAGGTGCTAGAGGATATAGAGCTCCATATAGATAGGGGAGAATTCATATCCATAGTGGGGCCTAGCGGATGCGGAAAGAGTACCCTCTTTAAGATAATAACGGGACTTATTAGCGAGTATGGTGGAGAGGTAAGGATAGAGGGTTCGGAAAGCAGAAACTATACCCAGCCCATCTCCTACATGCCCCAAAAGGATCTTCTTCTGCATTGGAGAACCCTCTATGAAAATGCAAGGATACCCCTGGAGGTGGCCAAGAAGCCCAAAGGAGAACACAGGGGGAGGATACTTCCCCTTATAGAGGAGTTTGGACTGGCTGGCTTTGAGGGAGCCTATCCCCATGAGCTTTCTGGAGGGATGAGGCAGAGGGGAGCTCTTTTGAGAACCTTTCTTATAGAGTCGGACCTCATGCTCCTGGATGAACCCTTTGGGGCACTGGATGCTATAACAAGAATGGAGATGCAGGAGTGGCTCCTAGAGGTATGGCAGAAGCACAACCACTCCATCCTCTTTATAACCCATGATATAGATGAAGCTCTCTTTCTATCGGACAGGGTATATGTTATGACTGGAAGACCTGGAAGGATAGAGCTGGAGATCGTGGTAGAGGAGGAGAGACCCAGAAGAAGGGAGATTCTTTTAGAGGAAAGATGTATGGAGTACAAGATGGAGATCCTGAAGGTACTGAGAAGGTAGACCCATTTTTTAAAAGAGGAATAAAAGACAAGAATGGCAGGAATAATTCCCTGCCATTTTTATTTATATCTCAAATCAATGAATTTAAGATTTTTAGGAGTGACTTTTATGGTCAAATAGACAGAGAATTAAGGATAAGAACTTTATATTTTACTTTTATCTTCCTGTGGTTATACCATATAATATATGGTATAACTGTTTTTAAAACAGAGGTTCAAGAGATGAAGATTCACTAAAAATTACAGGATAAAGGTTGGACGCTTCAGGAGAGAATCTTAAAATAATAGAGGGAGTGGGAAGAGGAGCATGAAAAAAATGGGATATTTTTTGGTTATATTGGCGGCAGTTCTCTGGGGGACCCTTGGAATTCCAGTGGATGCATTGAAGAAGGCGGGACTGAACTCCTATGAGATAGGAGTAACGAGGTCATTTTTTGGAGCAGCTTTAATGGGAGTATTTATGGTCTTTTATGATATAAGATCCTTTAAGGTGGATTTGAAGCTGGTACCGCTATTGATCGGAGTGGGGGCAGCCAGCCAGGCGGGGCTCAATATAGGGTATTTTATAGCAATCAGTCAGCTAGGGCTGGGAATAGCTGTTGTCCTGCTATATACCTCTCCGGTTTTTGCAAATCTACTATCCTTTCTTATCTACAGGGAGAGGCTGACCATCGGTAAGGGAGTATCGGTAGTACTTGCAATTGCAGGGTGCTTTCTTGCAGTAACAGGGGGAGTTTTCAGTATCAGTCTGAGTTTTTTAGGGATATTATCGGGGCTCCTGTCAGGATTCTCCTTTGGTATAACCCCAATTTCTTCCAAGAAGTTAGGGGGAAGAGCCAGCCTACTTCAGATATTGTTCTACAGCTTTCTCTTTGGAGGGATAATCCAGCTGTTCTTTATCGATGCAGGTGAGTATCTGGTGAAGTTCAATATGGATATATTATTTTACGGGATGATCCTGGCAGTATTTCCAACGCTACTTTCCTTCACCCTGTATAACAGGGGCTTAAAGTTTATAGAGCCTGGAATAGCAAGCATTCTGTGTGTAATGGAGGTTGTTGTGGCTACATTAGTGGCAAAAGTTTACTTCTCAGAAATTCTTGGACCAGTAAAGATTCTGGGAATTGTCCTGATAATATTATCCAGCATCCTTCCCAATATAAGCTTTGATTCTTTTAGGAAAAGCAGGCAGGTCCCAATCCTTGAAGTCTAGATAGATGTGTTAAAAATAGATATAACTTAAGCCTTCTCAATCGCAGATTAAATCTATTGGTTGGGGAGGTTTTTTATTGTTAAGGTAAAGTATAAAATGACAGATTAATCCCATTATAAAAAAGCCATTATATGAGGATATCAAGGGTTGAGCGTAACGCTCCTTTCTATCGGGGGAGGGCAGGAAGGAAAGAAGTTATTTTAAAATCCATGAAGCTCTGTTAGAATAACTTTAAAGAGCAACGATCCAGGGGGATCAGAGGGAGGAAAAAGTGAAGATACTACATACAGGTGACTGGCATCTGGGAAAGAGGCTGGAGGGATACAGCCGTATAGAGGAGCAGAATAGATTTATAGATGAGTTGATAGAGATAGCAGACAGGGAAGAGGTGGAGATGATAGTGGTTGCAGGGGATATATTCGATACTCCGAATCCACCCTCTGAGGCAGAGCACCTGTACTACAGAGCGCTGAAGGAACTCTCCAACGGGGGAAAGAGGCCGGTGGTGGTAATAGCAGGTAACCACGACAGCCCTAAAAAGATAGTGGCCAGTGAACCCATTGCCAGGGAGCACGGGATAATTTCCTTTGGAGCACCCCTTGAGGAGAAGGAGACTGGGACCTATGGAAAGTTTCAGGTTACGGAAAGCTATAGGGGAGGGGTAGTTATAGAGGTTGCAGGGGAGGAGGTCTTTGTAAATGCCCTCCCATACCCCAGCGAGAAAACATTAAATGAGGTATGGGGAAGGGACGAGGAATCCTCCTACAGCCAGCGTATAGGAGAGGTGCTCAGGGAAACCCACTCTCATAAGAGGGAGGGACTCAAAAGCATTATTATAGCCCACCTGTTTACCCTGGGAGCTGAAAATGAGGGGAGCGAGAGGCAGATTGAGCTGGGGGGAAGTCTGGCCTTCAACCTGGGCAATGCTCCAGAAGCAGACTATATAGCTCTTGGGCATATACATAAACCCATGGAATTCAAGGCTTACAATGCAGCCTACAGCGGATCCAATCTGGAATACAGGGTGAGCGAGGCCAAGTTTAACAAGAAGATTCTTGTGAAGGACTTGGAAAGCGGAGAACTGAAGAAGATAGATATTACCAACCACAAGCCCATAAAGGAGTATACTGCAATGGATATTGAGGATGCCATTGGCAAGGCAGAGGCTCTTATGGAGAGGGAGGAGTGGATCTACCTGAGGATAGAGACGGAGAGACCCCTTAAAAACAGCGAACTCAGAAGGATAAAGGCCAACAAAAACATTATAGAGATCATTCCCAATATCAAGTGGGAGGGGCAGGATGAGGAGATCCTTGTGGAGGAGTATTCCAGGGAGGGAATAGCCGACGCCTTTAAGGCCTTCTACAAAAAGAATACCAATATGGAAGCAGACAAAAAGACAGAGGAGATTTTCCTCAGGTTAATTGGAGAGGATGAATAATGAGACCGATAAGACTGGAGATAGAGGGCCTTCAAAGTTTTGAGGAGAAGCAGGTTATAGATTTTGAAAGGCTTACAGAGTATGGAATATTTGGAATATTCGGAAAGACTGGGAGCGGAAAATCCACCATCTTGGATGCCATAACCCTGGCTCTCTATGGGGATGTGGTGAGGATAGGGGGATCCAAGGACGATACCCTGGATGACCTTCTCAATGTGAACTCAGACAGGATAGGGGTAGCCTTTGAATTTAAGGTAGGAGATGATAGGTACTCCATAGAGAGGCTGATTAAGTGCAAGAGAAATGAGAGGAAGCTCTCAGCTCCAAAGCTTAGGATGATAAAAAATGGCGATGTAATTGCAGACAAGAAGAGGGAGATAGACGGAGAGGTACAGGAGATAATAGGCCTTACCATGGATGATTTTACCAGATCGGTAGTTCTTCCCCAGGGGAAGTTCAGTGAGTTTCTGAAGCTTACAGGAAAGGCAAGAACTGAGATGCTGGAGAGGCTCTTTGGTCTGGAGGAGTATGGAAATAAGCTCAGTAGCAGGGTAAGGGTGGAAAAGGCCGGCTATCTGAAGCAGATGACTTCCATAGATGATCAGATAATGGGAAAGGGAGATGGCGTAAGCAGAGAGGTCCTTGAGCTCAAAGAGGGAGAGAGGAAGCTCCTTGAGGATAAAAAGAGGAAGCTGATCCATAGTAAAGAAAAGCTGGAAAGGGAGTTTGCAGCCAGCCAGGAGATAGTTAACCTTCAGAGGGGGATCGAGGCAGAGGGAGAGACAGAGGAGGCTCTTATCCAGGAAAGGGAGGAGAACGACGGAAAAAAAGTTTCTGTGGAGAGAGCCAGAAGGGCCAGCCTCCTGAGAGATGAATACAATACCTATGAAACCCAGGAGGGAAGAGTATGGGAGGTGAGAAAGAGTCTTAGGCAGATTATAGAGGAGATCGAGGAAAATAAGGGTATTTTAGATACTCTGGCAGAGGAGCTCAAATCCCTTACAGATAAAGAAGAGAAACTTGAGAGGGAGAGAAAAGAGGTAAGGGTAGATAAAGGTGAACTGGAGAAAAGAGGGGAACTAAGAAGAAACCTGGATAAATACAGAAGGGCCTATGAAGGGGCTCATATTTTAGAGAGGGATATAAAAGCTCTTAGAGGAGATGAGGAAAGAGTTTCCGTGGAGATAGTGACCTTGGAAGGGAAGCAGAAAGAGATAGAGGGACTCCTCAGGGAGCTAAAAACTGTAGAGGAGGTCGATATCCTCAGAAGGGAGCAGGAAAGGTCCAACCTGAATATCCATGAGGTAAGGTCCCTGGAGAAGGGCATAGAGGATATAGCTAAGGAGATCCTCTCCTCTCAGGAGGAACTGGATGAGATAATGACTTTTATCCAGGGAGAGAGAGGAAAGCTGGAGGAGCTTAAGAAAAGGGAGAGGGAAGGTTTCGCTCTTAAGATAGCCAAGGATCTCAAGGAGGGAGAGGAGTGCCCAGTATGTGGCTCCACCCATCATCCCAAGCTGGCCCAGGGAGAATCCCACGACGTGGAATTCTTGGAAAGGGAGATAGAAGAGGGAGAGAGTTCCCTAGAGAGAAGTACCCACAGAGCAGCTAAGATAGATATTTCTAGAATGAAAAAAGAGATGGAAGCACTGAAGGAAAGGCTGGGAGAGAGAAGCAGCGGAGAACTTCAGAAGAGGGAGGAGGAGCTTTCCCAGGAGATAGAGAGCCTCAAGGTAGAGAGAAAAGCCGCAGAAGCTGAGAGGGAGAAACTTACAGAACAGCAGAAGACAGTAGTAGAGAGTCTTGGAAGGTTGAGGGTTGAAAGGGGAAGAGTGGAGGTAGGTATTGCCCATAAAGCAACCGACCTGGAAGGTAGGCTGGCTGAGGGAAGAGAAGCCGTAGAGGCTGTATCTAAGACGGACCCGACCCTTGTCAATGGAGAGTTTATAGATGAGGACAGTGTAGAAAGAGTAATAGATGGGATAGGAGAAAAACTCGACAGATATGAGCAGCTGGAAAAGCAGCTGGAAAAGATAGCTGATGACAAGATAAACCTCGGAAAGAGGATAGCAGAGGCTGAAAATAGAGGAAGGGATCTGCAGCTGAAGGAGAGGGAGAGATCTACAGAGCTAAGAACCATTGAGGAAAATTTAAGAAAACTGTGGGATGGCCTCTCAGAGAAATTGAGGGAGGGCAACTTTACAGATATAGAGCATATGAAGGAAGCTCTTCTCCCTGAGGAGGAGACAGAAAAGCTGGAGAAGGAGATCGAGGAGTACGCTGCAAGGGTTGACAGAAACAGAATAAATCTGGAGGAACTGAGAAGAAAGCTGGGAGACAGAAGGGTCAGCAGAGAGGATCATCTTGGAGTTGAACTAAGGGTAAGGGCTAACACCTCTCAGCTGGAGGAAACCAATAAGATCCTTGGAATCTATGAGAATGAGATAGAG
The DNA here is from genome assembly GCA_964430145.1 of uncultured Fusobacteriaceae bacterium. Taxonomy (GTDB): domain Bacteria; phylum Fusobacteriota; class Fusobacteriia; order Fusobacteriales; family Fusobacteriaceae; genus Propionigenium. Next base: position 8,494 of record CAYSGC010000038.1, on the reverse strand, counting down.
AGGATAAGGAGGGAGCTTAAGAATATAGAGGGTCTCCTAGATGAAAGGAGCAAGCTAGAGGAGGAGTTCCACAGGTATGAGGAGCTAGAAAAACTCTTCAGAGGAAATAAGTTTGTGGAGTTTCTGGCCCTTAGCAAGGTAAGAAACATAGCAAGACTTGCCTCTATAAGGCTCTCTAAGATAAGTAACGGAAGGTATGCCCTGACTACAGATTCTACAGGAAACTTTTTAATTGTAGATAACTTTAACGGAGGGGAAACGAGAAGAACGGCAACCCTCAGTGGAGGAGAGAGTTTTTTAGTTTCTCTCTCCCTGGCCCTGGCCCTCTCCTCTCAAATTCAGTTAAAGGGAAGGACTCAGCTTGAGTTTTTCTTCCTGGATGAAGGGTTTGGAACACTGGATACCACTGTTTTGGACAGGGTGATAGGAAGCCTTGAAACTCTCAGGCTTGAAGAGAAGATGAAGGTGGGAATAATAACCCACGTAGAGGAGCTGAAAGAAAGGATTCCGAGAAAGGTAGTGGTCTCCCCTGCAGTGAGCGGAGAAAGGGGAAGCTTGGTGGAGATGGTTTAGAGGAAAATTAAAATACTTTAAGGAAGATTAATTTTTTGATTTTCTCAAACAAATGTATAATTTTAAGACAAAGTGAAGTAATTATATATGTTTTGAGGAGGAGAAGATGAGAAAGGGAAGATTAATCTTAGGAAGTGCGGTGCTTATCTCTTTGCTCACTGCATGTGGGGGAGCAGATACTACAGGGAAAGATGAGGTAATTCAGGGGAACACTTCAACATACAAGGGGGTTTCCTGGAAGGGGGAAGCCAAGGGAGTAAAGCTTGAGGAGACAGATCAAAAGATAGAGACTACCCTTACCCTGGATGACGAGGGGATCATAAAGGAGGTAAGGATGGACTTCCTTACCCTTAAGAATGGTGAGTGGGTATCCAGAAATAACCCTGAAGGGGAGGTTTCCATAGATTTCAGTGTGGTTCCACAGGCTGCAGTACCAGGATCCCAGTATAAGAAGGGTGTATCTATGTTTGATATAAAGACCAATGATATGATGAGTCTCTATGCTCTTGGAGTAGATGAGGACGGTACCGTTGCCCTTGCAATTGTAGATGCTGTTATCCGTTATAAACTGGAAGCAAAGTTTGAGCCTGGATTTGATTTCGCCACTCAGGTAGGGGAGATCACTATAAATAACGGGCTGGTGCCGACTGTGAGAACCTCTGGAAGCGGACTATTGAAGCCAGAGGACTGGAGCGAGGTAGAGGGGAAGAATATCTTTGATATGCACATGTTCAACCACGTAATATCTGACTATGGAGTTTTAGAGGGAATAGATGAAACTTCAACTATGGAAGAGATGCTTGCAGCCCTTGGGGTAGAGTTTGTGGATGGAATACCAAGCCAGATGGAAGCTACCCACGGATTCCATTCAAATGGAGGATGGAAGGGTAACTACGATTCTATAGCAGAGTACCTTAAGGGCAAGAATGCTAATGAGATAACCTCCCTTATAGACTGGTCTGTACCTAGATATGCCAAGGGGATCAATGAGGACAATGCCTTTGGACTTGAGAGCAGGGCAGGGGCTACAAGAACTGTTCAGGATTCCTTTGATAGTATTGCAGGATCTACTGTACGTATGTCTCGGGAGAATACATCCTATCAGGCAGCTCTAGTGGATGCAGGGATCATATCTGAAAAAGAGGTAGTCAAGGGACGGTTCTAATAAAAGCAACGTGACGTTGCATCCTGATAATCAATTGGAACTCTCATTGTTTCACGTAATTTTTATGAATTCTACATTTTCCTAAATAATAAAGAAACAGCAGAGCTAAGCTCTGCTGTTTCTTTATTTCATTATATTTTCACCGGTTCTCTTACCGAAAACAAGGATATCAGTAATTGCATTTCCACCCAATCTGTTTGTTCCGTGGATTCCACCTACAATCTCTCCAGCGGCATAGAGTCCCTCTATGATCTTTCCATCTCTGCCGAGAACTCTGTTTTCAGTGTCTACCTTAACTCCACCCATAGTGTGGTGAACAGCAGGAGCTACAGTCTGTATGTAGAATCTCCCCTTCTCGATGTTTACAAGGTCTCCCCTTCTGCTGAACTCCTCATCTGCTCCCTTTCTTACAAAGTCATTGTATCTTGTAAGGGTAGCCTTAAGCTCGGCAATATCTATCTCCATTGCAGCTGCGCAATCTTCCAGTGCTCCCTCTGTAAATAGTCCGTTTCTCTTTAATCTCTCTACCTCATTTTTGTTGGCAGTAGTTCTGTTGGCCACAGCTTCTACCTCCTCTGCCCACACCAGGTAAGCAACTCCCCCCTCCTGGGAAAGGATTGCCTGAGAAACTACATCTCTTCTCTCCAGCTCCTCTACAAATCTCCTACCAGACTTATTAACAAGGATAGCTCCGTCAAATCTTGAACCTCCCACATGGGAAAGAGCTCCAGTTGAAGGATCTGCAATTGGGAAGGTCTGGATATACGACATGTGAATAAAACCTGCTCCTATCTCCTCACACATAACGTGTCCGTCTCCAGTGATTCCGCTCTGGTTTGTAGTCTTGTACCTTTCATCCAGCTCAGGGTTGTATTTTTTTCTCATCTCAATGTTTCCAGAGAAACCACCAGATGCAAAGATAACTCCCCTTGTAGTGTAGAACTTAACTTTTTTCCCTGAATCAAGGGCCTCTATACCGGCAACCCTGTTCTCATCCATAATTAATCTGTCGGCCTTTACTCCGGTTCTGATCTCCACTCCCAGCTCAAGGGCCTTCTTTTTAAGTTTTGAGATAAGCTCCACAGCATACTTCCCCTTGAATACTGCTGCTCTTGGAACAGTGTGTCCTCCAAAGTGAAGAAGCTCTCCCTCCTTAAACTCTACACCTATCTCATCCTTAAGCCACTCATATGTAGGAAGGGCATTTTCAGCAAGGATCTTGAAGAGCTCCTGGTCGTTCTCTCCGTCTCCCCCTGCAAGGGCGTCCTTGAAGTACAGCTCGGAGCTGTCCTCTATATTCCTTACCTTCTGGGCATCGTTTCCTGGAACATTAATTCCTCCCATGGATACAAGGGTATTTCCTCCCACAGCAGCCATCTTCTCCAGAAGAACTACCTTGGCTCCTCCCATGGCAGCGGTGATTGCAGCAGAGAGACCAGCTCCTCCTCCACCTACGATGGCCACATCAAATTCCTCTCTATCCTTAATAACTCTTTTGTTTACAACTATCTTTTCAAGGTTTTCAGCCTCTAAGATCTCATCTTCCAGTGCAGCAGCATCTGCTCCCCCCTCAATAAGGGCATTCTTGACAGCCTCTCTGATTCCACGGGATGACATGGAGCACCCCTTTACATTGGGAACAAGAATTGTATTTTCAGCTACAATCTTAGCTGGTACATTATCAAAAGCAGGATCGGAAATTACAGGAGTCTCATTGTGAGAGGTAAACTCAATCTTCTGAATTCTTCCCTCTGCAACAGTAACAAGAGCCTCTATCTCTCCGCCATATCCAATACCAATACCCCTATAAGATCCGTCATTATATCTCATATAAAATCCTCCTAGAATAAATAGTACGACACCGTACTTTGTTTTCTACATTGTATGAACAAAGTTAAAAAATGTCAACTAAAAATGTACATCACTGTGAAAAATCAGGAGATATAGGGTTTGAAAGAGATCTAAAGTCCCAATGAATAAAGTATTATAATTTTAGCAATAAAATGTTCATTTATAAATTACTAATATTAATAAATTCAATTATAAAAAATGATATTTTATTCACTTATCTATTGATAAATGAAAAAAAATATACTAATATTGTAGGGATATTCCATTGAAATGTCTTTTATATGGTACAGGCTGTACCTGCAGAGCTATTATGTGAACTAATCTATTTTATTAAGTATTAATTAAAGATATCGGTTGAAGGTATAGGGAGAAGACAGTTGTCGCCGAAGAAGTAAATCTTTCAGGTGCTTTTGCTGGCAAAAGCGGGACCTATATTGGACGAACCTCTGGAGAGATCCAACGATGGACACCGAAGGTGCAAGCCCATAGGGTAAAACTCTCAGGTAAAAGGACAGAGGGATTTGATTATATACTTTATAGTATCATGATTAAATTTCGCTAAATAAGCGGGGAGGACACTAAAATGGATGCACTAAACTTTTTTCAATCGATAAATAACTTTGTGTGGGGACCACCTCTATTAATACTATTGGTGGGAACAGGTTTTTACCTAACAATCAGACTGGGGCTGCTACAGATTACAAGGCTGCCTCTGGCATTAAAGTATCTATTTGCAAAGGACAAGGATGACCTGGGAGAGGGAGATGTAAGTAGTTTTGCAGCTCTTTGTACAGCTCTGGCTGCCACAATAGGAACTGGAAACATTGTGGGAGTGGCAACAGCTATAAGACTGGGAGGACCTGGAGCCCTGTTTTGGATGTGGCTGGCTGCTTTCTTCGGGATGGCTACCAAGTATTCCGAGGGGCTTCTGGCAATAAAGTACAGAGTGAAGGATGAGAATGGTCAGCAGTCTGGAGGACCTATGTACTATCTGGAGAGAGGGCTTAAAAGCAAAGCACTTGGAAGGGTGTTGGCAAAACTCTTTGCTGTTTTTGGAATAGGAGTTGCCTTCTTTGGAATAGGAACATTTGCCCAGGTAAATGCAGTTGTAACAGGGGTAAGCGGAGGTTTTGGAGTTCCTAAGGTAGCTGTGGCAGTGGTTCTTACTCTTTGTGTTGCAGCTGTAACAGTTGGCGGGATCAAGAGTATCTCCAGAGTTTCAGAGATCATAGTTCCATTTATGGCTCTGTTTTATATTATTGGAGCTCTAGTTATCCTTCTAATAAACCCAGGTGCAACTGTCAATGCCTTTAAGCTGGTACTTAGCAGTGCTTTCAATGGTCATGCAGCAGTGGGAGGATTTGCAGGAGCAGGAGCTGCTCTGGCACTGAAGGCGGGAGTTGCCAGAGGAGTATTTTCCAATGAATCTGGTCTGGGATCTGCCCCTATTGCAGCAGCTGCAGCAAGAACAAAGTCCTGTGTAAGACAGGGACTTGTTTCCATGACTGGAACGTTCTTTGACACAATTGTAGTTTGTACTATGACTGGACTGGTACTTATCTCCTCTGGATACTGGAATGATCCTACTCTTGCAGGAGCTGAAGTAACAAATGCAGCTTTCAGCAGTCTTCTTACCTTTGGAGGAATGGGAGGTCTGATTGTTAATATCGGTATTATCTTCTTTGCTTTTACTACGATTCTTGGTTGGAACTACTACGGTGAAAGGTGTACGGTATATCTTTGGGGTGTAAAGGGGATAAAGTATTTTAAGGGAATATTTATCTTCCTGATTGCTATAGGTCCATTTATAAGACTGGAGCTTATCTGGATTATTGCAGATATAGTTAACGGGCTTATGGCAATACCAAACCTGATCGGGCTAATAGCCCTCAGTGGAGTAATAATAAGTGAGACAAGAGAGTATTTTGAAGAGTTAAAAGAGAGGGAAAAAGAAGCAAAAACAGTTTAGCGGTGCAGAAAAGACACATGGAATATCAGGGGAAAAAAACGGCTGGGAAAAGCCGTTTTTTTATTTTGTAGGTATAGATTATGAAAAGTTATAGAAAAAAAATTATGACATTGAGACTTTAGCTAAAGGTTTTATTCAGGGGAGTATGAAAAGATATTTATTAAAATATCTTCAAGGAAGGATTAAAAAAAATCGTATAGATCCTTTAAAAATAAAGGTTTTAAAAGTGTTTCATTCATAAAAAGAAAAAAGGTAAAACACTTGATAAAACACTTTTGACAAATATATTCTTTAGTGATATACTAAGGAAAACAAATTAAGGAGGAACTACTAATATGGTAATTCAGGTTTTAATCAACGTGGTAGTCATGGCACTTCTGGCTACGTTTTTGTACACTATGCAGAAAAAATATGTAAAGTTTACCAAGAGGGTATTTGCAGCTCTTGGAATGGGTGTGGTCTTCGGGGCTATTCTCCAGATAATCTATGGTTCAGACTCCCAGGTGGTAGGTGAATCTATCAGATGGTTTAATCTTCTAGGTGGGGGATATGTAAACCTTCTTCAGATGATCGTAATGCCGCTAATAATGGTATCTATCACATCGGCAATCATCAATTTAAAGTCAGGTGATTCCGTGGGGAAGATGGGTGGAATGATAATAGGTATCCTTGTGGGAACCACAGCAGTGGCAGCCCTCTTTGGAGTACTGGCTTCCCTGGGATTTGGTCTGTCAGCTGAGGGACTTGCATCTGGAGCCGCTGAAGCAGCTAGAACAGCAAAGCTTCAGGATATGGCAGCTTCCAGACAGCACATTACATCTACAATTATAAGTGTAATTCCTAGAAATCCCTTCTATGCAATCACAGGTCAGGGATCCAATGCTACCCTTTCAGTGGTTCTATTCTCTGCTTTCATAGGGATCTCAGCCCTGGGACTGAGAAAGAAGAGGCCAGACAGCTTTGAACTCTTCAGAGCCATGATAAACTCAGCCCATGATGTGGTAATGAGAATGGTGACTATGGTACTGAGACTGACTCCCTTTGGAGTACTGGCTCTTATGACCAAGGTAGTGGCTGGAAGTAATGTAGAGGACATACTAAACCTTATTAAGTTTGTAGGTGCTTCCTATGTAGCTCTAATTGCAGTATTTATCATGCACATGGTACTGGTGGCCATGGCTGGACTCAACCCTATGACCTTTGTAAAGAAGACCCTGCCTGTGCTTACATTTGCTTTTTCCTCCAGAAGTAGCGCTGGAACTATCCCTTTAAATGTGGAGACTCAGAGGAAAAAGCTGGGAATCTCCGAGGGGGTTGCAAACCTGTCAGCATCTCTGGGAGCAACTATCGGGCAAAATGGTTGTGCGGGAATCTACCCTGCAATGCTTGCTATTATGATAGCAGCAACTCCAGGATCTGGAATTGAGATTAACCTGTCATTTATTGTATCCCTTGTGGTGGTAACTGCAGTGAGTTCCTTTGGAGTAGCTGGAGTAGGAGGGGGAGCAACCTTTGCAGCTCTTATCGTGCTTTCATCCCTTGGACTTCCAGTGGGACTTGTGGGACTTCTGATCTCCATAGAACCTCTTATCGATATGGGAAGAACAGCTGTAAATGTATCTGGGGCTATGACAACTGGTGTGGTAACTGGAAAATTACTGGGGCAGATGGATACAGAGATCTACAACTCCGATGTTGATCTTACGGTTGAGGAAGCGTAAAATTAAAATTTGATATCTAAGTTGGGGCCCCTGAAACAGTTCAGGGGCCCTCTTCCTTTGAAATAGTACAAAAATGCCACATTAATGTCGTTGATTTTAAAGCTTTTTTAATGTTAGAATAAAATGAATAATTAAGGTTTGGAAAAGGGAGGACATATGAAGAGAGTACTGGTAACAGGGGGAGCAGGATATATAGGAAGTCATGCTGTTGTACAGCTGCTGGACAGGGGATATGAGGTAGTGGTACTGGACAACCTGGAAAATGGATACAGTGAACTTGTGGATAGGAGAGCAAAGTTCTACCTGGCTGACCTGAGGGATAAAAGCAGCCTGAGAAGGGTATTTGAGGCTGAGAAGATAGATGCAGTGATGAACTTTGCAGCTTACATAAAGGTAGGGGAGAGTGTGGAAAAGCCTACCATGTACTATGAAAACAATACCTATGGGGTGATGAACCTTATAGATATAATGGTGGAGTATGGGGTGAAAAATATTGTATTTTCATCTACGGCAGCAGTTTACGGCGAGGTAAAGGGAGACAAGCTTGTGGATGAGGAGTTCCCTACAGATCCTATAAATCCATATGGTATGAGTAAGCTCATGGCTGAAAGGGTAATTGCCGACGCAGCCAAGGCCTATGGTCTGAACTACTCCATCTTCAGATACTTCAATGTGGCTGGAGCCCACGAGGACTACGAGATTGGTCAGAAGGGGGAGGGGATTACAGCCCTTGTACCTATCATCCTTCAGGTAGCCAAGGGAGAGAGAGCTGAGCTGGGAATCTTTGGAGACAACTACGACACCCCAGACGGAACAGGAGTAAGGGACTACATCCACGTGGTGGATCTGGTAGATGCCCACATCCTGGCACTGGATACCCTCAAGGAGGGAGTGAGCGGGATCTACAATCTGGGAAATGGAAATGGATTTTCTGTACTGGAGATGCTGGAGGCAGCTAAGAGGGTAACTAAGAGGGATATACCGTCCAGGGTAGTGCCTGCAAGGGCAGGAGATCCTGCATGTGTTGTGGCAGCCAGTGAGAGGGCCGAAAGGATACTTGGATGGAAGCCTAAATATACAAGTGTAGAGGAGATAATCAGAACTGCATGGGAGTGGGAACAAAAGCAGTAGAGGGGGAAGTTGTTTGCTTAGGAATATAGGGGAGCAGGATCTAAATAATCTTTTTAGAAGACTGCTGAGAGATTACAGGCAGAG
>CAYSGC010000037.1:0-17627 GCA_964430145.1 uncultured Fusobacteriaceae bacterium | reverse complement strand
CAGGTATCAAGAGGGTAGCCTCTGGAGTGCTTAAGCCAGGAAAGACCTCTGTACAAATAATTGTAGGGCCTACAGTTGAGTTTGTAGCAGATGAACTAAAGAAGTTAGTATAGTAAAGTTAAGGGAGGTTTAATTACCTCCCTTTTTTAATTCTTTTACCTCCATATAATATATCTGTGCAAAATAAAAAGGAGCGTGACGCTCCCCCGCCTTCTAACCTTATGAAATGGATTTTTATAATGGCACCAATCTATAATTTCATAGCTTCCTTAATAGCAAAAAGGATACTTCCAATAAGAAGCATCCCTCCTCTACTACACTATTAAGCTTTCTTCAGAGCTATTATCCTCACTCCCAGCTCCTCTTCCAGCTGAGCTATCTTTTTAAGCTCCTCCTGAGACAGCTCCTTATACTCATAGTCCGACTCACGGTAAGCTATCAGAAGAAGATCGTTCTCCCTCTCAACCTTTTTAATCTTTTCTATCCCCTTATCATCACATCCAGAAATAAAGTAATGCATAATCTCACCTCCATTAATTAACTCTAACCTATAAACTTCTGAAAATCAATTTTTTATCCCCTGATTTTTATTATCTATCCTCTATTCTTTAATATATTTTCAAAGGAACAAAAAACCATATAGAAGGATTTTCCTTCTTTTGATTGAAAATCAAATTGAATATTGCACTTACTTTATTCACTATATTAATTAATGTTAAAAATTCAATCAAAAGTACACTTTTGAATTTGAAGGAACAGAAGTTTATTATCATATAAGGTTAATAAGAAACAATTTTAAGTGTGATTTTACTTATAGAGGAGGGAGTATGTTAGTAGCGATTATTATGGCCGGAGGAAGCGGTCAGAGGTTCTGGCCCCTTTCCAATGAGGAGCACCCAAAGCAACTTTTAAAATTATTTTCAGATAAAACTATGATAAGGGAGACTGTGGACAGGATCCTCCCTATAATTCCTTCAGAAAGAATCTTTATAGCTACAAATGTAAAGCAGGCTGAGGACATAAGAAGGGAGCTGCCATTTCTTCCTGAGGAGAATATCATAGTGGAGCCAAAGTTCAAGGACACAGCGGCATGTATCGGATATGCCAGCATCTATATAAGAAACCTGTTGGGAGAGTGCAGCTTCATAGTTCTTCCTTCCGATCACCTCATAAGCGACAGGAACTCCTTCCTGGAGATAATAAAGAGGGGGGAGAAACTCATAGAGAAGCCTGGCAGGATTGCTATCTTTGGGATAAAGCCGGATAAGCCGGAAACAGCCTACGGATATGTAGAGGCTGAAAGGGAGAGGATAGAGGAAGCCTTTAGGGTAGCCTCCTTCAAGGAAAAGCCTGTACTGGAGGTAGCAAAGGATTACCTGGCCAAGGGGAACTACTACTGGAACAGCGGAATGTTTATGTGGTCGGATAAAACCATCCTCTCTCATATAGAGGAGCTAATGCCTGGCCACTGGAGTACCTTGAAGATTATTGAAGAGCTTCTTAAAGGCGAGATGGATGAAGATTCTCTTGCCAGGGCCTTCGATGAATTTGAGAAGATATCCATAGATTACGGTGTTATGGAGGGAGCCAGGGATGTGGTGGTTCTCCCGGCTGACATCGGATGGAATGACATCGGAAATTTTACAGCCCTTGACGATATCTTTGCCCACACCGAAAACGGATCGGTAGTGAGGATCCACCAGGGGGAGCAGGTGGTGGAACACAACTCCAGGGACAACATCATCATAAATGAGGGAAGCAAGAAGGTGATTGCTACCCTTGGGATGAAAGATACCGTTATAGTTGAAACAGATGATGTTCTTCTGGTATGCAGAAAGGAGGAGGCTCAGGATATTAAGACTCTCCTAAAAAAGGTAAATGAAGGGAAGTGATACTATGGTTGTAAGGATATCTGCTGATCTCCAGGAGCTTATCCCCTCTATGCTCATAAACCGCCGGGAGGAGATACTCCGCCTGAGAAACTATATCTTTCAGAGGAGATACCCGGAAGCTAAGAATGTCTCCCACGCCCTAAAGGGGGTACTGGGAAGCTATGGTTTCGAGAGAGCATGTGAGATAGCCACCATGGTGGATGCAAACTTACAGGAGAAAAGATACAGAGATGCCAGAGAGGAGGCAGACAGCCTTAGCAGACATATCAATGAGATAGAGATCGAGTATGTAGAGGAGGAGTTTTAATGGCCGGGGGTAAGGTACTTTTTATAGATGATCAGAAGGATTTTTTAGAGCTGCTTAAGATCAGACTGAAGGATGAGGAGTATGAGAAGCACTTCCTGGATACAACAGAGGGAGTGGAGGAGTATATAAGGGAGAGGGACATAGATGTAGTGGTCAGTGACATGAACATGCCTAAAAATGGTGTCGAACTCTTTAAGTCCCTAAGGGAGAGCAACCCAAATGTGGTAAGAATTGCCCTCTCTGGGTCTCTGAATACAGGAAGCCTTCTCATGGCAATAAATGAGGGGGACGTTTATAAGTATATCCCTAAACCCTGGAAGGTGGATAGCGAGGGAAGGAAGGTCATAAAGAAAGCTATCGATTATTCCAAGTATCTGAAGTTCAAATATTATTGCAGCTGCGACACAGATGTGATTTCCTTGGAAACTCTGGAGGCGCTTTTAAATACCCTGGATACAGACTACGAGATAATTGAAAGAGATAAAGCTGGGGAGGACTGCTTGGACCTCAACTTGAAGTATGTACTTAAGATAAAGAGGTGAGATAGATGAGGGGGAGACTTATTGCTGCATTAATGATCCTGGGAGGGACCTCGATCATGGGAGCTACACAGATATTTAACGGGGAACACTTTACTGGAATAGAGTACCAGCACAGTGATATAAAGGATATGGATAGCGGAAGTATCGATGCCACTACCCTTACCCTTGGAAAGGGTTACTATAACTTTATAAATTATCCCACAGATTTTGAGGGGGTATTTAAGTATGATGTAAAGGGCGAACATCACAGCATGTCCAACAATATAGGATATACCAGCTTTGGTGGTAGATACCAATACAATGGCTGGGGAGATAAGGGAGTTATCCTGGGGATGAAGGGATCCCTCGACTACGACAACTTCTATGAAAACTACAACGACTACTTCTCTCGTTATGTTATCGAGGGAGACTATCCAAGAAAATCTGGAAAGAGTAAGGATGAGGAGGACTTTGGTGTAAAGTTTTATGGAGACCTCTTCAAGAAGCTGGACCATGGTTTCACAGTGGGATTCTGGAATGACGTGGTAGTTGGTAAGGAGGAGGTTACTAAACCAATTCCCATTGTAAAGGATGACCAGGTAATTATAGCAGATACCAAGGACAGTAATGTATATGACAATACTGCTGTCTCTGTAACTATAACTCCCAAGGTAATCTATCAGACCTACCTCACAGAGAACAACAGATTTGTTTTTGAGGGATATATGGAGAATAGAAAGTATTACAATAAAAAATTTGAGGTAGAGGGAGAGGAGGAGGACAGATACTATAAATATGTGCTCACTCCCCAGTTCATAACCAAGGGAAGTGTGGGAGAGAAGTTTACCTACTTTAACTATATGGCCTTTGAAAATGAGAAGTTTGAGTATCTCAGCTTCTGGCAGCATATCTTCAAGATGACTCCGAGATTGGAGTATAGAAGCAAGAGATGGCTTCTGGGGTTCTCAGGAGGAGGATATGATTTTGAGGATGAGATTGGAATTATATTTGATAATCAGGAGCTCTTTGGATATAAGAAGGCAGATACATACTCAGCCTGGATCTTTGCTCCCAAGGTATATGTAGAGTACAGGGTCTGGAGTGATTTCTATCTAGGTCAGGAAACTGCCTACAGACACGGTGAGTGGGAAACAGATACCGAGGACCAGTATATGGATGAAACCTCCTATATATTTTACTGGAAGTATGAGAAGTACTTTACAGAGGATATCGTGTTTATCCTGAAGAACTCCTATGAGCTCTACAGGCTCAGTACAAATATCCCTGTAGAAAGAAGGCTTCCCGAGGAAAATTTAGTGAGGGTCAGTGCAGGGGTTAAGGCATACTTTTAAGGTGGTTTAGATGAAGATTTGGAATAATTATAAGTCATTTAAAGGGAGAAAAAGAACTCCCAACGATGAGATAGAGGCAGACTATGAAAAAAATATGGATACCCTGAGAAGAAAGCTCATGATAAGGCTGATCAGCGGAATATTTGGTACCTCCCTTCTATTGCTCCTTGTTTTTACAGTGGTATCCGTAAGATCTATAGATTCTATGCTGGTGGAAAATTTCATCACAAAGCTTAACAGGTCTAGGGATGAGAGGGTGCTGGATACCGAGGAATACTATAGGAGTATAGAGAGGGAGATGGCAGAAGGAGTAAGATCCTATGCTGACCAGGGGAGCAGCTACTTCATAGGTAGGAGTCTTCCCAGGTACAGGGAGATGGGGGTAGAGGAGGTGGCTCTCTTCAATGGGGAGTACAGGATTATCTACCAGTCAGTTGAAAAAGAGTGGCTTCCCATTAAAAAGGAGATAAAATCCCTCAGGTTTCAGGATCCCCTCTATATGAATAAGCTTACCATAGACAATGATACTGCCTATCAGCATATCTACTACAAGTTTTTTCAGCCAGGGGGAGAGGAGTACTACCTCTACTTCAAGCTGAATAATTCATACCTGAACAGGATATTGGCCAGCTCCCCATTTAAAGCTGATATCTTAAATGATGAGTTCTATGTTGTAGCATCCAACAGGGAGCTTGAGAGTACAGAGTATGTAATAAACGATATAAGCAAGAAGATGCTGGATGGAAGGGTAGGGATCGACTCCTTCAGGGGAAAGCTCTACTCCTACACATTTATTGAACTGGATGAGACGTCTATCTACCTTCAGGTCTATGAGGATGAGGCGGTCTATGAGGCCCCACTCACAAGATACAAGACAAAGATATCCCTCCTGTGGATAATAGCCATGGCTGGTACCCTTACTGTGGTGGTATTTATAAGGCTCTCTGCAGAGTCGTACTCCAATGGAGCCTCGAGGATCAGTGTGGAGAGGGAGGGGGATAAAAGATATAAGTTTTTAAAGAGGGAACTCATCGACATCTTCGATGATCTGGAGGAGATAGTGGGATCTCTCCATAAGCTGGATGAGTTTACCAAGAATCTGGATACCATCAAGGGAAGGATCCTCCACCAGAATAAGCATTTTATAGAAAGGGTGAAAGAGGATGAGAGGATTATAGAGAGGGTTAACTCCGACGAGGAGCTGAGGGAAAAGATAAAGGAGAAGCTATAGGAGAAGAGGTGGTTCTATGAAAAGATATACTAAAAAAATAAATGAACTGATATATACATACAGATACGACCTTTTTTCTGGGATTTTTATGCTCTCATTTATCCTCTGGACTTTTGAACCTATATTTTCTAGGGGTCACATAGTATTTAGTGATATTGCCTTCGGGTATGAGTCCGACCGGTATCTCACAGAGATCTTTGGGTTATGGAATGAAAGGTGGTCTACCTCTACCCTTCTGAATATTCCGAGGTTGCTCTATATCCTTCCCTTCTGGCTCCTGTCTATGATATTTAAGGGAAGTGGAGCATTTTTAATAAAGAGTTTTATTCTGGGACTCATTACAATATCTGCGGGAAGTATGTACCTATTCAGCAAGAGGGTGGTCAGCCTCTACTTTCACAAAGAGTTTGATTTCTACAAGGTATTTGCCCTTGTAACGGGGGCTCTCTACTACGCCCTCAACCCATGGGTGATCTTCAGGATACAGCATATCTACCTCCTCTGCGGATACAGCTTATTTCCTCTGCTTCTGAGGCTTTTTTTTGATATATTTGACCCTAAGTTTCAGGCTCAGGTAATAGAGAACTACGATATATCCAGAGTAGCCCCCTACAGGAAGAATATCAGGGAGATGGCGATCTTCGCCCTCCTCTACAGCATCAGTGCAGGGGCTATCCACTACTTCTTCTATGGGGCTATATACTTTTCTGTAATCGGAGGTCTTATCCTGGTTAAAAACAGCATGAGACTTCTCCCTGACCTGAGCAGGCTTGGAGGTTTTGTAAGGAATATGGCGGTAAAGGTGGGGATACTCATCCTCTTCTTCTCCCTTACCTCCTTCTACTGGCTAGGCAACTATGTCCTCAGCATCCTTACAAGATCCCAGGCATCTCAGCACAATATCAACACCGTGGACACAATGTCACTCTTTAGCAGAAACAGCACCTTTACCAACATCCTCTACCTGGACAGCTACTGGTGGCCTATGTTTGATATGACCAAGCTTCCCCTCTCATTTTATATTGGCGGAGGGGTGCTGCTGTTATTTATTCTCCACGCCATGATATTCAGATCCTACAGATACCATATAATACTTTTTTTTACCATACTGTCCCTTATATTTATAGTGGCATCTACAGGGACAAAGGTGGAGACCCTGGCTCCATTCTTTGTTATATTTGTGACCAAAACACCGGTAATAGGATCCATCTTCAGAGACCCCAATAAGCTGGTAGGTCTCTTGGCAGTGGGATTTTCCCTGCTTCTGACCTTTGGAGTGGAGCAGGTTCTCATACGTTTCAGGGATTCATACAAAAGCTATCTCACCAAGGGAGCAATAATACTTACTACTATATTCTCCCTCTGGTATTACATCGAGCCCTTTAAGCTTCAGTTTATCGATGGCTTCTACTCCCCGGTAAAGATTCCCAAGGAGATGAGGGAGGTACAGGATAAGTTCTACGACGGGGGCGAGTTTAGCCGTGTGCTCTTCCTCCCGGTGGCAGACACTATGATACAGCCCCATACGGGGGTGGCTACCCCTAAATGGAATAAAAACACCAACTTGGAGGGCTTTGTGAAGGCTACAGGGGATATTCATATCTATAGCAGCAGAAAAAATACTATATTTCATCACGAGGGGAATATCGTAGGGATAACCTACTTTCTTAACTATATACAGCATCTCATGGACAGGGGCCTCTCCAGAAATATCGGAAAACTTTTAAAGGCCTTTCCAGTGGATGAAGTAGCCTACCACGATGAGTATCTGGGACAGGAGAGAAGGCAGGACTTCAACCTCAAGCTCCTATCGGAGCAGGGAGAGCTGGATAAGCACTATGAGAATGATATCTACCATCTATATAGGTTGAATAATCCCAGAGACTATATGGAGGTCTATGGAAATAAGATCTATACACCCTACGGATTTTCCAAGCTCGAAACCTATTTGAGCACAGACGCGATGGAGATAAAGGATATACCCGTAGTATTTACCAACCAGAGGGTCGACGGTGAGCTGGTTTTTGAGGGGAATAAGGATGACTACGTGGAAACGGAAACCTTTAACGATCTTCTCCTATCAACCCTCCCTGAGGAGTACTATGCATTTCCCTTTGAAGCTATAGAGGGAGCCAATGTATTTATGAACTGGGGAAAGGTCCTCATAAAAAACAGCGACTGGAGCTGGTACCTGAACTCCCAGGGGATAGATAACTTTCCCTTTGATTTCGACATGGAGAGGGGGATGGCGGCTACCTTTTCCACAAGCAGGCTGGATGTTCCCCCTTATAAGTTTAAGGATCTAAGGGGAAGAATAATTGCTGATTTTGACAGCTTTCTGAGAACAAATAAGTTCTTTAAAGCTGACAACCCTCACCTCTTTTCCGTTCAGGCAAACCCTAAAAAAGCTACAAATAAGATACCTGTACTAAGAGGGGAGATTATAAAGGGGGAGCCCAAATCAATATGGCAGGTGGCTAAATCGGGACTGATAAAGGCCAAGGAAAATAACCCCTATCAGTTTAACCTCCTTATCTCTGGTAGAGGAACAAATAAGCTTCACGTTAAGGTAAGATTTTTTGACAAAAATCTCAATGAGATAGGGGTCAGCTATGTGGTAGCCCCTAAAGATGAGTTCTTTTTCGATGAGATGAACTTTTACGGAGAGTATATATCTCCCCCTAAATCTCAGTATATGAGGCTGGATCTCCTCTCCTTTCAAAACAACAAGCAGAAAAACTACTGGTGGATCCACGACCTCTATATAAAGGATTTAGAGGAATACAAGGTGGAAAACTACTTCCACTTAGGGTTCCCTAGAAGGGAGGGAGAGAGGGGAAGACTCTACATAAGAACCCTTATATCCAGAGCCGGCGGGGAGATACAGCTGGAAAACGGAGAGGAGCTCATAGATGTAGATACATACAGTAAAGATCTCAACAGACTCCAGTGGATAGATCTGGGGAGCATTACCCTCGATAGCGATAAGTTAACTGTCTACAACAGAAAGGGATTTAATGCAATAAACGCCTTTGCTTTCATTCCAGAGGGGGAGAGAAGAAGGCTAGAATTTCCAGTAAGGAAGCTCATAAAGGACTCAACCCTCTTTACGAGCTTGGAAGCTGAGGACGCCTTTGAGTATGAGGGGAATATCCAGTCCGAAAGGCGGTATCCCCTTCTCAGCGGAGGAAGGGGGATCAGAAGCCAGGAGGGAGAACTCTCCAAGAAGATGGAGATCTTAAAGGATACAGATTACGAGATAGTTCTGGGAATGGAAGCTGTTCCTGAGCACCAAGGAACCCTCACTGTTACCCTGAAAGACTCAGATAGAAAAATTGTAAAGAGGGAGATATTTACCCCTGAAGACAGGGAGACCTCTATTACTGTGGGGGATGAAGAAAATCTGGAAAGTGTTATCATCCCAGATTACCTCTATGAGAGCTTCCCCAGAAGGTATGCAAGGCTTCCAGATACACTGAGCCACTACTCCGAGAGAAGAAGAAGTATAGGTGAGCTAAAGAGGGGAGAGTATGAGATGCAGATCAGCTTTAAGTCAAAGGTGCCCTCTATGACTACTTTGGAGGATATGCATAAATTCGATCCCTCTGAGATCATGGAACCTGAATTTTTTGAGGATATCTTCCAGGAGGACTGTAGCGAGTGTGAGTTTATAGATGAAACTATGATGGAGGAGGAGATCGTAGAGGTTTCTGATAGTTCCGGCGGAGATAACCCCCAGAAGCTCCTCGATATAAGGTATGACCCAACCTGCTCCTGCGATTGGTATGTATATGCCTCCAGGATGATGCCTGTTGAACCTATGAAGGAGTATCTCATAAGTTATGATGCCAGGTCGGAGGCGGTGGATAAGAGGCACGGAAAGGTTATATTTTTAGATGAAAAGAGGAGTGTAGTGGATGTTCAGTACATCTCCGAGGTAGAGGAGGAGTTCAAGGACAGGTGGAACTCCTATGAACAGATCCTTTCACCCCCAGAGGGGGCCTCCCTCATGCAGCTACAGATATGGTGCAGGGGTGACAAGGAAGAGGAGGGAGTGTTCCAGATGAAAAATCTGAATATCCTTCCCTATGATCAGCTGATCCTCCTGGACAATATCACCCTGAGGGAAAAAAGAGAAGATGACGGAGAAAATTACTTTCTTCCAGCAGATACAGGGGTAGAGGTCTCCTATAGGAGGGTAGATACCATGAAGAGGGAGTTTCAAGTTGTAAATCCTCTGAATAAGAGGGTAATGATCTCCTACGGCGAATCTCCCAATCCCCTCTGGAGGGAAACCATCGGGGGTCAGAGGGTAGACAGGGTTATGAACGGGGTAGGAGCCTACTTTATAACCGAGGAGAGCGGCAGAGGTGAGGTGAGTATCCTATTAAGAAAGGTTTACTACCTGGGGATTATTCTTCTCCTAGTAAGTCTTCTCACCTACGGGGGATACAGAGTTCTTATCCTCAAGAAATCTAAGAAAGAAAAGAGCAGAAGGGAGGAAAAAGATGGATAAGATAGTTGTGGCAACAAGTAAAAAGCGTAATATCAATTACAGTGAAATCCTGGGATTTTTCTCTTTTAAAGAATACGGTGTAGAGGAAGCCGTGGATATCCATGAGGGACAGGCACTGATAATAGATACCCTCTCCAAGGAGAGG
The DNA here is from genome assembly GCA_964430145.1 of uncultured Fusobacteriaceae bacterium. Lineage (GTDB taxonomy): Bacteria > Fusobacteriota > Fusobacteriia > Fusobacteriales > Fusobacteriaceae > Propionigenium. The sequence continues at coordinate 7,663 of CAYSGC010000037.1, read as the reverse complement.
GCCATAGAACTGGCCACTGAGTACAGACAGAGGTATCAGGCTCTTCCCATCCTAATCCTTACCGACTATAATCAGATCTTTACCTCTGGGGACATCTCCAGAATAGAGGGAACCGGGCAGATAAGGATACATCCTGTTACAGCAGACAACGGGGATAAGATCGTAGAGCTCTTAAATACCCTTATAAATCCCGAGTATGCCAGCGAGGTATTTAAACTGTCCATTATAGTCCCCCTCTACAACGAGGAGGAGAGGTTTGAACACGTACTAAACTTTGCTGAAAAACTGAACCTCTTTCTGGAGGAAAGCTATAGAAACTCCAAGATCTACTTTATCAACGACGGAAGCGCCGACAGGACTGGCGTGCTTGCTGAAAAGCTTGTAAAAAAGCTCAGTGAAAGCAGCTCCTATATCAGTGATTTTGGGTTCCTGGAGGTAAGGGACCTGGAGAAAAACACCAGGAAGGCGGGGACATATATAGAGGGATTAAAGAGTGTTCACAGCAATATTATCGTCATAGTTGACGGAGATGACTCCTTCTATGTGGAGGATATTGCCAAGATAGTAAATATACTCAGGGAGGGTTACTACGATCTGGTGGCAGGGACCAAGGACCTCACTGCTGAGAACAGACCCCCTGTAAGAAGGATCTTAAGCTTTATCAAAAGAGCCCTTACAAAACCTCTCCTGCCAAGGGGAATCTATGATGCCCAGACGGGACTTAAGGGGATGAGGGGGGAAGCAGCAAGGTATATCCTTCCCCACCTTAGTGTAGAGAGGGAGCTGGCCATAGATCTGGAGATGCTATATATATGCAAGAAACTCAAGTTTAGAGCCATGCAGCTTCCTGTAAGGTGTATCGACAGGGATGGTTCCCATGTGGATATAGTGAGAGATTCCCTACGTTATTTAAAGAGCATTGCCAGTATTCTGTGTAAGCAGGATCAGGCCCTAGAGGTGAGGGAGTGATGGGAGGCAGGGGAGTGTTGGTCATACTTCTGTTAACCGGGATCCTTACAGGATGTATTATCTACAGGGAGCCTGTTACCATTGGCATAGATGACCATGAAAATGCAATGTTATTTATAGTAGCCAAGGAGCTGGGGTACTTAGATGACAAGTTTAAGATAATAGAATTTGAGAGCAAGGGGGACAGTGTAGAGGCCTTCTACCTGGGAAGGCTGGATGTTGTATACTCCACACTATTTGACTCCCTCTACTTCTACGGCAAGGGGGACAGGGGGAAGATATTTCTCCTTACCAGCCACACCCTGAAGAGAAAGGGCCTCCTTGTAAGAAGGGGACTGAGTACCCTGGAGGGAAGCAAAATTGCAGTGGAGGTAAGTGCCCACGAGTATCTGGAGCTGGTCAGCTTCATCAGAGGGGAGGACATCTCCCTGGATAAGCTTGAAATCCTCTTTCTGCCAGAGGAGGAGGGAAAGAGTGCATTTCTAAGTGGCGAAGTAGACGCTATCTACTACTACGATGAATACACCGACAAGCTCATGGAAAGGGGAGAAGTCTATAGAAACTCCAGGGGACTTAAGAATATAAAGGAGGTCCTCATTGCCAGCGAGGAAAGCCTGAGAAGAAAGAGAGATCTGAGAAGGATTATAGATGCGTGGTACGCCGCTCTGGCTGTTAAGCTGCAGGAGCCAGAGAGGTTTCACAGCATCTTGGAGGAACTGGGGCACCACAAGAGTGAGTATACGGGGCTCTACAGAAAGATGTATTATTTTCATAGTGATAATATATCTATGCTAGGGGAGAGAAAAATTGAAAACATCATCAAAAAGGAGCTGGAGGGTATGGATTTAAAGGCAGATATAAAGGAACTATACAGTGGGGAGATAATACAGTGAAGGGGGAAACTTCAGCTCTCTACAAGATCCCCTTTAAGATGCTCCTCTATACTATGACAATAGGCTTTTTTGTCTATATGGCAATAACTACCTTTGTGGAGAGACTTTTTGAAAAAAGGGTTGAGGACAGGGTTGCCGCCCTCTCATCTACCCTGGACTGGGCTCTTGCTCCCCTGGTAGATGCTGAGGATGCCCAGGGAATAGAAAGGCTCTTTGAAAGGATCACCTCTACTACCCAGGTAGATATACTGAGGATCTACGACAGTGAATGTTTGGTAAAGTACTCTACCCTTCCGTGGGAAGTAGGTGAGGCAAGTGAAAAGAGGTTTATAGAACCTATTATAAAACTTGGAAGGATCATAGTAAGAAACAGAAACTACAGCAACCACTTCTATGAACTGGCCATCCCCATAAAGGGGAAGTACCTTATAAGAAGTGAGATAGCAAAGAATAGGCACATCCTCTATATGAGGTATGACTTAAGGGATGAGATGGAGTTTCACCAGTATATGAAGTTTATGCTTCTCCTTATAAGCTCCTTCTTCCTGGTTCTCCTCTTCCTCCTAAATGTCACCCTTATAAAGTTTCACATCCTCTCCCCCCTTCTCATTATGAAGGAGGGGCTTGCCAAGGTATCTGAGGGGGATTATACATATAAGGTTGAAACAGGGAGGGACAGGGAGGTAAACGAACTCATCAGGGTCTTCAACAAGATGGCCTCCAAGATAAGAGAGAGTTCCGAGACTCTTGAAAAAAATAAGTTTGAGGCTGAGAGACTGAACGGTTTAAAGGATATCTTCCTGGCCAACATGACCCATGAGCTGAGAACCCCCTTAAACTCCATTATGGGATACACGGAGCTGCTTTTAGAGGATGAGAAAGATTCCTTTAAAAGGGAGAGGCTCTCCTCTGTTGTGGGAGCCGGTGACCACCTTCTGGGGATTATAAACAGCATCCTGGATTTTTCCAAGATGGATGCAAAGAAGTTAAAGCTGGCTGCCAATCCCTTTAATGTAAGAAACCTCTTAAAGAGTGTGGAGGATCTCTTCAGGTTAAAGGCCATTGAGAAAGATCTGGATTTTCAGATTATAATAATAGGGGAACTACCCCATTATCTTGTAGGAGATGAGGGGAGAATAAGACAGATCCTTATAAACCTTATCTCAAATGCCTTTAAGTTCACAGACAGGGGGCATATCAACGTAAGGATCGAATACAACTACAAAACTCTAAAGGGGGAGGTAGAGGATACAGGAAGGGGTATCGAGAGGGAGTACCAGGAAAAGATCTTCAACTCCTTTGAACAGGTTGACCTCAACCACAAGGGAACTGGACTGGGGCTCTCCATCACCAAGGCACTGTGTAAGCTCATGAAGGGGGATATAGAGGTTAAAAGCACCCCTGGAGAGGGAACTACCTTCTCCTTCTACCTCACCCTCCCATCTACAGAGGAGGCAAGGGAGAGCTCCCCTGACTACGAGACACTTGACAACATCATGGAGGAGGGCTCAGCCGCATCTGAAAAAGCAATAGTTGGAGCAACTGATAAAGATGGAGACAGGGATTCAGAGTTTAACATCCTGGTAGCTGAAGATGTAAGGGATAATCAGCTGGTTCTTGAGATGATGTTAAAGAAATCCCAGGTAAATATAGATTTTGCCAACAACGGTAAAGAGGCCCTGGAGTTATTCAGGAGCGGCAAAAAATACGACCTCTTCCTGCTGGATATCCAGATGCCTGTAATGAACGGTTTTGAGGTCCTTGCCGAGCTCAAGAAATCTGGGGAGATCAACATAATCCATGTGGTTGCCCTTACAGCCTATGCCCTTAAAAATGAAACCGATAAAATAAGGGAAGCTGGAAGTGACGATATCCTCACTAAACCTCTTGATAAGGGGAAGCTTAGGACGCTGATTGAGGAGAGAAAGAGAAGGAAGAGGAGGAGGGAATAATATGGAGGTAAGATCACTGATACTGAAGCACCAGGCAAAGGTTTTTCCCGTATTGGATATTGCCCTAAACGGGGTGAACTACTTCTTTCATATCTTCTGCAGCTGGTATCTGAGCCAGATAAACTATGGCACACTCAATGCCCTTTTGAGTATACTGGCTATTCTACTGGTTACTGGAATATCCTTTCAGACCTTTACAGCTAAGGAGGTGGCCAAAAATGGAGTGGGAGCCAAGAGAATATATAAGACGGCCTTTATCTATGTTGCTATTATCTGCCTCCTCTTTCTGTCCTTTGCAGGAAGGATAGCTGCCTTTACCAGGGGATCCCATTTGGCTCTGGGAATTACCCTGAGCATCTTCCTTCTAAACCTCTTCTTGAGTATATTGAGGGGGATCTTCCAGGGGGAGAAGCAGTTTTTTAACCTGAATATAAACTTCTATATAGAGGTTCTCTCTAAGATCCTCTTTCTGGTAGTTTTTCTTCCAAAGTTCAACAGGATCGAGGTTGTTCTTCTGAGTGTTACCTTTGGTATGTGTACAGCTATGCTCCATGGTATTGTAAAGCTTAAGATAAAGAGGGTGATTGTCAGGGGGGAGGGAAGCATCTCACCAGTGGCAAAGCAGACAATACTGATATTTCTCTCCAACTTTTTTATCTATTACTTTACCTCCATAGATATGATAATAATAAACTACAACCTTTCATCTATCTCTGGAATATATGCTGTGATCTTAAGATACAGCCAGATTATACTCTTTGTCTCCTTTAGTCTTATTACAGTTTTTATTCCCAACCTTAGTTCCCAGGTGGAAGACAAAAGGGTCTTCAAGGAGAAAGCCAAAAAATACTTTTTCATCCTTCTGGGGGTACAGCTTTTGATGCTTATAGCCTATGAGACTATTCTTCCCCTTTCGGTGGCCTATCTCTTTGGAGCGGAGTATGTAAAAGCCTCAGAGTATCTCCTAAGGGGAGCATTTATGTATATAGCTCTGGTGGACAGTTTCTATCTGGTAAACTTAAATATTATCCTGGACAGAAGGAAGTACATCCTTCCCCTTGGAGGGACTGCACTGCTATTTAGCTTCTTCCTTCTACAATATGGAAGGAGCATCAACTACTTTCTATATGGGGGAATAGGTTTCTATACACTGCTATTTTTAACTCTTTTTACTATATTTTATTTTGAGGGGGCGGTAAGGGATGAAGAAAGGGCATGCTAGGAGGAAAAGGATTCTTTTTCTCTCCTGGAGAGATATAAAGGCTCCTAAGATGGGAGGAGCTGAGATATTTACCCATGAGATGATTAAGAGACTGGACAGGGAGCGCTATGAGATAATCCACTTCTCCCCCCTCTTTGAAGGGGCTCAAGGGGAGGAGGTCATAGACGGAATAAGATATATCCGGAGAGGGGGGATCCTCTCAGTGATACTGGAAGCCAGAAACTACTACAGGGAGAACAGAGAAAGTATAGACTATGTCGTGGACCAGTGCAATACCCACCGTTTCTTCAGTAGGTTTTGGGTGGATGAGGAAAAGAGGATCTTCTTCATCCATCAGCTTACAAGAGAGATCTGGGATATGAACACTGCCTTCCCCATAAACCTGATAGGAAAGTACACTGAAACACCCTTCCTGAGGTTTTCCAGGAGGGATCCCACAATTACAGTTTCCAACTCAACCAAGGAGGACCTGGTGAGGGTCGGCTTTAAGCCTGAGAGGGTAACTATCCTACCAGAGGGAATCGACTTTACCCCTTGGGACAGGAATAACTTCCTTCCAAAGGAGGAGAAACCCACCTTTATCTATGTGGGAAGGTACTCCAACTACAAGGGGATAGATAAGGCTGTAGAGGCCTTTGGGCAGATAAGGAGCATCTATCCTGAGGCCAGGCTGTGGGTCGTAGGGAAGAAGAAGGAGAAATATATAGAGGATGTATTAAGACCTATAGAGGAGAGGTACTCCCTTTCAAGGGAGGGGAAGGTCCCAGATATAACCTATTGGGGATTTGTTTCAGAGGAGAAGAAGCTGGAACTAATGAGCAGGGCCCACTGTCTGCTCTTTCCTTCCCTGAGGGAGGGGTGGGGCCTTATCATAACAGAGGCTGCTGCTGTGGGAACACCGAGTATCGGATTTGACTCTGCAGGTATAAGAGATGCCCTCAACCTCGGAAAGGCAGGGTATCTGTGCAGGGAGAATAGTGTAGGAGAGCTGGTCTACCAGATGAAGCAGGCTATAGAGGAGGAGGAGAACTATAAACTAATGAGGGAGGCGGCCTATGAATTCTCACTGAATTTTCACTGGGGTAATACAAAAGACCACTTCGACAGATTTATCGAGGGACTGGAGGTAGAGAGATGAAGACCTTAGCCATACTGCTGTCAGCATACAACAATGAGGAGATTATAGAGAGCTGTATCATGAGTTCCCTTAATCAGAGGGGAGCAAATATTCATGTGGTGGTGGCTGATGACGGATCTATCGATTCCACTCCTGCTATCCTTGAAAGGATCTCCAATAGATACAGCAACTTTCACCCTATATTCCTTCCCCACGGGGAGAGGGGGATAGCCAGAAAGAAGGCTCTTGAGAGAGCCAGGGAGCTGAACCCAGATTACATCTATATTATAGACTCGGATATGATATTAGAGGACAACCTCTGCGAGAAGTGCATCTCCTACCTTATGGAAAATCCTAATATAGGTTCCCTTGTTATACCGGAAATGGCCTTTACAGACCACGACAACTTCTTCTCCAAAGTAAAGGTATTTGAGAGGAATGTTGTAAACAGAGCTGGAAGATTTCTGGGAAAGACATCCATTGAAGCTGCCAGGTTCTGGAGAACAGAGGAGTATGAGAAATCTGGAGGGATAAACTTTAATCAGATAGCCTTTGAGGAAACTCAGCCTACAATAAGGTATCTAGAACAGGGAGGGGTTATCGAAAGAGCAGAGTTTACAGGAGTAGCTCACAATGAGAAGAGGGTTACCCTAAAAAATATCATCCAAAAGAAGAGGTACTACTTTTCAGTAATGGACAGAACCATAGAAAGCGAGGATGGCGGCTTCATGAAGGCGGTGAGAAGATGGTATTTCTTCAGGGGAGTACTCTACAGAGGGGAGAACCTAATGGAATATGTAAAGCACCCCATCCTTACCCTGGGAATGATCTATATGTATCTGGCTCTTACTCTAGTATGGATCCAGGAGCTCATAAAAAATAATGCAAAAAAAGAGAAAATAAATTAAACTTTTTAGGAGTTCTCTACGACTAAAAAGTGCATAAGTAAGATAAAACATTTTCTTTTTCATGATTTTACCCGCCTGTATAAAAGCAGGCGGGTCTCCCTTTTTTGACACCTTAAATGTTTCTCAAAAAAAAGGTTTCATGTTTTTTTTGAGAATACACTTAATATGGAATTGATAAAAAAAAGGGGGGAGCCAGATGTTAGCTGAAAGATATCTTGAGATTATAAATGAATTAAAGAGGGTTAACGAGAGGAACAGAGAGGTATTGGAGGTAGACCCTACAGATAAGTTTGAGGATGAAAAAGCATACTCAATTGTTGAGTATCTCAGCGGGGAGATAGAGGAAGCTATCCACGAGCTGGAGCATCTTACCAGGGAAGTTAAGGAGGGGGTTCTTCTCCTCAACAGTCAGGGAAGATATAACTTAGATACCATGCCTGAGTTCTACTTTACCTGCGGAAATATAATCGAAGTTTCTATAGATAACAAGTGGTACAGAGGAAGGGTCGAACACGACAGCAGGGATTACTACTTCTGTAACTATGAGGGTAAAAACCTTCCCCTCACCGAGGGAATGAAGGCAAGGATAAGGGTAGACAGAG
>CAYSGC010000036.1:9824-18124 GCA_964430145.1 uncultured Fusobacteriaceae bacterium | reverse complement strand
TATAGTCCCTGTTATAGTACCTGGATACAATTGCCACATTGGTCATAGAGGGCATCGATGCCTGGATAAGATACACGTGCTTTAGAAGAGTTGGTATCTCAATAAATGTCCCAGCAACTGTAAGGATTATTATAGTTATCACTGGAGCCATGAAAAACTTTCCAGTCAGCATAACAATCTCATCCCTTCCTATCTTAAGGCCTTCCAAATCCTGGTTTGCCAGAACTGTTCCTATAAAGAAGAGGGAGAGGGGAGTGGTTATTCCCCCTATATACCTCAGTGCCTCCTTAACCGGGGAGTATATCTCTATCCCGGTAATGATGAGAAATACACCTACAATGAATCCCATAAGGGGAGGATTAATTAACTTTTTAATAGCTTCCCCTATATTAGACCCTCCCTCTCTTCCGCTCAACCTGGCAACTCCCAGAGTCCAGAAGAGTACTGTGTTTGCAAGGTAGAAGAGGAATACATAGGGGAGGGACCTCTCTCCAAAAATAGCAACATTTACAGGAAGACCTATAAAGATTGTGTTGGAGAAGGATACCATGGGAAGAAATACTCCCTCGGACCTGCACTTTGTTACCCTGGCCAGGAGCTTTCCCCCGAAGTATGAGAGGATAACGCAGGAGAAGGAGATTGCCAGCCACCATCCCGACCTTAAGAGCTCCTCCCTTGTAAACCTTTCACTTAAGCTTATCACCATCATGATAGGCAGGGAAACATTTATTACCAGCTTGGAAAATATCTGGTTGGTATGCTCATCCAATATCCCCCTCTTTGTGAGGAGAAACCCTATACCTATCATGGTAAATATTATAACTACACTGTTCAATGAATTTAACATCCTTATTCTCCTATTTTTTTGTTATTAACAATAATAACACATTTCTTCCCTTAATATTAGTTAAATTGTTCAATTTTTTTTAATTAATTTTTATTTAAAACCTCCATAATTTTAAGCCTCTAAAAAGGGAATGTGAATTTAGAGGGGCTTTTTTTTCGTTGAAGATATTTCTATTACACAAGAAATAGGGTATATAAACATATAGAGCACATCATCTTGTGTTTTATGATTTTTATTTTTCGGGGGTAGAGATGAATATAGATAAGTGGCTGGGAGAAGAGAATCAACTGGGTAAAGACATATGGGGAAATAAATACAGGTTTGACGGAGAAAACTTTCCTGAGTGGCTGGACAGGGTTTCAGGAGGGAACAATGAGCTCAGGGATATGATCTATAATAAGGAGTTCATCTTTGCAGGTAGAATTCTCTCTAACAGGGGACTTCAAAAAGTTGGAAGAAAGGTTACCTACTCCAACTGCTATGTTATAAGTCCTCCAGAGGACAATATAGAATCCATCTTCGATACTGCAAAAAAGCTTGCCAGAACCTACTCCTTTGGAGGAGGATGCGGAGTGGATATCTCCAAACTGAGACCCAAGGGAGCTCATGTAAATAACTCTGCAAGGTTTACAAGCGGATCCATCTCATTTATGGAGCTCTATAACCTCACTACGGACATCATCGGACAAAATGGTCGTAGGGGAGCTCTCATGCTTTCCCTGGATATCAACCATCCAGATGCAGAGGACTTTATAACCATCAAATCTGACCTGGAGAAAATAAAGAAAGCCAATATCTCCCTCAGGGTGGACGACAAGTTCATGAAGGCTGTAACAACAGGGGAGGAGTATGAAAGTAAGTTTATAATTGAAAGTACCGGGGAAATACTTAGAAAGAAGGTAGTGCCCCACCACCTCTTCAAGGAGGTAGCTAAACAGAACTGGAACTTCGCTGAACCGGGGATCCTCTTCTGGGACAAGATAAAGAATTGGAACCTCCTCAGTGAGGATGAGGAGTTTGAATATGCAGGGACCAACCCCTGTGCTGAGGAGCCCCTTCCAGCAGGAGGAAGCTGCCTTCTGGGATCCATTATCCTCCCAACATTCATAGATGATAACGGGAACTTCGACTTTGACCGTCTAAAGGATGTAGTAAAAAAATCGGTAAAGGCCCTAAACAATGTACTGGATGAGGGGCTTCCGCTGCACCCGCTGGAGGAGCAGAGAAGATCTGTAGAGGACTGGAGACAGATCGGTCTTGGAGTGCTGGGAGTGGGAGATATGCTCATTAAGCTGAAGCTGAAGTACGGGTCTCCCGAGTCTCTGGAGTTCTGTGACAAGGTGATCTTTACCATTGCAGATACAGCCATTGCAGCAAGCGCCCTTCTGGCCAAGGAGGAGGGAGCATTCCCTAAATACAGAGGAGAGAAGATCTGCGCCTCCCCATACTATATAGAAAATACAAGCGACGAGACAAAGAAGCTGGTGGAGGCCCATGGCCTTAGAAACTCACAGCTTCTCACCATTGCTCCCACTGGAAGTATCGGTACTATGCTTCAGATCTCCACTGGAATAGAGCCTAACTTCGCCTTCTCCTATACCAGAAAGACCGAGAGTCTTCACGGTAAGGATGTCAGTTACAAGGTGTTTACTCCCATAGCAAGGGAATATATGGAGGCAAATGATATAAGAGAGGAGAGCGAGCTGCCCGAGTACTTCATTACAGCCCAGAACCTTAATCCACTGGACAGGATCAAGATGCAGGGGGTATGGCAGAGGAGGATAGATGCCAGCATCTCCTCTACAATAAACCTTGTTAATAAAAGCTCTGCAGAGGAGGTGGAGAACCTCTACCTAGAGGGATGGAAGCACGGCCTCAAGGGGATGACCATCTACAGAGCCGGATGTGCCAGAGAGGGGATCCTTACCACCGACAGCCTGGAAACTACCAAGGACTATCCAAGGGGCGAGTTAAAGCCAATAGCCCCTGATACAATCTACTATCCAAAGGCTATCACAATAGGGTGCGGTAAGCTCAAGGTGATGATAGGATACTCTCCTAAGGAGCAGACTATCCAGGACATCTACGTAATCAGAAGCGGACAGGGAGGATGCGAGAAGAACATCCAGGCTGTGGCCATCTATATGTCTGGTATGTTAAGGCTGGGAGGAAACCTCTTTATGATGGAGAGGGCTATAAGCGGCCTCAGCGGTTGTACCTCCTTCGCCCTTGCCAAGGGAAGGGGACAGCAGATCACTAAGGGAAATACATGTCCATCGGCTATTCTCTTCCTTCTGAGGGAGTTTGAGAGGGAGATGGGACTTAACGACTACGAGAAGGCTCAGGAGAAGAAAGCTGAACTGGATCTTCTCTTCAGCGCAAGGGAGAGAAGTTTCGATGAGCACAAGGCTCTCTGCCCAGAGTGCGGAGAGGAGCTGGAGATCTCTGGAGGATGCTACTCGTGCAGAAGCTGCGGTTTCTCCAAGTGTGAATAACTCGCTTAAGTTTAAAAAACTTATAAAGTTTGTTATAATAGGGAAGGCTTATGCCTTCCCATTATAGTTTAGTCTTAAATTAATTGTTTAAGGAGTAAACTTGTGTATCAATATGAATTATAAACACTTTAAAAACTGATAATAATTCATTCAATGACTATAAATTTAAAAGAGGTTTTTCATGTTAAATAGAGCAAGAACTTTACTTAAAGATATATATGGATATGAGGAATTTCGTTTTGGACAGGAGAAGATAGTCAAGGGGATCCTTAGGAAAAGGGATACCCTTGGAATTCTTCCTACAGGAGGGGGAAAGTCCATCTGCTATCAGATACCTGCCCTTATCTTTGACGGAATTACTATAGTGGTATCTCCCCTGATCTCCCTTATGAAGGATCAGGTGGACACCCTAAACCAGCTGGGCATCTCCAGTGCCTATCTCAACTCCTCCCTTTCCAGGGAGGAGTATGCTGCTACAATGAGAAAGCTCAGACAAAACAAGATAAAGCTCCTCTATCTGGCACCAGAGAGGCTCGTCAACGAAAAGTTTACAAACTTCATCGGCGGCCTGAATATCTCCTTTATTGCTGTGGATGAGGCTCACTGTATCTCCCAATGGGGGCATGATTTCAGAAAGTCATATCTTGAGATCCCAAAATTTATAAGATCTCTGGGGAGGGAGCTTCCTGTAGCCGCCCTCACTGCCACAGCAACTCCCAAGGTTAGAAAGGATATCATAGAAAAGCTGCAACTGGAAAATCCCATGGTATATGTTGACGGCTTTGACCGTCCCAACCTTAAGTTCTTCGTAAAGAAGGGGGAGGACCCTGAGCAGTTTATCGTCTCCTACCTGGAGAAGCACAGAAGGCAGCCTGGCATCATCTACGCCTCTACCCGAAAGGAGGTAGACAGCCTCTATGCCTATCTGAAGTTAAAGGCCTTCAGTGTGGGGAAGTACCACGGGGGGATGGATGAGAAGGAGAGAAAGACAAATCAGGAGGAGTTTATCAGGGATAAGATAAGGATTATGGTCGCCACCAATGCCTTCGGAATGGGGATAGATAAATCCAATGTGAGGTTTGTTATCCACAGAAATATTCCAAGCGACCTGGAGAGTTACTACCAGGAAGCTGGAAGAGCCGGAAGGGACGGGGGGAGCGGTGAGTGTATCCTTCTCTACAACGAGGAGGATGTAAATACCCAGGAGTTCTTTATAGACAACAATGAGGAAACCAGCGACAAGCTGAAGATGGAGAAGTTTAAAAAGCTGGATGCCATGGTAAACTACTCCTCTATAAACTCCTGCCTCAGGGAGTATATCCTCAAGTACTTTGGGGATAAGAGGATAAAAAACTACTGCGGAAGCTGTGAAAACTGCCACGGTGCTGAGGATGTGGTGGACCTCACTGTAGATGCACAAAAGGTCCTCTCCCTTGTGGGAAGAAGCAGGAGCAGCCTGGGAAGCTATACAGTTACCAAGATCCTTCTGGGAGAGAGAGACAGCAAGATAGAGAGGAAGGGCTTGGACAAGCTCTCCACCTTCGGCCTCATGTCCCACTACAAGAGAAACGAGCTGGAGGAGTTCATCAACTACCTCACCTCCGAGGGGTATCTCACCCAGAGTGCAGGAAGCTATCCTGTACTCCAGCTTAACAGCAGATCCTTCGAGCTTCTCAAGGGGAAGGAATCCCTTCTGAGGAGAAAGGATGAGGTGGTATCCTTCGACTACTACGAGGACCCTCTCTTTGAAAGGCTCAATGAACTGAGAAGGGAGATCGCCGAGAGGGAGGATGTGGCTCCATATATCATCTTCTCGGACCTTACCCTTATGGAGCTGGCTGAAAGAAAACCTGCCAACCGTTGGGAGATGCTCAAGGTGAGGGGTATCGGTAACCAGAAATTTAAAAACTATGGTGAGGACTTTCTGAGGATTATAAATGAGTTTTCCGAGGATGATATGGAAAACATTAGGATAGACAACAGGATAGACAGTGAAAACCTCTCCTTTGAGAGGATTACCTCCCTTAAGAGGGAGCTGGGAGTTAATATATCTGAAGGTAGGCTAAAGGAAATTATAATAAAAAACCTGTTTATGTAAATATAGTTTATCTCTTAAATTAATGATAAAATGAATCAACTCGTCGTGATATGAATTATCCACAAAAAAAATTTCTGATAATTCATATCACGACTATATAACTAGAAAAGTGATGGTGAAGACTATGAAGAAAAATATACTACTAGGAGTAACTGGAGGAATTGCAGCATACAAGGCGGCCAATATCATCTCTATGTTAAAGAAGAGGGGGCACAATGTGAGGGTTATCATGACCAAGAGTGCCACTGAGATCATTACCCCTCTTACCCTGGAGACCCTTGCAAGGGACAGGGTAGTTACAGATATGTGGGAGAAGAAGCCAAATGTAGAGGTGGAGCATATCTCCTTTGCTGAATGGGCAGATGTGATCCTTGTTGCTCCTGCCACATACAATGTTGTGGGAAAGGTGGCTAATGGAATAGCTGACGATATGCTTACCACTGTGATCTCAGCTGCCACAGTACCTGTTTACTTTGCCCTGGCAATGAATGTGAATATGTATGCCAACCCTATCCTGAGGGAGAATGTAGATAAGCTTAAGGGATACGGATATAAGTTTATAGAAGCAGACGAAGGGTTCCTGGCGTGCAATGTCAATGCCAAGGGAAGGCTGAAGAAGGAGGAGGACATCGTAGATATCCTGGAAAAGGAGTTCACTGAGATCCCTCAGACCCTGGCTGGAAAGAAGATAATTATAACTGCTGGAGCCACAAGGGAGGCTATAGACCCAGTGAGATTCCTTTCCAACAGATCTACCGGTAAGATGGGGTACTCCCTTGCCCTGGCTGCAAAAAGGATGGGAGCTCACGTTACCCTGGTTTCTGCACCTACAAACCTTCCAAGACCAACAGAGGTAGATGAAGTTGTAGATGTGGTGAGTGCTCAGGATATGTATGAGGCTGTTATGTCCAGATATGATGATGTAGACGTTGCCATCGCCTGTGCTGCAGTAGCCGACTACAAGGTGAAGAAATACTCTGAAAACAAGATAAAGAAAAAAGAGGGGGACCTCACCCTGGTACTGGACAGGAATCCCGATATCTTAAAAACTATGGGAGAGAAGAAGAGGGATCAGTTCCTAATTGGTTTTGCTGCTGAAAGTGAAAACCTGCTGATAAACGCCCAGGGTAAGCTTGAGAAAAAAAATCTGGATATGATAGTGGGGAACTCTGTAAACTACATGCAAAAAGACGAGAATAAGGTTGTGTTCCTCTTCAGGGAGAGGGAGATGAAGGATATCTCTGAGATGCCTAAGGAGGAGCTGGCATACGAGATCCTCAAGGAAATAAAATAATATAAAGCAACGTGACGTTGCATCCTTATAATTAAAGGGAGCACTGATTGCTTCAAGCAATTTTCTGTAAATTATATACTTTCCTTAACAAAATAAAGGGAGGAGCTTAAGCTCCTCCCTTTATCTTGAATCCTCTATTAACTCCTCAACCTCCAAACCCTTCTCCACCTCTATAATCTCTGCTATCTTCTTCCTATATACATAGTATATAACCCCTGCATGGATCGTCCACTGAACAACCTGGGCATACCACATATAGTAGATGGGCAGCTTCAGTACAAAGAAGATAAGGGACGCCAGAGGAACCCTTATAAGCCACGCTGATGTAGCAGATATTATAAAGGGGGTTCTTGTGTCTCCCGTTCCCTTGAGTACTCCGTCCAGCACCATGGTCACAGCCAGCTGAAGCTGTTCGAAGGCCCCTATCCTGATACAGAGGGCAGCCAGACGTATCACCTCTACCTCATCGGATTTTATAAAGAGAGATACCAGCCTCTCTGGAAATATCAGAAATATAATAGCTGTTCCCCCCATGATCATCATGGAGAGTTCCAGGTTTGCCCTTACTACCTCCCTCAGCTCCCTGTACTTCTTCTCACCATACTTAAATCCCGCCATAGTTGTAGAGGCCACTGCAAACCCCCATCCAGGCATGAAAGAGAGAGATTCTGTGGTCACCGCTATCTGGTTGGCTGAAAAATTTACCTCCCCGCTTCTCATTATCATAAAAACCACAAGAAGTCTGGAAAGACTTGAGGAAGCCTCCTGAAATGATGCCGGAAGGGCCAGCCTTATCATCTCAATACTCTTTTCTCTGACAAGATATATATACTTCAGGCTGATCCTTATCCCATCCTTTGTCTGAACATAGTGGAGGGTATAGATAAAGGCTGCCACTCCCGAGGCCACTGTGGCTATGGCAGCTCCTCTCACTCCCAGCTCTGGAAAGATTCCTATCCCAAAGATAAGAAGGTAATCCAGGGAGAGGTTGGTCACCATCATTATAGCTGAGCTGTAGAGGGGAACCCTGGTGTTTTGCTCCCCCCTGAGGATGGCATTTAGCAGGTGCCTTCCCATGGTAAAGAGCATGGCCCAGGAACATATACTCAGATAGAGGCTCCCCTCCTCTAGGACCTGTCCCCTGGCTCCGGCTGCTTCCAGTAGCCCGCCGCTGAACCTGTTGAATACAATAAAAAATATAAGGGTCATACCGCTGCCTATATAAACCCCCACATTGGCATATTCATTGGCACTCTCAAGGTCTCCCTCTCCCAGCTTTCTGGAAATGAGGGAGGTCATGGCAACTGCTATACCCATGGTTACAAATATAGAGATAAATGTGTAGAGAAGCTCTCCCCCTAAGCTTACAGCACTGAGGGATACCCTTCCACCATACTGCCCCACCATGAGGGTGTCCAAGATCCAAATGGTCATATAGAGCAGCATCTCTCCCACAGCGGGAAGAGCCAGCTTTAATACATCTTTGTATACTTTTCTTCGCTCCACTTTACTCTTCCCCCTTTAATTCTATGATATAGCTTATACAAAATTAGGGGAGCTATCCTC
>CAYSGC010000036.1:0-9724 GCA_964430145.1 uncultured Fusobacteriaceae bacterium | reverse complement strand
TCTTCCCCCTTTAATTCTATGATATAGCTTATACAAAATTAGGGGAGCTATCCTCCTAGCTCCCCTAAAAATTATTTACCTGGATTCCAGTTTGTAACCCTTCTTCCCCTTGAGAAACTCCCACTTGGTTTCCACTGTGATGATGGCTATGAAGATAGCACATCCACCTATTATCATATTCACAGTGAGCTGCTCACTTAGGAGAATTACTGAGAATAGGGTACCAAAGATTGCCTCTGTGGAAAGGATTATAGCCGTCCTTGAAGCAGTGGTGTACTTCTGGGCCACCGTCTGAAGAAAGAAAGCCACCATGGTACTGAAGACTCCCAGATAGATTATAGACAGTACTCCCGTTCTGCTGAACTCTGCCGGAAGGTCCTCAAAGAAGATTGCCGTTCCAAAGGAAAGGATTGCTGCAAAGACCATCTGTAGGAAGGCCAGCTTTATTACGTCCACCTTCTTGGCAAAGAATCCCGTCAGGCTGATATGACAGGCAAATCCCACAGCACAGATCAGAGAAAGGGTATCACCTATTCCCATGGAGAAACTTCCATCGTAGGAGAGAGTTCCTATCCCCAGAAAGCATACAACTGCTGCTATGATGGAATAGATATCCGGCTTCACCCTGCTTATTGCCCAGTAGATAAATGGCACCATTACTACATTAGTTCCTGTCAAGAAAGCATTCTTAGATGGGGTTGTAAAGATAAGACCTACCGTCTGAGTTCCAAAGGCAAAGAAGAGGAATGCTCCTATTATGGCCCCGGCCTTGAGCTCATCCCTGGTTATATTCTTCAGCTTCTTGTACAAAACCACCCTCATAATTACAGCTGCTATTGTAAACCTGAAGGCCATCATATAAAACGGTCCAAACCCGCTGTCCAGCGCCATCTTACTGGCTGTGAATCCCGATCCCCAAATTATTGCCACCAGCACCAGAGCTAAGTCTGCTATTATGTGTAACTTATTTCCCTTCATCGCTACCTCCTTAAATTCTCCAATACTTTAATATTATTACAAGATTCCATTTAAATCCAGTTGCATAAAACTAGTTATAATTTTAGTAAAAAAATTACTAAAATAAACTTTTAAGAGTATAGCTCCTGCCACCTCCATTGTCAATAAATTTTCAAAGTTTTTTCTATGTATTAGTGTACCTTAAACAACCACTTGTAACTTTTTTTGAAATTCAGATACAAAATTAGTTGACATCGGTAAAATATCTAACTATAATTTAGTAAAATTTTTACTAAAGCGGAGGTATGAAATGTTAGATTGGGAAAATGAAGGGCTGTTACACAAGAACAGACTAGACCCAAGGGCTCACTTCTTTGCATATGACAGCAGGGAGAAAGCCCTTTTAAATCAGCCTGGAGACTCAAAGGGATTTAAGCTATTAAATGGTATATGGAAGTTTTCCTACTATGAAAACCCGCTTCTTGTCCCAAGGGAATTTTACTCTGAAGATTTCGATAACTCTTCATGGGACAGGTTAGAGGTTCCCAGCTGCTGGCAGTTAAAGGGATACGGGCAGATGCAGTATACAGATGAGGGATACCCCTTTACAGTTAATGCTCCCCATGTTCCCAGTGAAAATCCCACTGGACTCTACTCCAGGGATTTTTACATGTCCGGCGAGGATCTCTCAAGGGAGACCATCATCAGGTTTGACGGAGTGGACAGCATCTTCTACCTCTATATAAACGGTAGAGAGGTAGGAATGAGCAAGGGAAGCAGGCTTACAGCTGAATTCGATATCTCCTCCTTTGTAAAGGAGGGGAGAAACAAGATAGATGTGAAGGTCCTTCAGTGGTCGGAGGCTTCCTATATAGAGGATCAGGATATGTGGTGGCTGAGCGGTATCTTCAGAGATGTATTCCTTATCTCAAGGGAGAGGGTTCACATAGAGGATTTAACTGTAAGGACGGACCTGGATGAAAACTACAGGGATGCCCAGCTTAATGTAGATATGGCAGTGGCTGGAAAAACTCAGGAGGAGATCAAGGTTACCTACACCCTTCTGGACAAGAATGAAGGGATCATTCACTCAGAGGAGATAATCTATCCTGCAGGAAGCAGCAGCATTAGCACTACCTTTAACCTTGCAGATCCTAGAAAGTGGAGTGCTGAGGACCCATACTTATACAAGCTTCTCGTCGAGATGAGTGTTGGCGAGACAAGGGAGGTTATCTGTCAGAGGGTTGGTTTCAGAACCATAGAGGTAAAGGGAAATAAGTTCTACCTAAACGGCAGATACTTTATGATAAAGGGAGTAAACAGACACGACCACGATCCCAGAAGTGGAAGAACCGTATCCAAGGAGAGGATAAGAAGGGACCTCATCCTTATGAAGCAGCACAATATAAATGCTGTGAGAACATCCCACTATCCAAATGAACCATACTTCTATGACCTCTGCGATGAGCTGGGGCTCTATGTCATGGCTGAAACAGATCTTGAAGCCCACGGGTTTATGTGGGTGGAGGACCTTTCCCGTCTAAGCTGCAACCCATCATGGAGGGGTGCATATGTAGACAGGATAGAGAGAGCTGTTCACAGGGAGAAGAACCACCCGTCCATCATCTTCTGGTCCCTTGGAAATGAATCTGGATTTGGGGATAACTTCAGTGCTATGGCTGCAAGGTGCAGAGAGCTTGACAGCACAAGACCTATCCACTACGAGGAGGACAGGGAAGCTGAGGTTGTGGATATCATAAGTACCATGTACTCCAGTACGGAAAGGATGGACGGCTTCGGACAGGAGGAGAGCAGCAAGCCAAGGCTCATATGTGAGTATGCCCACGCCATGGGTAACGGTCCCGGTGGACTGAAGGAGTACCAGGATGTATTCTATAAGTATGAGAATATCCAGGGAGGATTTGTCTGGGAGTGGATAGATCACGGTATCTATATGGAGGACGAGGAGGGAAGACCTTACTATGCTTATGGTGGGGACTATGGAGACTATCCAAACAACTCCAACTTCTGTATAGACGGATTGGTATTCCCAGATCAGACGCCGTCTCCGGGACTGAAGGAGTATAAGAAAGTAATCGAACCCGTTAAGATCTCCCCTTTAAATATGAAGGAGGGAAGGATAGAAATTAAAAACATGCTGGACTTTACCCCGCTGGATATCTTTACTCTGAAGTGGGAGGTCTGCGCTGGAGAGAAGATCCTTCTAAGCGGAAGCCAGGATCTGGAGGCTGTCCTGCCCCAGGAGAGTGCTGCTGTTACACTGGATATTGCTTCGGTAAGGGCTCTAGTTAAAAATACCGACCACTGGCTGAATATGTATGTGGTTACAAGAAACTCCACCCCTTGGGCAGAGGCTGGTCACGAGGTAACAAGGGAGCAGATAAAGCTTCATATATATAGGGTGGAGGAGTACTCTTCACCTATAGTTAATCTTCCACTGAATGTAGAGGAGGAGGATCAGACCCTTACAGTTACCGGGCACCAGTTCTCCATCTCCTTCTGTAAGGTCAGAGGAAGGCTTCTCAGCTACAAGTTAAATGAGAGAGAGGTCATAGAGAGATCGCCGGCATTTAATATGTGGAGGGCTCCCATAGACAACGATATGTATGTAAAGAAGATCTGGGATAAAAAGTACTTTAAGCACACTGCTGAAAGCGTCTTCTCAGTTGACTATATAATAGAGGATAAGTTTGTTGAAGTTGCCACCACCACTAGGGTAGCACCACCTGTGTTTGAGTATGGCTATGATATCACCTATATCTACAGGATCTATAACTCAGGTATTCTAGAGGTTTCTCTCAAGGGAATACCTAAAAACGAATTCCCTGCTATGCTTCCAAAGCTAGGTCTACAGCTCGGAATAAAGGGGGACTACTCTAAGGCAGCATGGTATGGCAGGGGAGAGGGAGAATCCTACTGCGACAGCAAGCTGGCAAACCTGCTGGGAGTATACAGAATGGATGTGGAGAGTCTCTTCACCAACTATGTCTATCCCCAGGAAAATGGTAACAGAACAGACACCATGTGGGTTTCCCTTACAACAAACAAGGGCGATGGCCTCTTCATCAAGGGAAGCAGACCTATTGATTTCTCAGCCCACTACTACACCACTGAGGACCTAGAAACAGCAACACACCAAAACAAACTCAGAAAAAGGGAGTTTATCACCCTGAACCTGGACTATGCTCAAAACGGTCTGGGAAGTAACAGTTGTGGTCAGGAACAGCTGCCGCAATATAAGCTGGAAGCAAAGGAGTTTGACTACTCCCTTCTCTTTGTTCCCTTCTCAAAGGATCAGACAGATGAGGTGGCGTTAAATTCAAAGTACACTGTATAAGGATTCAAAGGGCATTAATTTTATCTTTTTATTAATAATTGCAGAGGGAGGGAGTCATGAAAAAAATATTTAGTATTGTTCTTTTAATTATTTCGATGCTTATGACAGCTTGCGGAGGCAATAAGACCCAGGAGGTTAAGGAGCTCTCAAATGAGGGACTGCCTAAGGACACTGTGGCTGAACTGAGGATCTGGTCCTGGGATGTGGCAGCTAAGGGACTTAGGGATACTGTGGAAAGCTTTAACGAGATCTATCCAAATGTTAAGGTAATTATAGAGGAGGTCGGTACTGGAGATACGTATCAGAAACTTACAATCGGACTTAACTCCAATACCGGTCTTCCTGACATCGTTACTGTGGAGACAGATGCCTTTGTTAAGTATCCACCTAACTTTCCAGATGGTTTCGCAGACCTTACTCCGGTAGCTGGTAACCTTAGAGAGGATTTCGATCCTAGTAAATGGGAGCTCGGTTCATTTGAAGGTCATATCCTTGCTCTTCCTTGGGATTCTGCTCCAGGAGCGATGTTTTACAGAAGAGATATGTTTGCCAAGGCTGGAGTCGATCCAGAGTCTATCGTTACATGGGATGACTTTATAGAGGCAGGTAAGGCTGTTCAGGCAGCTAATCCTGGAGTAAAGATGTTCCCGATAAACTATGCCAAGGGAGCATATGTTCACAACATGATCATGAACTCCCAGGGATCTGGAACCTTCAATGAAAAGGGAGAAATCATCGTAGGTAATGAGGAGAGTCTAAAATCCTTCAACCTTCAGAAGAGGATGCTGGATGAAGGGCTTACATACAATGCCGATTCATGGAACACCCTTGTTATTGCTACAAAAAACAGTGAGATAGCAACTGTTGCTTATGGGGGATGGTGGGGAGGAACCCTCAAAGATCAGATGCCAGAGCAGAGCGGTAAGTGGGGAGTTATCTCGTTCCCAGCTTTCTCCGAGGGACAAAATACAGCAAACTATGTCGGAGGAGCTTCCCTTGCTATCCCTGCACAGTCTAAGAACCAGCAGCTTGCATGGGAGTTCATTAAAAATGCCCTTGTAAGCAAGGAAAATCAGGTAATGATGTATAAGAAGTATGACCTTTTCCCTGCATACCTTCCTTCCTTTGAGGATGAGTATTTTGAATTAGGTGACCCATATTTTGACGGACAGAAGGTAGGAAGATTCCTTTCAGACATCGTTCCAAATATCAATAAAAACTTCAGCAATGAGGATAGTTCAGAGGCAGGAGAGTTTGTTCTTGCTGCTCAGGCTGCTGTACTTACAGGAGGAAGGGATCCTCAAAATGAGCTGGAGAAAGCAGCTAAGGCTATAAGCGAAGCTACAGGAAGAGTCATTGCAAAGTAATCCAAGGAGGAGCTATGGAAAGTGTATTAAAAAGAGAGGCCAAGAGGGCAAAAAAGCCCTTTGCCCTTAAATTAAAACTGGATAAAAAAACTGCTCCCTATTACTTTATAGCACCGGCAGTAATAATGTTTTCATTATTTACCATCTACCCGTTCCTGAGAACGGTTATGCTGTCCTTCTATAAGTTTGAGAGGGGGAGCTATGCATTCAACGGCATCCAAAACTATACAAGGTTATTTTCCGACGGGGTCTTCTACAAGGCCCTTGGGAATACCTTTATCTATATGGGATTTCAGGTACCTGTGATGACGGGGCTCTCCCTTATACTGGCTGTACTCCTAAACTCAAAACTTCTTAAGTGGAAGGCTCAGTTTAGAATAGCCTACTTCCTTCCGTCGGTAACGGAAATGGTGGCATACTCCATTATCTTCTCACTGTTTCTAAGTGATAAGGGACTTTTAAACTACGTCCTTTCCCTTGTGGGAATAAAGGAGATACCGTGGCTTATACACCCCTTCTGGGCCAAGGCATCTATTATGCTCGCCCTTACATGGAGGTGGACTGGATACAACATGGTTATCATGCTCGCTGGACTTCAGGGGATACCAAATACCCTCTATGAGGCCGCTGAGATAGACGGAGCTACAAAGCTGCAGCAATTCCTCTACATCACCATACCTCAGATGAAGCCCATTATGCTCTTCTCCATGCTCATGTCTACCATAGGTACTATAAACCTGTTCAGTGAGCCATTTATCCTTACCAAGGGAGGACCAAGCAACTCCACTATATCCCTTGGACTGTACCTCTACAACCAGGGATTCATGAACCTTAACTTCGGTTATGCTTCTGCAATCTCATGTATACTTCTAATTCTTACAGCTATTATGTCATTTTTACAGATGAAGGCAGGTGGGGAAGAAAATGGTGGAATCTAATTCTACACTAAAAAAAGTTATTGTATACTCAGCGGTTATTCTGGGGTTTTTCATATCTATATTTCCCTTCTACTGGATGTTCATAGGGGCTACAAATGCATCTGCAGATATATTTGCCTTTCCCCCTAAGATGACTCCAGGGAGTCACCTAGTTGAAAACTACCGGAACCTAAGCGCTCAGATACCTCTAAAAAAAGTTATGTTTAACTCATTTTATGTATCTATAATCTACACCATATTCACCCTGGCTATGAGCACCATTACAGGCTACGCCTTTGCAAAGTATGAGTTTAAGGGGAAGAAGTTTCTATTCAGTGCCATCCTGCTCACTATGATGCTGCCGGGACAGGCAACTATGATACCCCTCTTCGACATTATGAAGGCCTTTGGCTGGTTAAACTCCTATAAGGCTGTAATAATCCCGGGGATAGCAAGTGCCTTTGGTATCTTCCTTATGAGGCAGAATATGCTCAAGGTTCCAGATTCCCTCATAGAAGCAGCCAGGATAGACGGATGCGGAGAGCTGAGGATCTTTCTCCAGATAGTCCTTCCTACTATGAAGCCGGCTATTGCAGCCCTTGGAATCTATATGTTTATGGGACAGTGGGGTAACTTTATGTGGCAGCTCATCGTGCTCAACGATCAGTCTATGAAGACCCTTCCAGTGGCTCTTTCATCCCTTGTGGGGCTTTCAAGGGTAGATTACGGCCAGGTACTTCTGGGAGCTTCCCTCTCTACCCTTCCAGTTATAGCTATCTTCCTGGTGCTGCAGAAGCAGTTTATCTCGGGAATACTTGGAGGAGCTCTCAAGGAATAGTTTTAAATTAAAATTATTATAGTTGCGGGGAGGAGCCTCTCTTTGATAAAAGTTTTCCTTAAATCATACCGGGCTCTTCCCCTTTAACTTCCTATAAATTGTATTTTTGTACATATGATGATATAATTTTAGAAAGGAAAAGTTTTACTTCTAGGAGGAGAAAATGGCAACCTTAAAGGATATTGCAGCTGAGGCAGGTGTTTCTCCTGCTACAGTTTCAAGAGTTTTAAATGAAGATGAAAGTGTCCATGTCCGTGAGGAAACAAGGACCAAGATATTTGAAGTAGCAGAAAAACTTCAATATAAAACAATAGCTACAAGATACTCTAAGAGCACCAAAAGTTCTGAAAGGAAGTTTAAAGTTGCTCTTGTTTTAGGCTACAGGGAAAAGGGAGAGATCGATGACTCCTACTACCTTTCCATAAGATATGGAATAGAGAGCCAGGCAAAGGAAAGGAAGCTTACTATAAAAAAATACTACTATCCCGACATCAAATCCACCATCAACTCCAAGATAAGGGATGTGGACGGAATAATTGCAGTGGGATATTTTCAGGGAGAGGATCTCTCTGCCCTGGAAAAGATCTCTGAGAACATTGTTTTTGTGGACTACTCTCCAGACGACGAGAAGTATGACTCTGTAGTTGTGGATCTCACCAGGATAACCAAGAGGGTGATAGACTACTTCATTGCCAAGGGACATAGCAGAATAGGCTTTATCGGAGGAAGGGACTGTGATGAACTGGACCAGAGGGAAGCAGCCTTCAGGGAGTATACCTCCTATAAGGGGATCTTCAGTGAGGAGGATATCTACATTGGAGGCTTTTCCTCTATGTCCGGCTACAAGATCGCCAGCGAGATCGCCCAGAGAGCCGACTTCCCCTCTGCCTTCTTTATTGGAAATGATTCCATGGCTATAGGAGCCCTAAGGGCTTTCAACGAGAGGAGGATCAGGGTACCTGAAGACATCTCCATAATCAGTGTCAATGATATCCCATCAGCTAAGTTTACCTTCCCCTCCCTTTCTACTGTAAAGATCCACTCGGAATTTATGGGAGAGGAAGCTGTGAACCTTCTGACCCAGAGGCTCAACAATCAAAAAAAGATACCCATCAAGGTTATTATCCCAACGGAGCTCATCCTTAGAAATACAACCAGGGACAACAACTGATACCGGCATCAAACATTAAAACTTCCTACTTTTAGGGAGTTTTATTTTTTCTAAAAATAACTTTATTTAATTAAGGACTAGAACTATAATAGAGACACAGATAAGACATCTTGTCTTCTTTTATTACACATCGGCCATCTCATTTTAAAACAATACTAGAAATATAATTTTTTTTATTGTAAAGTATGATATATTTATCATGGACTAAGTTCATTATGAAAAATTTGGAGGTTTTAAATGGAGCAGTTTTTAAATAAACTATTGGAAAAGAGCAGGGCTAAGTGCCAGTTTGGAAGTGTAGCAGACTACATCCCAGGACTGGATAAGGCAGATAGAAACCATCTGGGGCTGTGCATCATGAAAACAGACGGAAGCGTTCAGAGGGTGGGGGACTACGATGTTAAGTTTACCATACAGAGTGTTTCCAAACCCCTTACCCTTATGCTGGCCATTCTGGACAACGGTGTGGACCACGTCTTCTCCAAGGTGGGGATGGAACCTACCGGGGACGCCTTTAACTCAATCAAGAAGCTGGAAACGTGCGAAACGCATAAGCCCTTCAACCCTATGATTAACGCCGGGGCAATAGCTACCACAGCCCTTATCAAGGGAAGAGATGCCCAGGATAAGTTCAGAAGGGTCCTGGAGTTCTTTAGAAAAATATGTGAAAATGACACCCTGGAGATAGATGAGGATATCTATAGGGGAGAGAAGGAGACTGGAAACAAGAACAGAGCCATGGGATACTTTATGAAGGGGGAGGGATATATCGACGGTGATGTAGAGGATGCCCTGGATGTATACTTCAAGCAGTGTTCCATCCTTGTTACAGCTGAGGATCTGGCAAGGGTAGCTCTCTTCCTGGCAAGAGGAGGCGTACTCAGCAACGGCGAGAGGGTTGTCAGTGAGTATGTAGCCAAAATAGCAAAGACTCTAATGGTTACCTGTGGTATGTATGACGGTTCCGGGGAGTTTGCTCTAATGGTAGGGGTTCCCAGCAAGTCCGGTGTAGGGGGAGGAATATGCTCAGTGGTCCCTGGAAGGATGGGGATAGGTATCTATGGTCCTAGCCTGGATAAGAAGGGGAACTCCATAGGGGGCTACTCCCTTTTAAAG
>CAYSGC010000035.1:9147-18243 GCA_964430145.1 uncultured Fusobacteriaceae bacterium | reverse complement strand
CACCATGCTCCTCATAGTCACCATGGGAAAAGTTCAGTCTCATTACATTCATTCCAGCTTCCACAAGCTGCTTCAGTGTTTCCACACTCTCAGTTTTAGGCCCTATCGTACATACTATCTTTGTCTTCTTCAAAAAAGCTCCCCCTTATTTTTGCCAGTCAACAAGGGGAGCCTAAACTTAATTTAAGCTCCCCTCTCTAACTTAATTTATTTGATTACTTTGAAAGAGTAAGTGCAAGGTCATAGTCCTCTTGCGACAGCTTTCTCTCTCCCTCCCATGCATGGGAGATTGGGTGAGTAACCAGCTTGTTACCCTCCATCCCTATCATTACACCAGACTTTCCTTCATCTAGGATCTCAACAGCTTTAGCTCCCATCTTAGTAGCAAGGATTCTGTCGAAACCAGAAGGGTTTCCTCCTCTTTGGATGTGAGCAAGTACTACTGGTCTTATATCTGTGTGTACCTTCTTCTTAAGCTCCTCTGCGATCTCAATAGCTGATCCTACACCCTCAGCTACAAGCACGATATCGTGAAGCTTTCCATTCTTTCTTCTCTGAGCAATCTGGTAAGCCAGTACATCGATTGGATTCTCCTGCTCAGGAATCATAAGTCCGTCTCCACCACCAGCTAGTGTAGCGTATAGAGCCAGGTCTCCTGCATCTCTTCCCATTACCTCTACAAGAATTGTTCTCTCGTGAGATGTTGCTGTATCTCTTATCTTTGTGATTGCATCTAGGATAGTATTCAGACATGTGTCAAATCCTATTGTGTAGTCTGTTCCAATGATATCGTTATCGATTGTTCCTGGAATTCCCACTACCTTGATCCCGTGCTCCTTATATAAAAGATCCGCTCCGTGGAAGGATCCGTCTCCACCAATTACAACAAGTCCCTCTATTCCTCTCTTCTTAAGGTTCTCAGCAGCTATTGCTCTGATCTTAGGATCCTTGAACTCTGGACATCTCGCGGTTAGAAGAGTTGTACCTCCTCTGTCGATGATTCCACTTAGATCTCTTCCGTCCATTCTGAAGATTTCATCATTAAGCATACCTAGGTATCCTCTTTTTATTCCGTATAGATCTATTCCTTTACTGAGTGCTACCTTCCCTGCTGCTCTGATTGCAGGATTCATCCCTGGAGCATCTCCACCACTTGTTAAAATTGCTATACTTTTGATCATTTGATTTCACCTCTAATTAAATTATATTATTTATTGGGTAAATCTGCCCATACTTCTAAATTTATTATATCTATTTGTCAGTAGAACGTCCACACTTAATTCATTCAATTCAGAGATTGATCTTAAAATTTGCTCTTTAAGGTTAATTGCTGAGCATTTAGGATCTCTATGAGCCCCTCCTAGAGGTTCCTTTATGATTCCATCTATTATTTTAAGGTCTAAAAGACTGTTTGCTACTATCTTAAGGTTCTCAGCTGCTTCTGGTGCCTTGCTGGCATCCTTAAACAGTATTGCAGCGCATCCCTCTGGAGAGATTACCGAGTAAACTGAGTTCTCAAGCATATATACCTTATCAGCTACTCCAAGAGCCAGGGCTCCTCCGCTTCCTCCCTCTCCGATTACAGTAGCTACGATAGGTACCTTTATTCCAGCCATCTCTAGCAGGTTTCTTGCTATCGCCTCTCCCTGCCCGTGCTTTTCTGCTTCCAGTCCAGGATAAGCTCCAGGTGTATCGATAAGGGTTACAATAGGAATATTAAATCTCTCAGCCATCTTCATAAGTCTTAAGGCCTTTCTGTATCCCTCTGGGTTTGCCATTCCGAAGTTTCTGTAAATCTTCTCCTCTACCTCACGTCCCTTTTGATGTCCAATAATCATCACCTTTACTCCGTCTATCTTTCCTAGCCCGGCTACTATAGCAGGGTCATCTGAGCAAAGTCTGTCTCCGTGAAGCTCTACAAAGTCGTCACACAGCTCCTCTATATAATCCAAGGTATATGGTCTCTCTGGGTGTCTTGCTACCTGTACCCTCTTCCAAGGACTCAGCTCCTTATAGATCTCCTCCAGTTTTTTTTCATACTCTATCTTAAGTTTTTCAATCTCCCCTGATAGGTCTATACCCTTACTCTTTGAAAACTCCTTTAATTCAACTATCTTTTCCTCTATATCTAATATATCCTTTTCAAATTCCATCTTAAAAAGTCCCTCCAATCAGTTTTATGAGTATCTTTACAGTAGATTCCCCAGCAGTGTTGAAATTGTATCCTTCAGTTCCTCTCTCTTAGCTATAACGTCTACCATACCGCACTCAAGAAGAAATTCACTCTTCTGGAATCCCTCAGGCAGCTTCTGCTTGATCGTCTGCTCGATTACTCTCGGACCTGCAAATCCAATAAGAGCATTTGGCTCTGTAACAATTATATCCCCTAACATTGCAAATGAAGCTGTTACTCCACCTGTTGTCGGGTCTACCGGTACCGATATAAACGGCATTCCCTTTTCTCTGAGCTTCTCAAGGGCTGCAGAGGTCTTAGCCATCTGCATCAGTGAAAGGATACCCTCGTGCATTCTAGCTCCTCCAGAGGTAGCTACAATAACTACAGGCAGATTTTCCTCTACTCCTCTTTCAATGGCTCTTGTTAGCTTCTCTCCCACTACAGAACCCATACTTCCACCCAGGAAGGAAAACTCCATAGCTGCAAAACTTACCTTTATACCGTTCATCTCACCTGTTCCAGAGATAACTCCCTCATTCATTCCCGTCTTCTCAGCTGTCTTTATATACTTATCTGCATATCCTGGAAACTCAAGGGGATTCCCCGATGTGAGGTCTCTGTCGTGCTCTACAAATGTTCCTGCATCTATCATAAGGTCTACTCTCTCTAGGGCAGTCATACCAAAGTAGTGGTCACAGTTGGTACACTTCTTAAGATTCCCCTTTACATCTATCTTATATAATATTTCATGGCAGCTAGGACACTTCTCCCAAAGACCAGATCCTGCACCTGCTCCCTTGCTCTCGATTGACTTGGATGTTTTACTTACCGATACCGTTGCATACTTCTTTTTATTTTTTGAAAAAATTCCCAACACTCTCACTCCTTCCGGATTCTTTATTATTACACATGTATTTTTATCTAAATCTTATTTTACACAATTTTATTTTAACTTTCAATAATATTTTCATTAGCTGTACATCATATTATAGGTTAAAATAACCTTTTTGTAAAACACTCTTACTAATATCTCTCACTATCCCTTTAATATTTTCGTCTATCTATTATACCTTATAAGATACTCCTATTTCTCAAAAATTACACCTAAATTAAAGAAAAAGTATTTATTTTTTCTTACACAATTGAAATTTTCCTGGATTTTATTTATAATTTGGGATATAACTGTATAAATTATACAAGTTTTTTGAAAGAGGTGAGTAATAGTGAAGAAAAGGATGATGATTGGATTATGTACAGCTCTTCTTCTGATGACTGGTTGTACAGGCCTGGAAGGTTTAGGAAGTTCTTCAAGCAGCAAGTCTCCTATGTCACAGGAAAGAATCGCCGCATCGGTGGATATTAATGATGAGATCTTTGGTATCGGCTCAGCTCCCATCGTAGAGAGCGGACAGGGAGTGGCTAAAATGAGAGCCAATAAGGAAGCCAGAGAGGATATCAGAAAGAAGCTTCAGAAGGAAACTGAAGATGTATTGACAGCTTACCTCGTAGAGATCGACTTCTACAGCAAGAAGATCTCGGACAATGTTATGGCAGACTTAAGCGAATATATTTCAAACAATATGCTTAACGATACTGAGGAGAAGGATAGCTGGGTTGAAAATGACAGAATATACACGGTTATCGCCATCGACAGAGATGAGGTTCCTCTGAGATCCAGAGATACCTTTGTAACTCATATCGACAATATAATAAAGAAGCTTACCGATCTAAAGGGACAGATTATGAACATCCCTCTTGAAAGTACCCTTCCTGCAACTGAAAAGGTTGAAAAGACCCCAGCAGCAGTGACAGAGGCTGCTCCAGTTGTGGAAGAGACCCCTGCAAGGGAGGAAGCTCTACCGGCAGAGACAACTGAAAGTGTTGAGCTATCAGATACAGATGAAGATATTATAGATGTCCAGCTATAATAAAAAGACAGCCTAGGCTGTCTTTTTTTATCTATTTAAGGATATTTAGAAATTTCTCTGGAATATCCAGGTTTAGCTGGATGCCGTACTTTTCTATATCCACCCAGTGGGAGAATAGGCACATGGCGTGATCTGCTCCCCTTCCATACTTGGCATCTCCAGTTATTGGATGCCCCAGGTTAGCCAGGTGAACCCTAAGCTGGTGTGTTCTTCCAGTTCCAAGCTTACCCTCCAGAAGGGTTTTATTCATTCCCCTCTTTACCACCTTGAAGTAGGAGATGCTTTCCTTTGCACCCTCCTCATACTCGTCCAGCTCCACAACCTTGGTCTCGGTCTTCTTCAGGTATGACTTTATCTCAAACTCATCCCTTTTCACCGCTCCATCCACAAGGATGTAGTACTTCTTCTCTATCCTTCTTTCTCTCATCTCTTCAGAAAGATCCCTGGTTACAGGAAGGCTCTTGGCTCCTATAATCATTCCCGAGGTGGCCTTATCTATCCTGTTTATAAAGGTAAACTCTTCTATCTTCAGGTATGATTTCAGCATCTCAGAGAGGCCGTAGTCGTGACCGCTTCCCTTGTGCATTACCATATCGGCTTCCTTATTGAAGATAAGGATATTCTCATCCTCATAGACGATTCCCTTCTGGATATAATCTACCTCCCTGGGGGAAAGATCTATAAACTCCTTCTTCTTGGTTTCTCCTCCTGCAGAGAATACCTTAACCATATCCCCCTCCTGGAGTCTGTAGTTTTGCTTTACCTTTTTCCCGTTTACCTTGATCTTCCCCTTACGAATCATCTTAAATATACCAGTAAGGTTAACTCCCTCATACTTTCTTCTTATAAACTTATCCAGTCTTGTATCGTGAAAATTACTATCTATCTTATATTCCATTGATTCTCCTAATCTTTAAATACCTTTACACTCTGAACTATCCCCAGCATCATAAAGGTAAAAATATATGAACTTCCTCCGTAACTCATAAGAAGAAGAGGCAGTCCCGTTACAGGCATTATCCCCATTATCATTCCCATATTTACAAGGGTATGAAAGAGTAGTATTGCCGCTATTCCAAAGCATATAAGCTTTCCATACTTGTCACTTGCATTGGCTCCCATCCTGCATATCTGGAGTATAAGGGCAAGGTAGAGTCCCAGAAGGATTATCCCTCCCACAAACCCTGTTTCCTCTAAAAATACAGCCCCTATAAAGTCCGTATGGGACTCTGGAAGAAACCTAAGCTTACTCTGGGTCCCCTGGAGAAACCCCTTTCCATAAAATCCTCCAGATCCAACCGCTATCATAGACTGTATTACATTCCATCCGCTTCCCAGCATATCCGCCTCGGGGTTAAGAAAGGTAAGAACCCTCTGCTTCTGATAGGGCTTCAGCAGGAAGTGAAATGCTATGGGTATCATTGCTATCCCAGGAACGCTGAGACCTATTATAGTCTTCCAGTCTATGCCGTTGACAAAGATAAGCACAGCAAAGAGGAAGATTATAACCAGGGCTGTTCCCAGATCCGGCTGCTTGGCTATAAGAAGGAATATAGGAACTATATGTATCCCCGAAAGGATCACAGCTTTAAGCCCCCTGAAATTATCCTTAAACTTATTGGCAAGAACCTCTGAAAGGGTCAGCACCAGAAATAGCTTTGCAAACTCCGACGGCTGTATATTGATGGGCCCAAGGGGTATCCATCTCTTGGCTCCAAGCCTTGTGGCTCCAAACACATATACAGACAGAAGGAGTATTACATTGAAAAGATATACCAGCTTAGAGTACTTGGCATAGGTTCTGTAGTTAATAAAACTAAAACCAAAATATGTTGCCACTCCTAGAGCTGTCCATACCATCTCCTTGTATATAAAACTGTTGGTCTTATGGTGTGTTGCACTGTATACAGCAAACATACTTACCACAGTAATCATGAGAGCGTTTATAAGAAGAGCATGATTCATCTTCCTCACCCTCTTCATTCCCACTCTCAGGCTTCTATTGTTTTTCATCTGCTACCTCACTTCTACTTCCCTGTATGACCAAAACCGCCTGCATCTCTCACTGTTTCCGTCAGCTCATTACACTCCACAAAGTTCATCTTATAAACCTTCTGAAGGACAAGCTGTCCGATCCTCTCTCCTGGTTGGATTGTATATTCATCATTACTGAGGTTTATAAGGATTATCTTTACCTCGCCTCTGTAGTCTGAATCTATCGTCCCCGGAGTATTAACAAGGGATATCCCGTGCTTTGCTGCAAGACCGCTCCTTGGTCTTACCTGCACCTCATATCCAAAGGGGATCTCCATCTTGATTCCTGTTGGAACCATTGCCCTCTCAAGGCTTCCAAGGGTCACCCCCTCCTCTATATGAGCATAGACATCCATCCCTGCAGCTCCCTCAGTCATATAAACTGGCAGCTTAACACCATCTTCCCTTACAACCTTTACATCCACTCTTTCCATCTATAGATCCCCCAGTACTGTATATGAATAATACTTTTCATCAAAGATATGAGCTGCTGCTTTCTTTATGTCTTCCAAGGTAATTGCCTCTATCTCAGCTATTATCTCATCTACACTTCTCACTCTCTTATAAACCAGGTATGAGCTGGCCATCCTGCTCATTCTGGACTTGCTGCTCTCCAGACCAAAGGTAAGCATACTCATAAACTGATTCTTTGCCTTCTGCAGTTCCTCAGCAGTTATTCCCTCTTCCCTTATGGATTTAAACTCATCCTTTATAAGATCAACTACCTCCATATAGTTTTCCTTGGTAGTTCCTGCATACACAGTGAAGAGTCCTCCCTCCTCATAGGATGAGTTGTATGAGTAAACCGAGTATGCCAGACCTCTCTCCTCTCTTACCTTCTGGAATAATCTTGAGCTCATATTTCCACCCAGTATATTTGAGATTATAGAAACAGAGTACTTAAGGTCGTCTGTCAGAGATATCCCCTTTGTATTGAAGCACAGGTGGATCTGGTTCGTCTCCCTCTTGATAAGGTTCTCTCCAGGGTTTATAACTATCTCTCCATTGTAGTCCCTTACAATGCCTGTTTCCTCCATTGTACCAATTCCCTCATTCAGCTGAGCCATTACCTTCTCTACATCTACCCTTCCAGCTACAGACACTACCATCCTCGACGGTGTGTATCTCTCCTTAAAGTATGAAACAAGCTTATCCCTTGTCGTATCCTTTACGCTGTCCATAGAACCAAGAACTATATTTGACTGAACTCCCTTTAGGGCAAAGCTTGCATTTTCCTCGTGCACCTTCTCCTCGGGAATATCCTCATACATCTTGATCTCTTCAATTACTACATTTTTTTCCTTCTCCAGAGCTTCCTCTGTAAATGTAGAGTTGAGAAACATATCATTTAGTATATCTATTCCTATCTCTAGTTTATTGGAAAGCATCTGTACATAGTAAGCTGTAACCTCCTTACTTGTATAGGCGTTGTTCATTCCTCCAGCATTGTCGATTATCTCGGAGATCTCCTTAGAGGTTTTTGTCTCAGTTCCCTTGAACATCATGTGCTCAAGAAGGTGGGAGATTCCCTCCTCCCCAGGAAGTTCATTCTTAGAACCTGTAGCTACAAAAACTCCAAGAGTTGCTGAGTTTAAATTTTCTATATTTTCTATCAATACCGGTATTCCGTTCTTTAGTTTCCTTATCTCTACCTGCACCACATCATCTCCCTGTTATCTAAAATTCTGCTCTATGCATTGCATAGATTCCTATTCCTAAGAATATTATATTGGGCAGCCAAAATGCCACAAATGGATGTATCAAACCGCTGAGACTTATAGCTTCAAGGGATGCCTGAAGGATATAGTATCCATATCCCAGAGCCACACTCATAGCTATACTAAGGGCATTAGCCCCCCTTACATATCTACTTCCAAGAGCCAGCCCCAGGAAACACACTACAAAACTTGCAAAGGGGAAGGCTCTCCTGTTAGCTATCTCAGCAAGGATCTCCCTAGAGCTTCCACCGGTTCTCTTGATTATCGTGAGAACATCCTTCAGCTCCCTTACCGTCAGCTCCTTTACCTCTATCTTAGGAGTTAGGAAGAGTTCCGGTTCCTCGTGATACTCCTTGTCCTCATAGCTATCTAGAGTTTCAACCTTCTCCTCCTGTACAGTATTTATAGTTACATTTTTCAACTCCCATAAAGACCTGTCTCTGTTATAGTTGGCACTTTCTGCATTTATTATTCTTTCTATTCTCTCAAACTTACTGTCAAGGTCTATTATCTGCAGGTTAGTAGCTGTTCCCTCTACTCTGTTTATCTCCCCAGCATGGTACACATAGTCTCCTACTCCCCTCAGGAAGGCGTTTGACTTCTTCTCTGGAAGGGTATTCTCCTCATACTTACCTCTTCTTATAGCCCTTGACTTCACTATAGAACGAGGATATACCTTATCATACATATAGTAGATGGTCAGGGATACCATAAAGGAAATTATTACCGGAAAAACAACTATCCTCTTAAAGCTTATTCCCGATGTCTTAAGGGCTATTATCTCCAGGTTGCTGGCCATTTTATTTATGGTCATCAGTCCCCCAAGAAGTATTGCAAGGGGAGTTATCTTTATAAGGATATCCGGAAGAAGGGCTATTATGTAGTGTACTGCCTCTATCTCACTCATCCTCCCCTCGGTTACATACCTTATTATCTTAAAGAGCTGACTCACTATAAAGATATTTATAAAACCAAAGAGGCTTAAAAATAAAGATTTTATGAAGTTAATGGTTATGTACTTATCTATTCTTTTCATCTAACCTCTCCTCGTTTTCTTCATATACATATAAAGGGTAAGTGCTGCTAAAAACAGATTGGAAGTCCATACTCCAACCACTGGTGACACCGCCCCCTTATTGGCCATTACCATCCCCACATTTAGTGAAGATATATAGATAAATATTACTCCCAGACTGATTCCAAAACTCACACTCTTACCTGTCCTGTGGTGTCCCACTGA
>CAYSGC010000035.1:0-9047 GCA_964430145.1 uncultured Fusobacteriaceae bacterium | reverse complement strand
TCTATATACATCTTTTCTCTCAGCTGAAATGCCGGCTTCTCATAGGCTATCTTATAGGTAATCTCCTCCAGCTTCTTAAAGGACCTGGGAATAATTGATTCCTGAAGAAAGAAAACAAAGAAGGTTATAGCTGTTGCCAGAAGTACTGCCGGTTTCATTATGCTGTTCAGGCTCATTCCCATTGCACTCATTGCCGTGCTCTCACTGGTGCTTGTAAGCTTTGAATATGTTATCATTACTCCCAGAAAAAATCCCATGGGAATAGTCTGAGAAAGTATAGGAGGCAGATAAAAGGAGAGTATCCTCACTACATCTATTACGGAAACCCCCTTTACCAGGACATTTTCCATCATCTGAACCATTATATCTATGAGAAAGATAAAGGTGAATAGACTCACTCCAAAGAGTACCGGCATCTTCATCTCACCCAATATATATTTATGTATTATCTTCATTCACCCGACTCCTTCAAGATATTATCTAGATATTTTTCTACATTTTCCCTGTATTTCCTGCTCTCTATCCTGTCTCCTATCCTTTCAGGAAAGTAGTCCCTTACATAGGGAATAGCCTTTTTAAAGGCTACGTTTGCCCTGGACCCCTCTCCATACCTTTTTATATTGTGGAAATTTTCCCCTAAAAGGTTGTAGAAGAGGAGAAGAATAAATGAGATCACCACTCCCTTTAGAAAGCCCAGAAGGATCCCCATGACTCTGTCTGTTCCTGACCTCATGCTGTCCTTAATGAAGGACTTTAACAGGGCAAGTAGGAGCCCAATGAAAAAATATAGACCTAAAAAGATCAGGGCATAGAAGAGGTAGTAGGTCCCCTCCTTCCCATCTATCTTGAGAATTTCCATTACTTTCGGGGTGGCAAGCTTCGCTATCACAACATTTACTACTATACTAAAGAGTGAGATGGCTCCCACAAAGAAACCGCTGCTGTACCCCTTTAAGATTGTAAAAAGTAATATTAATCCAACTAGTATATCAAGATACACACTATCGCCCCCTTAAGATTATTCCTCTACTACCCTTACCCATAGAGATTTAAGGTAAAGAGTTTCCGGTACATGAAGTATCCAAGGGTGATCCTCCGGCTGGTAGTTTACCCCTAGAACCTGAAGCTTCATTCCATTGTTTGATGCAGCCATCCTTGTTACCTCGATAAGATCCTGCAGGGAGATATGGTAAGCACACGTAATTACCCCCAGTATTCCCCCTATCTCCATCATCTTAAAGCTTTCATTGCAAAGGTCGTAGAAGAAGTCTCTTCCCCTTCTCACATCTACCTTCTTCTTTATCAGAGACGGCGGATCAAGGGTAATTATGTCATACTTTTCTCCCCTAGCTGCCATTGCCTTTAGAAGCAGGAAGGCATCTCCCTCTACAGTTGTAAAGTCATTAGTAAATCCATTTAACTCATAGTTTTCCTTACAAAGCTCAAGAGCATGGGCATTTTTATCTACAGCCACTACCTTCTTAGCTCCCTCTGCAAGGGCTGCCACAGAAAATCCACCGCTGCTTGAGAATACATCCAAGAATCTTGTCTCCTCATTAATATGAGGTCTGATTACCTTTCTCGATTCCCTTTGGTCCAGGAAGAATCCTGTCTTTTGACCATCTATTATATCCACTGTATACTTAAGTCCGTTGTCTTCCATGACTATTCTGTCAGGAATCTCTCCGTAGATAATTCCAGTCTTCTGGTCCACTCCCTCATGGGTTCTGTTTTCCACATCACTTCTCTCATATATTCCTTTAGGCTTAGCCACCTTTTTAACTGCATTTATGATTTCCTGCTTAAACTTCTCCACTCCAGAGTTTCTAAACTGAATAGAGATATACTTATCAAACTTGTCTATAATAAGCCCTGGAATCCCGTCTCCCTCTGAGTAGAACATCCTTACACAGTTAGTTTCCTTAAAGAGGTGCTTTCTTCTGTCGTAGGCATTTTTTATCTTTCTCTGAATAAACTTTTTATCTATGGGCTCATCCTTAGTTGTCAGCACTCTTACAAGGGAGTTGGTTCCCTCAGTTACATAACCCCTTCCCACAAAGGTAAGGTCATCAGCACAAACATCCACTATATCTCCTGTGGCTATGCTTCCCATGATGGACTGTATCTCATCCTTAAATACATTTGGGTAGAAGTTTTTAGTCTTCTTCTCCTTACCCTTTTTTAATATTACTCTGCTCATTTTATCCTCTCCAAACTTTTCTTTACTTGTCTTTTTATACTCTATCTTTTTTTAGAAGCCTTCCTTTATAGCTCCTTATTTATCTGGGTTTAAATATTAAACCCCATCAAAAAATTATATCATATCAGTGTCTATTTATCAAACATAGAGGTACACAAAAAAAGAGGGAAAGTACTCCTACCTTCCCGTCTGCTTCTGCTTCCATTAAATAATAGCTATATTCTTCTCTCTACTTCCTCTAGAGACTTCACCTTAACAACCTTTCCGCCCTTGATATAGCACCTGCTCACCCTTCTTCCCACTCCCGTCATTATCTCATAGGGAATAGTTCCTATCTCCTCGGCTTTTGCTGCTATATCCTTTCCTATGAGGGTTACCTCTGTTCCGACCCCCACTTGAGATACCAGTTCCCTTGGGATCTTTACCATGGTCATATCCATACAGACCTTTCCTACTACCGGGCATCTGTGTCCCTTTATCATCACACTGCCCCCATTGGAAAACTTTCTGTTAAATCCGTCTGCATACCCCACTGGAAGTGTTGCTATGACATCTCCCTCATTTCCCCTGTAGCTCTTTCCATAGGAGATATATGCTTCCTCCTCCAGCTTCTTCATATAGAGGATCCTGGTCTTCAGCTCAAACACATATTTAAACTTCTCCTGAAGCTCTGTGTCATAGGGAACTATCCCCTGAAGAAGGATTCCCGGTCTCACGTGGGTACTGTAGGTCTTACCTCCAAACCTTATGGATCCACAGCTGTTTAATATATGGATATACTTTATCCCCTCAAACCCCTCAAAGGTTCTGAACTTCTCCATCTGCCCAAGGGTATAGACATCCTCTGTGGGATCATCTGCCACTGAAAGGTGGGTGTATATTCCCTGAAGATCCGCTATATCATTCTCCCTGATATAGTCTATGGCTTCCAGAGCTCTCTCAGCTGTAAAGCCTACCCTTCCCATCCCAGTATCTACCTTTATATGTACTTTAGGGTAGTAGTTATTTTTCTCTAAAAAATCTATCTCATCCATAGAATTTATTGTTAGGTGAAACTTTTTTTCTATGGCGGTTTCTACACTTTCTGGGGGAATGCACCCAAAAATAAGTATCTCTTCCTCTATCCCTGCCGCCCTAAGCTCACAGGCTTCCTCGTAACACGCCACCCCCAGTATCTTTACACCACATTCAGCAAGCTCCCTCGCGTACTCAACAGCCCCCATACCATAAGCATTTGCCTTTATTACTCCCAGTATTTCCTTACCGCCCGACAACTCTCTTATCATGCTAACATTGTGACTCAGATTATCTAGATTTATCTCCGCCCAAGTTCTCAATCCCTATACCTCCCTATACAAAAATTATGGACTTTTTCATAAAATTTCACCAGATACTTCAATAGCCATTATAATACAAAAATACTCCTTGTCAAAAAGAAGTATTTTCATATCAAGCCCTTTCTATATCTTTAGTACAGAAAGGGCTCTTCTTACTATTTTATTGTAGATGTTCCACAACTTCTTCCTTTTTCCCCTTCTCAAGAAGGTATACCACAGGACTGGCTACAAAGATTGATGAATAGGTTCCTGCTATTACACCAAACATTAGAGTTGTGATAAATGTCTTCAGGCTGTCTCCTCCAAATACAAGGATTGCAACAACAGCCAGGAAGGTAGTTAAAGATGTATTTATTGATCTTGTCATTACCTGATTGATACTCTTATCGATGCACTCTCCAAGAGTTCCCGAGTTCTTTCTTCTAACTGTTTCTCTGATTCTGTCAAATACTACAATGGTATCGTTTATGGAATATCCCAGAAGCGTCAGCACTGCTGCAATGAATGGAGTGTTTACCTCATACCCAAGAAGAGCTATAGCTCCTACAGATATAATGATGTCGTGTATTAGAGCTGTAATTGCTGCCACAGCAAATTTAAACTCGAATCTAAGTGTTATGTAGAGTACAATAAGAGCTCCTCCAATAAGAAGGGCATAGATAGCTGAGGATTTTAGCTCCTCCCCCACTGTAGCTCCTACCTTATCAGATCTTTCAAGATCATACTTTCCAAGACCGGCTAGGTCATCTAGGAAAGCGTTCTTTGCTTCCTCGCTCATCTCTGGAGTTCTTATTATAACCACTCCTCCACTTGATACCTGTACCTTTCTGCTGTTAGCATCTACCTCACCATAAGTTGATGAAAGCTCATCCAGGTAGCTGTTAACTTCAGGTAGGCTAACTTCCTTTTCAAAGTTTACCTGGTAGAGGTTACCCCCTGTAAAATCGATTCCGTAGTTTAACCCCTTAAATAAAATTCCTACTAGAGCAACTGTTACTACTATGGCTGATATACCCAGCCATTTCTTTACGTTATCTACCACATTTATTCTCACAACTAGTTCCCCCTAACACCAAATAATTCAGGCTTATTTACTTTAAATACTATTACAAATCCTCTTAGGAATATCTTTGTTATTGTAATTGCTGTAAACATCGATGCCAATATTCCAATTGTCAGAGTAACTGCAAATCCCTTTACCGGTCCAGTTCCCAGAGTGAAAAGTATCATGGTGATAATTAACGTCGTGATATTTGAATCGACAATGGCTGAGAATGCCTTGGCAAATCCCGCATCTATTGAAGCCACTATTGAGTTTCCAAACTTCAGCTCCTCCTTGATCCTCTCAAAGATGATTACATTGGCGTCAACTGCCATTCCCACTGAAAGTATAAATCCTGCAATTCCAGGAAGAGTAAGAGTGGCATCTAGGAAGTTAAGAGTTCCAAAAGCAATAAGTCCGAAAGCAACCAGTGCCATATTTGCCATAAGTCCTGGAAGCTTGTAGAAAACAATCATGAATACCGCTATAAGAGCAATGGCAACCTTAGCTGCAGTAGCACTCTTTGCTATAGACTCATCCCCAAGGGAAGCTCCTACCGATCTTGTCTCAATAATTTCAGCCTTTACCGGAAGGGCTCCTGCATTTAGAAGTGTTGCTGTAGCCTGAGCTTCCTCCACTGTATAGTTCCCAGTTATTACTCCGTTTCCGCTCGGGATCTCAGAGTTTATTCTTGGTGCTGTCTGTACCTCTCCGTCTAGAGTTATAGCCAGCTGCTTTCCTATATTGTTTCTAGTTATCTCTGCAAACTTAGCCGCTCCCTCTGGATTCATCTCAAACTGAATCTGAGGCCTTCCCATATTGTCATAGGAAACTGCCGCCTTATTCAGAGCGCTACCTGTAAGAAGAGTTTCTCCCAGGGTACCGTCTTCCTTCATTATCTTAAACTCCATAAGAGCTGTCTTACCGATAAGTGATATAGCTTCCTCTGTATCTGTAATTCCAGGAAGCTCCACTATTACTCTGTTCTCCCCGGCTTTCTGTACAACCGATTCAGCTACTCCAATACCGTTTATTCTTCTGTCCAGTACTTCGATAAGCCTTGTCATCGCCTCGTCATCTATCACTTGGTTTCCCTCAGGTACAGCTTCTAATACTGCATATACTCCACCCTTTAGGTCCAGTCCAAGCTTTGTAGGCTTTACAAATGTCAGCCATCCTGCTCCCACTAGTATCGCCAGTACTAGCAGCAATCTAATCTTAAATCCTTTCTTCATCCTTCCTCCCCTTTTGCCTTCTTCTATGTTTCTATCTCTTCATGTCAAGGTAGGTCTGTAATATTATTGCTGCTGCTATTTTATCTACTACCTTCCTCTTTCCCTTGGCATCCTTATTAGTTGTTTCCTGTAGCATCCTGTCGGCAGATACTGTGGACAATCTCTCATCCACTTCTATTATCTCCACCCCAGAGATATTCTTCTCCAGCTTGGCTATAAAATCTCTTACCTTTTCAGCCTGAACCTTTTCAGTCCCGTCCAGACTCTTAGGTATTCCCACAACAATGCTCTTTGTATTTTCCTGGGCACAGAGTTCCTTTATCCTCTTTACAGCCTTTGTTTTCTTACGGTCTATAACTTCTAAGGGGTGTGCAAACATTCCCATTCCGTCGGATCTGGCTACACCTATCCTTACATCTCCCACATCGAGACACAGGTACTTCTTAAACATACTTCCTCCTTGTTTCTTCTCCCTTGAGAGATATCCCAAGGATCTGTCCGCCTAAGGGACAATAATAATCTTATGCAGTATGCGGCAGTCTCTACAGACTACCACACCTACAACATAGTTTTTACTTAAATCTTTGTTACTTTTTAATTAATTTTACAGTGCTTCCCTTAATAGCCCCATACCGTGAGCCAGTGCTTCCTCTACCTTGCTTCCGTCCTTACCTCCAGCTTGTGCGAAGTCAGGTCTTCCGCCACCTTTACCACCTGCGATGGTAGCTATCTCTCTTACAAGGTCTCCTGCCTTTACCCTACCTATAAGGTCCTTAGTTACTCCCACGGCAAATACTGCTTTTTCATTGTCTGTTCCAAGGATTACAACACAGCTCTGCAGCTTGTCCTTAGCCTTGTCCACGATATCTCTAAGAGATCCCGCTTCCTTGCCTTTAAATGCCTTTACAAGCACCTTTACTCCCTTTACATCCTCTACATTTTCAAATAGAGAGTTAGCTTCAAATCCTGCCAGCTTTGCCTTAAGAGCCTCTATCTCCTTCTGAGCGCCCTTAAGCTCCTCCATTACCTTAGTGGCCTTAGTTATAAGCTGACCGTGAGATGGGTCTGCCTTCAGCACCTTAGAAAGCTCGATAATCCCCTCTTCCATCTGGTTTACTACCTTGTATGATGTAAATCCAGTTGTAGCCTCTATTCTTCTTACTCCAGCAGCAATACCAGTTTCAGTAAGGATGTTGAATAGTCCAATCTCACCGGTTCTCTCTACGTGAGTTCCTCCGCAAAGCTCCATAGAGAATCCAGGAACGTCAACTACCCTTACCTTATCTCCATATTTATCTCCAAAGAGCATAGTAGCTCCCTTTTCCTTAGCTTCCTCCATAGTCAGCTCAGCTACGTCTACTACTGTATTCTTAAATACTTCCTCATTTACTATCTTCTCTATTTCCTTAAGCTGCTCCCTGCTTACACCCTCATAGTGAGTGAAGTCAAATCTCAGTCTGTCCTGGGATACAAGGGATCCCGCCTGCTGTACGTGGTCTCCCAGTACTACCTTAAGCGCCTTATGAAGAAGGTGAGTAGCAGTGTGATTTCTCTTTATCTCTGCTCTTCTGTATTTATTTACTGAAAGCTCCAGCTCCATACCTGCTACAAGCTTGTGACCTCCCTCAGCCATCTTCACTGTGTGCATGTAGATATCCTTTTGCTTTTGTACATCCATCACAGTTCCAAAGATATCCTCTCCCACGATCTTACCTGTATCTGCTGCCTGTCCTCCCGACTCAGCATAGAATGGAGTTTTGTCGAAGATGATTGTGTAATTCCCCTCATTGTTGTCCTTTACGTGAAGGATCTTGGCCTTGGTAGTGTACTCGGTATAGCCGGTAAACTGAGTTTTACCGTGCTTATCAAAGAACCCCTCGATAAATGTATCCTGTCCCTTCTCCTTTACTACCTCTCTTGCAGATCTTGCTCTCTCCTTCTGTTCCTCCATCTTCTCAAGGAACTCAGAATGGGTAACCTCTACTCCCCTCTCCTCACAGATCTCCTCTGTAAGCTCATATGGGAATCCGTATGTATCATAAAGCTTAAATGTTACCTCTCCAGAAAGCTTCTTCTCTCCACCTTCAATTGCCTTCTCGATCTCCTCATTTACAATATTCATTCCCTGGTCAAGAGTATGAGAGAACTTCTCCTCCTCTATCCTTACCATCTTCTGAATGTGCTCACTATTAGTTATGATATCTGGGTATGCTCCTCCCATGATCTCCACTACCTTATTTACCAGTACATTTAGGAAGTTT
Source organism: uncultured Fusobacteriaceae bacterium (assembly GCA_964430145.1). Taxonomy (GTDB): domain Bacteria; phylum Fusobacteriota; class Fusobacteriia; order Fusobacteriales; family Fusobacteriaceae; genus Propionigenium. The sequence goes on along the minus strand of CAYSGC010000035.1, from coordinate 972 downwards.
TCCTTTGTTCCAAGAAGTCTTCCGTGTCTTACTGCTCTTCTGATGATTCTTCTAAGAACATATCCTCTTCCCTCATTTGATGGAAGTACTCCGTCATTTATTAGGAATGTAATCGCTCTGATGTGGTCTGTAATTACCTTTAGTGAGAAGTCTGATTTTTCAGTTGCTCCATACTCAGTACCTGTAAGCCTTCCAGCTTCCTCTAGGATCGGGAATAAAAGATCTGTCTCAAAGTTATTTGCCTTCTTCTGAACCATTGCAGCTACTCTCTCAAGTCCCGCTCCAGTATCGATATTCTTCTTTGGAAGAGGCTCTAGGCTGCCATCCTCCATTCTGTTCCACTCTGTAAATACAAGGTTCCAGATCTCGATAAATCTGTCGTCTGTTCCAGGATCTCCCAGCTTAGAGTTTTCGTCTCCTCCATACTCTGGTCCAAGGTCTACGTGGATCTCCGAGCAAGGTCCGCATGATCCCACAGGTCCAGCTGACCACCAGTTATCATCTTCCCCAAGTCTTACGATTCTCTCCATAGGCACTCCGCACTTCTCGTGCCAGATCTTTTCCGCTTCATCATCTGTTGTAAATACAGAGATCCACATCTTGTCCTTATCAAGGCCTAGGATCTCAGTTACAAACTCCCAAGACCATACAATCGACTCCTCCTTAAAGTAATCTCCGAAGGAGAAGTTTCCAAGCATCTCAAAGAATGTGTGGTGTCTGGCTGTTCTTCCAACATTTTCAAGGTCATTTGTTCTGATACATTTCTGGTGTGTAGTTACTCTCGGAGTCGGTGCCTCTTTCTGTCCTAAGAAAAATGGCTTAAATGGTACCATTCCCGCAACTGTAAGAAGCAGCGTAGGATCATCTGGTATAAGTGATGCACTCTCATAGTGCTTGTGTTCCTTCTCCTTAAAAAACTCTATAAATTTCTGTCTAATGTCATTTCCGCTAAGCATTCAGACTCCTCCATTC
>CAYSGC010000034.1:13887-18309 GCA_964430145.1 uncultured Fusobacteriaceae bacterium | reverse complement strand
AGGTACAGAAGGGGAATGCCCCAGAGGAGAGAAAGATCCAGAAGTTATTCAGAAAACCTGAGGTAACTAAGCTAATCAAGAAGTGTAACGACTTTGGTGCAGGGGGAGTATCTGTAGCAATCGGGGAGCTTGCACCAGGACTTGAGGTAAACCTGGATGTAGTACCAACAAAGTATGCGGGATTAAATGGAACGGAACTTGCTATCTCGGAGTCACAGGAGAGGATGGCAGTTGTAATAGAAGCGAAGGACAGAGAGAGGTTCATAGCATTAGCTGAAGGTGAGAACCTACTGGCAACAGAGGTGGCAGTGGTAACAGACAGAAACAGACTGGAGATCCTTTGGAGGGGACAGAAGGTAGTGGACCTCTGCAGAGATTTCCTGGATACCAACGGAGTAATGGGAGAAAATGAGGTAGAGGTAGAGGAGCCTGTGGGAACGTCACCCCTTGAAAAAGAGCTGTTTACAGAGAGCAGCAACAGGTGGCTTGACATGATGGGATCTCTAAATGTAGCTTCCCAGAAGGGACTTATGGAGATGTTTGATTCCTCAATCGGAGCTACTACGGTACTTATGCCATTTGGAGGGAAGTATCAGATGACACCAACGGATCTGAGCATCCAGAAGCTTCCTCTATTAAAGGGAGATACGGATACAGCTTCAGCTATCTCTTGGGGATTTGACCCGGATCTTTCCTCTTGGTCACCATTCCACGGGGGAGCCTATGCAGTTGTGGAGTCCCTAGCTAAGATAGTGGCAGCAGGAGGAGACTATAGGAAGATCAGGATGTCCTTCCAGGAGTACTTCAGAAAGCTTGGGAATGATCCGATAAACTGGGGTAAACCATTCTCAGCACTTCTTGGAACCCTCTTTGCACAGAAGCAGTTTGAGCTGGCAGCAATCGGTGGAAAGGATTCCATGAGTGGAACATTCAATGAGCTTCACGTACCGCCAACGCTTATCTCCTTTGCGGTAGCACCAGTAAAGGCAAGTGAGGTGGTATCACCGGAGCTTAAGGGAGTAGGAAACAGGGTCTACCTTGTAAAGCACAATATGAGAGAGGATCTCATGCCAAATGTGGATGAGCTGAAGAAAAGCTTTGAGTTCATCTATGAGAATATAAGACATGGAAAGATAATATCAGCAAGTACTATAAAGAAGGGTGGAATAGCTGAAACTATAGCTAAGATGACCCTTGGAAACAGAATCGGAGTTAAGATTAATTCAGATGAGGAGCTATTTAAGCTGTCCTATGGTTCCTTTGTAGTTGAAACAGCAGGGGAGCTTAGTGGAGACAATGTAATCCTTCTGGGTGAGACAACTGAGGAGGCAAAAATTGTCGCCGGCGACACTGTTGTAGACCTGGGAGAGATAGAAAAGGTATGGCTAGGGAAGCTGGATACAATCTTCCCACATACCACAAGGGATGAGAATGAGGAGTATGAGTTTGCAGGTTACCATACAGAGAAGGTAGTGGCTCCAAGGGAGGCAATAGAAACTCCAAGGGTATTTGTACCTGCCTTCCCTGGAACAAACTGTGAGTATGACTCCATGAGAGCCTTTGAAAAAGCAGGAGCAGAGGCTGTTACAATGACCTTTAGAAATCAGAGCCAGAAGGATATAGATGAGTCCATCGAGGAGATGGTGGCTAATATATCTCAATCTCAGATCCTTATGTTCCCAGGAGGATTCAGTGCAGGGGATGAGCCAGACGGATCTGGTAAGTTTATCGCAACGGTATTAAACAACCCTAAGGTAGCAGATGCAATCAATGAATTCCTGAAGAGGGACGGATTGATCCTGGGAATCTGTAACGGATTCCAGGCACTTATTAAATCGGGATTACTTCCATATGGAAGAGTTGGAACTGTGGGAGAGGATTCACCTACCCTTACATTTAACAGCATCGGAAGACACATCTCCCAGATGGTAACTACCAAGGTGGCATCAAATAAATCTCCATGGCTAAATGGAATAGAGCTGGGATCTGAGCACCAGATAGCCGTATCCCACGGAGAGGGAAGATTTGTGGCAAGTCCAGAGGTAGTGGAGGAGCTATTTAAAAATGGTCAGGTAGCTACCCAGTATGTAAACTTTAATGGGAAACCTACTACCGAGTTTAGACACAATCCAAATGGATCTGTAATGGCTATCGAGGGTATCACCTCCCTAGACGGAAGGATCCTAGGTAAGATGGGACACTCGGAAAGAGTGGGAGAGAACCTCTACAAGAACATCATAGGGGAGAAGGAACAGAAGATCTTTGAAAACGGAGTTAACTACTTCAGAAAAAAGAAGCAGGTTAAGGCTTAAAAATCTTTATTACGAACTACACAAGTTAAAACGGCAATTTGAAAAGAACGCAAATGGAATATGAAAAATATGATTAGGAAGCGTCGACTGTTTGAGCGAAGTGAGGTTCAACTCTTACAATTATATTTAATTATGGAGTGGCCCCTTTTCAATAAGCCTTGATCTTTTAGGTCCAAGCTAAAAGGTACTTTAAAGTTTTTCTGCTTGGGGCACTGGTTGCCCCTGGTGGTGAAGTTTTAAAAAATATCAAAAAAGGTTCTAGGAGGATTTAGGATGAAAGTAGCAATAATCTTTGGAAGCAAATCGGATACTGAAAAGATGAGAGGGGCAGCAAAGTGCCTGAAGGAGTTTGAAGTGGAGTATTCAGCTCACATACTGTCTGCTCACAGAGTACCAGAGAAGCTTGTAGAAACTTTAAGAGAGCTGGAAAACGCAGGTTATGAAGTGGTTATTGCAGGGGCAGGTCTTGCAGCTCACCTTCCTGGGGTTGTGGCATCAAAGACGATTATGCCTGTAATTGGAGTGCCTCTGGAGGGAGCTTTCGATGGAATGGATTCACTGCTTTCTATAGTACAGATGCCAAAATCAATACCAGTGGCAACTGTAGGAGTTAATAACTCATATAATGCAGGGATGTTAGCTGTTCAGATGCTTGCAATGAAGTATCCAGAGATGAAGGAGAAGCTTGTAGATTTCAGAGCAGAGATGAAGAAAAACTTCATAGCTGACAATGAAGCTGGGGTAGAGTTATAATTTTCTAAATTAATTCATAGATAAAAATATTGAAAGACAGCAGTAGATTTTGTAAAAGGCTATTTGTAGAGGAAGGTCTTAGATCTTCAGTAAAAAGTGTTTAATTATTTTATCGATAGATCGTATTTATTAAATTTCAGGAGGATGGGTATGTCAGTAGAGAGAAAAGATTTTTTATATGAAGGAAAAGCTAAGCAGATATATACAACAACAGATGAGAACCTTGTAATTATTCACTATAAGGATGATGCAACTGCTGGAAACGGTGAGAAGAAGGGAACTATTGAGAATAAGGGAATCATCAACAATAAGATCACAGCTACTTTATACGAGATGCTTGAAAAGAACGGGATCAGAACTCACTACAAGGAGAGATTAAGCGACAGGGAGCAGCTCTGTGAGAAGCTGGAGATCGTACCCCTTGAGGTTATCGTAAGGAATGTAATAGCAGGATCTATGGCTAAGAGAGTAGGGATCGAGGAAGGGACTACTCCAGAGAACACAATATTTGAAATATGCTATAAGAACGACGCATATGGAGATCCTCTAATCAACGACCACCACGCAGTGGCTATGGGACTTATTACCTATGATGAGCTTGAGAAGATCTACTCTACAACAGCACAGATCAACGACCTTCTTAAGAAAACATTTGACAAGGAGGGAATCACACTGGTTGATTTTAAGATAGAATTTGGAAGAAACAGCAAGGGAGAAGTACTTCTTGCAGATGAGATAACTCCAGATACATGTAGACTGTGGGACAAGGAAACCGGTCAAAAGCTCGATAAGGACAGATTCAGAAGAGACCTTGGAGGAATCGAGGAAGCATATATTGAAATTCTGAAAAGATTGGGGGCGTAGCCATGTGTCCAATGGATAAGTTTAATATAGATAAGATGGAAGAGGAGTGCGGAGTATTTGGTGTTTACTCCAATGAAAGAAAGGATGTAGCCGGTCTGGCATACTACGGGCTCTATGCTCTTCAGCACAGGGGGCAGGAGAGCGCAGGGATCAGCGTTTCCAACCAGGGAAAGATAAAAACTCATAAGGGTATGGGTCTTGTAGCCGATGCCTTCAGCACAGAAACATTAACCGGTCTTGTGGGAAATGCAGCAATTGGCCATGTGAGGTACTCCACTCAGGGAGCCAGCCAGCTTGCCAATGCCCAGCCCCTTGAGTCCAGCTATAAGCTGGGTCAGATAGCTGTGGCACACAACGGAAACCTTGTAAATGCAGGGGTAATCAGAGATCTTCTGGAGGATACTGGAGCAACATTCAGCACAACCATAGATTCAGAGGTAATCATCAAGATGATAGCCAGAAAGGCTGCAAATGGTGTGGCAGAAGCTGTTAA
>CAYSGC010000034.1:9833-13787 GCA_964430145.1 uncultured Fusobacteriaceae bacterium | reverse complement strand
GAGGGAGGAAAACTCCTGGCTAAGCAGATGAAGGTAGAGGCTGACATAGTAATCGGTGTGCCAGACTCGGGAGTTCCTGCAGCTGTAGGTTATGCTGAGGCCAGCGGAATACCATATGGTGTGGGACTCATAAAGAATAAGTATATAGGAAGAACCTTTATAAAGCCCTCTCAGGAGTTGAGGGAAAGGGCTGTGCAGGTTAAACTGAATCCTTTAAAATCTAATATAGAGGGTAAGAGAGTGGTTGTGGTAGATGACTCCCTTGTAAGGGGAACAACCAGCAAGAAGCTTATAGATATGCTCAGAAGAGCCGGAGCAAAGGAGGTACACTTCAGGTCCGCTTCCCCGGCAGTAAAGCACTCATGCTTCTTTGGTATAGATACAGCAGCTAGAAGCGAGCTTCTGGCAAGCAGGATGAGTGTTAAGGAGATGGCAGAGGTTATAGGGGCAGATACACTGGACTTCCTGTCTCTGGAAAATCTCTATGCCTCCCTTGGAAAGAGGGAGTGTTGTGTGGGATGCTTCAACGGAGCATACCCGGTACAGGCACCTATGGGGTTTGAAGAGGAGCTTCAGGCTGAGAAGTGTTAGTCGGAGTGTGGCTTTAATCGATTAAAAGTTTAAATCAATAGTTATCCATTAAAATGGTTTTAGGAGGAAAGATGTCAATTTCATATAAAGATGCAGGGGTAGATAAGGAAGAGGGATACAAGGCTGTAGAGCTGATGAAGAAATCGGTGGCAGCTACTCATAACAGCAGTGTGCTAAATGGCCTTGGGAGTTTTGGTGCCCTGTATGAGCTGGGACAATATAAAAATCCGGTAATGGTCTCTGGAACAGACGGTGTAGGGACAAAGCTGGATATAGCTTTTAAAACTGGAGTATACAATACAGTGGGGATCGACTGTGTGGCTATGTGTGTAAATGATATCCTTTGCCATGGAGCTAAGCCCTTGTTCTTCCTAGATTACATGGCCTGCGGGAAGCTGGAAGCAGATGTGGCAGCCAGCATGGTCTCTGGAGTAGCAGCTGGATGTAGCGAGGCAGGAGCAGCCCTTGTGGGAGGAGAAACAGCAGAGATGCCAGGGTTCTATAAGGATGGAGACTATGACATTGCAGGATTCAGCGTTGGTATCGTGGAGAAGGATGAGATAATAAATGGAACCACGGTAGAGGAGGGGGATATCCTTATCGCTCTTCAGTCCAGCGGGGTACACAGTAACGGATTCTCCCTGGTAAGAAAGTTGTTTACAGATCTAGACGAGGAGTTTGACGGCAGGAAGATAGGAGAGATCCTTCTTGAGCCTACTAAGATATATGTAAAGCCTGTTCTTGAAGTGCTCAAGGAGCATACAGTACACGGTATGGCCCACATTACCGGGGGAGGACTTCCAGAAAACCTTCCTAGAACGATGAGGGAAGGTTATGAAGCAGTTGTGGAGAAATCAAAGATCAAGTCCCTTCCGGTATTTGACTATATCAGAGAGAAGGGAGTGTCTGAGGATGAGATGTACGGGACATTCAACATGGGGGTAGGATTTGTACTGGTGGTTCCTGCTTCTGAAAGGGATGGGGTACTGGCTAAACTTGAGTCCCTTGGAGAGACAGCTTTTGAAATAGGTTATGTTCAAAGGGGAGAGAAGGGAATATGCTTAAGATAGCAGTATTGGTATCTGGAGGTGGAAGCAACCTTCAGTCCATAATAGATAAAACAGATGAAATAGGATGCAGGATAGAGCTGGTAGTGGCAGACAGAGGATGCTATGGCCTTGAGAGAGCTGCAGAGCACGGGATAGAGGGTGTGCTTCTGGACAGAAAAGTTTACAAGAAGAATCTTTCAGAAAGGCTAGATGAAGTTCTGAGAGACAGGGTAGATCTGATAGTATTAGCAGGGTTCCTATCTATATTAGATGAGAACATTACAAATAGATGGAAGGGAAGGATCATAAATATCCACCCTTCGCTACTTCCGAAGTTTGGGGGGCCTGGGATGTATGGGATGAATATACACAGGGCTGTGGTAGAGGCCGGTGAGGCAGAGAGCGGGTGTACCGTTCACTATGTGGATGCCGGTGTAGATACAGGAGAGGTGATCTTTCAGGAGAGGGTAGAGGTAAAACCTACCGACACTCCGGAAGATCTTCAGAAAAGAGTGCTCGCCTTGGAGCACAGGCTACTGCCACAGGCTATTAAGAATATAGCCATGGCACACTAAATTTGCTTGGAACTGCAGGCCTAAAAAACTTTATTGAATAAAACTCCTAAAACCTAATGAGATAAAGTTAATTAAAAATCCTAAAACCTAAAACCTGAAAAAATGATTAACCCGGGCCTGCAGTTTCATATAGATCTTCTTAGATAAAAGGGTTTAGGTAGGTTTGAGGAAGGAGTTTATGGGAAATTGGATTCTGGGGAAGTATTAAAAAGTATGAAGAAGTCTAATCTAGCAGATAAGGAGAAGAGAATGAAGAGAGCGTTAATTTCAGTCTACGATAAAACCGGGATAGTTGAATTTGCTGAATTTTTAATAGATAGAGGGGTAGAGATAGTGTCTACCGGGGGAACATACAGACACCTTGTGGAAAACAATGTCGCTGTAACTGAGGTAGCGGAAGTTACCAATGCACCAGAGATGCTGGACGGAAGGGTAAAGACACTTCACCCTGTAATCCACGGTGGTATCCTTGCCATAAGAGACAACAAGGAACATATGGAAACACTGGAAGCAAGAAAGATAGGAACTATCGATATGGTAATAGTTAATCTTTATCCGTTCTTCGACGAGGTACAGAACGATATTACCTTTGAACAGAAGGTAGAGTTCATCGATATCGGCGGACCTACAATGCTCAGATCAGCAGCAAAATCATTTAAGGATGTAGCTGTAATTACCGAGACATCTGATTACAGTGTAGTGATGGATGAGCTGAAGGAATCAGATGAGATTTCATTTGCCACAAGGAAGAGATTGGCAGGAAAGGTGTTCAACCTTACAGCTGCCTATGACGCGGCAATCTCCAACTTCCTCTTAGAGGGAGAGATGCCTAAGTATCTTAATGTTTCCTATGAGAAGATGATGGATCTCAGATACGGGGAGAACCCTCACCAGAGATCTGCATACTATGTATCTACAACTGAAAAGGGAGCTATGAAGGACTTTAAGCAGCTGAACGGTAAGGAGCTTTCATTTAATAATATAAGAGATATGGATGTAGCATGGAAGGTGGCAAATGAGTTTACCGAGACAGCATGCTGCGGACTGAAGCACTCTACCCCATGCGGTGTGGCAGTTGCTGACACAGTACTGGAAGCCTATAAGAAGGCTCACAGCTGTGACCCAGTTTCAATCTTTGGAGGGATCGTGGCCTTTAACAGAGAGGTGGACGCTCCAACAGCTACTGAGCTCCTTAATACATTCCTGGAGATAGTAATCGCACCATCATTTACAGATGAGGCTCTTGAGATACTGAGAGGTAAGAAGAACCTTAGGGTGATAGAGGCTAAGCAGGCACCAGTGGATAAGTTGGAGTATGTAAAGGTAGACGGAGGTATCCTGGTGCAGGATGCAGACCACGCCTTCTCTACAGATATGAGTGTAGTCACTGAGAAGCAGCCGTCTAAGAAAGAGATGGATGATATGGTATTTGGAATGAAGGTAGTAAAGCACGTAAAATCCAATGCCATAGTAGTGGTGAAGGATGGAATGGCCAAGGGAGTAGGTACCGGGGAAACTAACAGAATCTGGGCTACCAAGCAGGCAATTGAAAGAGCAGAGAACGGAGCAGTACTTGCTTCAGACGCCTTCTTCCCATTCAGAGATGTTGTAGATGAGTGTGCTAAGGCTAAGATAAGTGCTATAATTCAGCCTGGAGGATCTATGAGGGATCAGGAATCTGTAGATGCCTGCAATGAGCACGGCATCTCCATGGTGATGACTGGGATGAGGCACTTCAA
>CAYSGC010000034.1:0-9733 GCA_964430145.1 uncultured Fusobacteriaceae bacterium | reverse complement strand
ATGCCTGCAATGAGCACGGCATCTCCATGGTGATGACTGGGATGAGGCACTTCAAGCACTAAGGGAGTTACTTTGTCTTGATACAAAGTAACCAAAAATCAAGGCTAAGTTAAAAAAATCTATTAAATAATCAAAGAAGTCAGAAAGAATCGAAACTCGCTTCGCTCAAACAGTCGAGTATCTTTCTCGACTTCTTTCTCATATTTAATTTGCGATTTTTTTAAAGGGCCGGTATTGAGACTTTTTAGATAATTTGATAAGCTGACTGTAGGCAGTCGTTGAACATCACAGTAAGAAGATACTTCGTTTCATCGTACTAGCAGGTTCAATCTTGAGCCGGTTAAAGAAACGAAAACTTTGTAGCTTGCTAATAAAGATAGTTGCCGGAAGTCTTGATTTTGTGAAAAATAAAGAGTCAGGTTGCTGACGAATATTTTTTTCCACAACATGATATTAATATCATGTTGAATCTAAGGAAACAACGTTAAAAGGATTTAACGTTGCGGAAAAGTAAAGAAATTAAAAATTACTTGCTTTTCACGAGACAAAGGCATCGAATTTAAAATTTGAAATACTTTTCTTAAAAGGAGAAAACTAATGAAGATATTGGTAGTAGGTAGCGGCGGAAGAGAGCATGCAATTGCCTGGAAGATGAGCCAGAACAATACTATAGAGAAGATATATTGTGCTCCTGGAAATGCAGGAACGGAGCAGCTGGATGTGGCGGAGAATGTAGATATAAAAACAATTGATGAAATTGTAGAGTTTGCTAGGCATAACAGTGTAGACCTCACCATCGTAGGAAGCGAAGAGATGCTGGTAGAGGGGATAGTGGACAGGTTTAAGGAGCATGGACTTGCGATATTCGGCCCAGATAAAAAAGCTGCCATGCTTGAAGGTTCCAAGGCCTATGCCAAGGAGTTCATGAAGAAGTATGGGGTAAAGACAGCTGCATATGAAACCTTTGAGGACTCCAAAGCAGCTAAAAACTACCTTGAAACCTGTGAGTATCCTGTAGTTGTAAAGGCCAGTGGGCTTGCAGCAGGCAAGGGAGTAATAATCTGTGCAGATAAGTCAGAGGCTGTGGCAGCTGTAGAGGAGATAATGGAGGAGAATAAGTTCGGAAGCGCAGGAGCTATCGTTGTGATAGAGGAATTCTTAGAGGGGGTAGAGGCTTCCATCCTTTCGGTGACCGACTCCAGACAGATAGTGCCATTTATCTCGGCTAAGGATCACAAGAAGATAGGGGAGGGAGAAACTGGTTTAAATACCGGAGGAATGGGAGTAATCTCACCTAACCCATATGTAACTGAGGACGTAAATGAAGCGTTTATAAGGGATATACTTAATCCTACTTTAGAGGGAATAAAGGCAGAGGGACTGGAGTTCTGCGGAGTAATATTCTTCGGACTTATGATAAATGAAAGAGGTGTCTACCTTCTAGAGTACAATATGAGGATGGGAGATCCTGAAACCCAGGTGGTACTGCCTCTACTGAAAACAGATCTCTACGAGATATTCAGAGATACCCTTGAGGGGAAGTTAGACGGAGAAAAAATATCCTGGAAGAGCGGAAGTGCCTGCTGTGTAGTAGCTGCCAGCGGAGGGTACCCTGAAAGCTATAACAAGGGATACACTATTGATGGGACTGAGGATATAGAGGATACGGTCTTTATGGCAGGAGTGAGAAAAGAGGGGGATAGCCTTCTGACAAACGGAGGAAGGGTACTAAATGTAGTAGCTCTAGGTAGGGACCTGATTGAGGCAAGAAGCAGGGCCTATAACTCCATAGGAAATATAAGCTTCGATAAGATCTATTACAGAAAAGATATTGGAAAGATAGTTTAAGAATTCAATAAGAATAGACAAGAGAAGGCAGTATGCCTTCTCTTTTTTAATGTAAAAACCCTTCCTAATCAAGAGATTATACTTCTAATGGTTGGGAAGGTTAATATTAAATTTACATTTAAGAAACTCGAGTTCCTTAATATAAACTTAGATAATCTAGTTTAATAACCTTCTATTTATATTAGCCTTCTAGATTTAATATTTATAACATCTTCCTTTATATAGCTTAAAACATCAGGTGCATAAAAACTGCAGTTACAGGTATTGCGATAAGAGTTCTTAAAAAGAAGCAAATAATGAGTTGTTTTAAGTTTATAGGAATTTTAGTAGACATTATAACCACCACGGTTTCTGAAAAAAATATGATTTGAACCATTGAAACTGTAACAACCATATATCTTGAAGCTTCCGTTAAAATATTTATTTTATCAGCAATCATAAGAACGGGTAAAAACATTTCTGCAATACCTACTGATAAAGAAGGAGATATTATAGAGGCGTCAGGAACCTGTAGTACTCTTAATATAGGTTCGAAAGCAAATCCAATCCAATTAAAAACTGGAGTGTAATTAGCTATTATCATAGCTAAAGTTCCAACTGCAGTTAAGAGTGAAACAACTTTTGGTAAAACAAAATATCCGTCTATCAAACTAGATCCGATTTCTTTAAATAGATTTGGAGCAATAAAAGCTTTTTTTACAGCTCTTTCCATTCCAAGTTTTATAATTCTCTCTTGGGTTTTAAGATTATTTTGTAAATCATCTTCATCTTGTACTCTGCCATCTTTATAGAAAGATGGCAATTTAGATAGAGGTGGGATTCTACTCATGAAAAAGCTTACAATCAAAGTTATCAGCATTGCAGAAAAGTAGATGGAAATGAATTTTTCTGCCAGTCCAGCTGTGTCAATAACCATATACGCAAAACCCACACTTACAGCACTGAATCCAGTGGCTATAATTGCAGCTTCTTTATTGGTATAAACTCCATCTTTATAAAGCTTACTTGTTATTAAAACTCCCACTGAGGATGAGCTTACAAAAGATGCTATTGCATTTACGGCACTTCTTCCGGGAACTTTAAATATAGGTCTCATAAGTGGCTCCATTAAACTTCCAACAAAATCAATGATACCATAGTTCAGCAGAAATGGCATAAATAAAGAGCTTACCGGGATAATCCAGGAAACTGAAATTGCCACTGGGATAACGGCTCCTGCAGTATGTGGCCCTATTATTATATTCGGGAAAATAGTTCCAAAACTTAGATTGAATACATACATTATTGAAACCACAGCTCCAAATATATATAAGATTATATGTACTAAAGAATCCTCCTCATAGTATTTTAAAAATTTATTAGATTCATCTTTGCAAATAAATTTACCATAAATACTAAATATTCCATTGGTTACAATTATTCCAATACAGATTAACCAGATACCAAAAATACCTAAAAAGTTTTCGATTGACCTATAGATAATTCCAAAAGTAATATCTGTTTTTCCATTTATATTAATAGGGACAAAGAATATAAATATAGCTATTATGGTAAATATTAAAGATTTAGTGGTTCCTATTTTTATTTCATTTGAGTTAAGGTTTAGTGCATCAAGTACTTTATTATCATTGTAATTTATCTGACTATTTTTAACTTTACTATCCAGAGATTCATTAAAAATTTGATTATCATTATAACTTACTTCGTTAGTTTCAGTACTCATATACATCTCCTATACTTATTTATTTTTCTTTTTAACAGCAAGTATTGATAAATATTCAAATACAATGTTAGCAGCGAGATATGCTGTAACTTCCCCACTGTCCAAAGCTGGCAAAACTTCAACTACATCAAATCCTACATAGTTTAGTTCTGTTAAATTTCTTAAAATTGTTAGTGTTTCATTTGATGTGAAACCTCCAACTTCAGGAGTACCAGTTCCAGGAGCATATGCTGGATCTACAAAGTCTATATCAAATGTTAAGAAGCAAGGTCTATCTCCAACTCTTTCTTTAATCATTTGAATTATTGAGTTCATTCCCATCTCATGTACTTTGTGCCCAGGGACTAATAACATTCCTAATTCAGCCGCCATCTTATGTTCGTTAGGATCGTATAGTGAACCTCTCATTCCAACTTGAATGGAGTGAGACGGATCTATTAATCCTTCCTCTATTGCTCTTCTAAATGGTGTTCCGTGATTATATTTTTCTCCGAATACTTCATCACATAGATCAGAGTGTGAATCAAAATGAACTAGAGCAACTGGTCCATGTTTTTTTGAAACGGCACGGAGTTCGGCAAGAGTTATTGAATGATCTCCCCCTAGTATTATAGGAATAGCCCCTTTTTCAACTATTTCAGCTACCCCCTCCTCTATAAATTTATATGTTGGGTGGATATATCCTGGAATAACATTAAAATCTCCAATATCTCCACCTTTAAGTTCCTCCATAATATTTACCTGTTGAAGAACATTATTAGGCTTCATCATTACTGAAATATTTCTGATGGCATTAGGTCCAAAACGAGAACCAGAACGGAAAGAACTTGCTGTATCAAATGGAGCTCCCGCTATTACAAAATCTAATCCTTGAGCACTCTCTACTTTACCCATTCTCATAAATGTTCCCATATTACAAAATCTTGGTGATGCTAATGCACTTGTTGGTTGTTTACTCATAAAAAAACCTCCACATTTAAAATATTTTTGTATAATTAAGCTTTATCTTTATAAACTGAGTTTAGCACATAGATTGAGATTGATTATTATATATATTTATAGGGAGTTATATGAAATTCTATATAACACACTAAAAAATGTTTTATTTTTATACAAAATATATTTTTCTTTATATAAAGATGCTACAATAATCCTGTAAATCTTGATTAGAGGAGAGAGATTCATGAATATTAGCTTTTTAAAATATCTTATTGAAATATCAAACTGTGGATCGATAAATAAAGCTGCTCAAAATCTATTTTTATCTCAACCAAATTTGAGCACTATTGTAAAAACTGTTGAAAAAGAGATTGGATTTAAAATCTTTAAAAGGTTTAATAGAGGGATTACTTTAACAGATGAAGGTAAGATGTTTATCAGACATGCTAAAAACATTGTTGCTGAAATTGAACTTATTAAAAATATCCCTATTAAATTTTCAAAAAATTCTCAGATCTCTATTTCATGTACCTATTCATCCACATTTATGGAAAGTTTTATGGAGTTTAAGCAATCTTATCCTTGCAGGGATTGTGAGGACCTATTTAAAGAAACAGGACTTATTCAAACGTTACAAGATGTTATTGAAAAAAAGTATCGTTTTTCACTGTTTTATTGTTTTGATAATAGAATAGAAGAGCATATGGATACTATTGAAAAATATAATCTGGACCTTATAACTCTATCAACTAATATAAAACCCATGGCATTAGTTTCTTCTAAAGGAATTTATAGTGATAAAAATTCCATCTCATTTAAAGATTTGATTAAGGTAAAAATTTCAACTTATGAGAATTTTGCTTTTGAAGATTGGCTTAAAGTTTTGGGAAGGAAATCAAAGGATCAGGTATTTTTTGTTTTTGATAGAGGAGGTCTTGTTGACAGTGTTATTAAAGGGGATTATATAGCAGTTTTAATGGGTAAAATTTCCGAAGAGCAAGAATTCTTAGGATGTAAAACTTTACCAATAGATGATTTTCCAAATAATTTATATGTTTGTCTTGCAGTACAAAAGAATTATATATTTTCAAATAGAGAAAAGCAGTTCTTAAAAACACTGAAGAAAAATCTTAAAGAGATATCTTAAATTTAAAAATATCTGACTTAGGAAGAGTACGTTAAAGGGGAGCTGTTCAAATAGAACCCTATCAAAGCAGGGAATAATCCTAATTCTTTGATTAAGAGATAATTGGAGAAGTCCTTAGAAAGGTTAAATAATGAGTATCCTGGAAAGATGGATAAATGTTTAATTTAAAAGGATCCCTGTTTGGGCTCCCATTTAACAGATAGGAATCTAAATTACAGGTAATGTAACATCTTTTGTGTATTCTCCAAAACTTAATTACTGAATAAGCCAGCAGGCTCTTTAGAATAAATATTCTGAGAGCCTGTTTTTATATTTAATTGCCAATTGTCCTAAGATTTGATCCCAACCTCTTTTAAAGCTACGATCCCACTTTTTATCTAACTCAATTACTACTAAGTATAGCTGCTTCAATAGGGACATATCTGTAGGAAATACTCCCTTAGATTTAGTGACCTTCCTGAACTGTCTGTGGACGTTTTCTATCACATTGGTTGTGTACATCACCTTTTTAATTTCTGCTGTATATTCATAGAATGCGCTTAATTGATTCCAATTCACCTCCCAGCTCCTTAGAGCATAAGGGTATTTAGCTTTCCAGGAATCCTTAACAGAATTAAGAGCGGTTACGCCTGCCTCTTCACTTGGGGCTGTATAGATAGATTTTAAGTCATGCGCAAAAGATTTCCTGTCTTTATAGCTTACATATTTTAGAGTGTTCCTAATTTGATGAACTATGCATCTCTGGATCTGAGCTTGTGGAAACACACTTAGAATAGCATTATCAAAACCGTTTAAGCCGTCTACAGAGGCTATTACGACATCTTTAACCCCTCTGTTTTTAAGGTCAGTCATTACAGATAACCAGAATTTCGAGGTTTCATTCTCACCTATGTATATTCCTAGAATCTCCTTTCTTCCTTCCAGAGTAATTCCTAAGACAACGTAGGCAGCTTTTTTAACAATCCTATTCTCCTCTTTTACAGAGTAGTGGACAGCATCAAGGAAGACAAAAGGATATACAGGGTCAAGAGGTCTACTCTGCCATTCCTGGATCAGAGGAATTAATTTATCAGTTATTCTGCTTACACTTTCAAGAGAGACATCTATTCCATAAATATCCTGAACATGAGAGCTGATATCCCTAGTGCTCATCCCCTTTCCATAGAGTGATAAAATGTTATCTTCTAAGTTAGAGATATCTCTTTGGTGTTTTTCAACAATCTTAGGCTGGTATGCGCCTTCTCTATCCCTGGGAACTAACAGATCAAGGTTTCCAGCGCTTGATTTAACAGTTTTCTTGTATTTACCATTAGAATTAGTGGTTGTTTTATTAGCTAAGTCATACTTGGAGTACCCAAGTTCTTCTTCAATTTCAGCCTCCAGGGCTTCCTGAATAGTATCTTTGAAAATATCCTTTAAAGCATTCTCAATATCCTTAATAGATTTAAAATTTCCCTCTCTAACAAAATTTCTAACCAGCTCCTTTGGTAATACAGACATAAAAAATCCCTCCCTTAATTACTTTGATACAACAGTATCATTCAGCAATCAAGAGAAGGATCTAAAAACACAAAAATATTTACACTACCTTTTTTTCTTACCTTATATTTTCTACCTTTAGCTTATCCATGACACCCTTCAGCTCCATATCCTCCATAATAAAGTTTATTAACGATACCATATCATACTCCCCCTTGGGAATGAGATATCCCAGTTGATTTTTTGTCATTGGATTATCTGTCATAGGGGATGCCAGTTCCCTGTAGTTATTGGCATAGTGGATCCCCTCTGGAGTCTCGGAGATCATAACATCTACCTCCCCCTTCATAACTGCCATGGGTACATCCAGGTTATTTTTATACCTCACTATCTCGGCATTTTTGATGTTGGCTTCTGCAAACTTCTCATTGGTTCCCCCGATATTTATCCCAACTCTGATACCAGGCTGATCTATAGCTTCAAGGGAGGTGTATTTCCCTGCATCCTCTTTTCTGACGATGGGACACTTCCCATAGGTAAGGTAGGGTCTGGAAAGCTCCGCTCTCACCTTTCTCCCTGTATTTCTGGAGATTCCTCCCATGGCTATATCAAACTTATCTCCCTCTAAATCATCCAATAGAGTCTTCCAGGTAGTGGGCACGAACTCAACCTCTACTCCCAGCTCCTGGGCGATGTATTTTGCCACCTCTATATCATATCCCTCGTATCTTTCGTCCTCCAGGTGGGTAAATGGTCTGTAGTCTCCTGTAGTTCCCACTCTTATCCTTCCGGCTTCTAGTATCCTCTCCACCCTTCCCTTTCCCATGGCGGAGATGCTCATAATGACTGTCATCAATATTAAAACTATCCTTTTCATATTCCTTTCCCCCCTCTGCAGGGAACTTTCCCCGCTGTCTATAGGATAGATTATAGCTCAAAGGGATCCTCAGGGGTATCTATCAATGGATTTATTTTTTTGTTCGGTTTGTGTATGGCGAACCTCTATTTTTAAAAGTTGAAAAGTTATCCTTCAATAAATCCTGTAGGGAGGGATAGAATATCTCTAATTAATTTTTAATTTTCAGAGGAGATTGAAAGATTAAAAGTCAAGTTCCAGAAAGAGAATTTTTATTTTCTTTTGGTGTCAAGTGACGTGTAATATACTCTAAAAAACTTATATAATAACTACATAAAATAACAGAGGAAAAACGAAAGTAGGGGACCCTGGTAGAGGGCAGTATCGTATTTTAGTTTTGAGGAGATGAGAGAGATGAAGAAGATGTTATTAGTGGGAATGCTTGTAATAGGTGGATTATCATATGGAAGAGATTTCGAGTATAGAGAAGGCCAGGAGCTTCAGGTAGTGCAAGGTGTAGTGAGAGAGGAGCAGAGTATGATCTCCAGGGTAAGGGAGCAGTCGGAGAAAAATATGGATATCTATTCTGAGTTCCATAGAGATCTGGATACCATGGGCAGAGGCCATGAGAGTAAGTAAAGTTATACAGACTGGAAGAACCGCCATTTCTGGCGGTTCTTTTTTAGGAAAGTATAGAATTTATTAAAAATTTTCATGAAGTAATTAGTGTTTCTACCGACTATCGGGATGCAATGTCACGTTGCTTTTTATGCTTCCTCTTGGGCAGTATTAGCTAGGATTTCCTTCATGTAGAGGAGGAAGATTCCCAAGCCCGCTATTGAAAGGATAAGGCTGATGAGGGTGAAGAAACTCAGCCCCACCACTGTAATGAGAGAGAGGAAGTAGTTGTAGCGATCTGAAAGAGCAACTACTAAAAATGACTTTGACACTATAAAGATAAATAGGTAAGCCATCACTATTCCCAAGCTATATATCCCAAGGAGAGGAAGGGTGATCACTGAAAAAACTGGAAGCACTACCATAAAGAAGACTCCTGTAAAAAATGCCAGGAGACCTTTCCTGAATAGGCTTTCAGAGAGCCCCTTGGTTATTGATGAAGACTTTCTCAGAAGGAGGCTTATAAAGAGGATTCCCAGAAGCGAGTGGAAAAGGGAGGCCATCCGAATAAATCCCCAGCTCTTTTTAACCACATCCTTCCTGGTCTTATGAGGGATCTCTTCTGGAGAGTAAACCCTCCCCAGGATCCTTCCCTCACCTCTCATCTCTACCCTGCTTGTTGTGGAGTAGAGATCTCCCCTTACGGTACCGCTTATATAGATCCTGTCAGCAGCAGCAAAGAGGTTGTCCACCTCTCCTGTGATATCCACTTCTCTTGCAGCTACCACTATATCCTTGGTAGTTCCATTGAAAAGCATAGAATCGGCGGCGACTACTACAGCCTCCCCCACCTTCCCGTTAACTGTAAGGTTTTTAGAGGCAGAGACCAGGATGTTCTGGATATCCCCACCGATAATTATCTCACTGGCAGCTGCAACTACATTTCTGCTACTGCTGTTTACATCCAAAAACTTAGAGGCTGAGATGACAGACCCCTCCACCTGAGCATTTACAGTAAGCCTCTCTGAAGCAGAGATTAGGTTCCCATCAACGGGGGTCCCAGTGGTAACCCTGTCCCCCTTAATGGGCATTGTATAGACAGATGAAAAAATAAGCATAAAAA